>NZ_QKAP01000015.1 GCF_003247215.1 Malonomonas rubra | reverse complement strand
AGATGACTTTTTTTGTGTCTTCGCTCATGCCACAATCCTTTTATCGGTGAAGTCGTAACTTCAAAATGAATTGCGACTGTATAGCACTTTAGGGTGTTTGATCGCAAGTAGCAGGGTGGCGTGAGCTTCAGGTGAGGGCTCCATGGTCTATCTTACTCAGGTTGTTGAGGAAATTGCGGGTAAGCCGTTGTTGTAACTCCTATGATGTTCATAGGCGGTGATGACCGCAAGCCTTGGAATGCCAGGGGTATTGACCAGGTACTTGCCGCCAAGTTGCGCGTGCTGCTGAATGATGGCCCATTCTTTATCGGTCACCGTGTTTTCCTTCTACAGGGTTTCTGTGGAAACGAAAAATTTGCCGATGTCATGCAGCATTGCCGAAAGCCCGATTTCGTAAAGCAGCTGCCCTTCAAACAAGAGCATCTTTGCCTGAGCGATATTCAACACACAGACGTTGGTGGAGTGGGTATAAGTGTATCCATCGAGATCGCGCAGCGGTGTCAGAGTGACAAAAAAAATGCCCTGTTCGGAGAATGCCTCAATTGCAGAAGTAAGGCCGCCTTTTCTGTGAATGGTTTGCCGGTCGGAATTCAACAAGTCGGAAAGCTTGAGCAACTCGGATTTATTCGGTTTGTTGTTAAAGTGGAGCGTTGCAATGTCTAGTCGAACCAAGGAGTTGGCGAAGTCGCAAGTACTGGGCTGATCTTTTCTGAGCCACTGCTCTTTGAAAGTAAGCTATTTGGGGCGACGCCGAGCTGAACTTGGTCCCAAATGGCAAAGAGGGGATAAAGCCGAGTGATGATCTTGTCAATGGCGCTATTGAGCATCAGGTGTTGGGGAGGATAGGTCAACAGGTACCGGCGGTTATGCTCAACTCATGGAGAAAGTTCACCAGAGGTTGTTTTTCATTATAAAGATGATTTGGATGAATTGGCTATCCAAGAATAGCTCCCGGTCCTACATTGTTTAGGGTTTGCTAATGTGGCACGGATGCAGGTGGGCTGCCAAGGTTCTCTTTTTCCAATTCGCTGAGCATGTGCAGAAAGTTATAGGTTAACTGGGGATGAAGCCTGGTGCCAGCCAGATCGAGCATGATATTAGTGATCTGATCCAGTTCTAACGATTCTTCGTAACTGCGCTGGGTTCGCATGGCATCATAGGTGTCCGAAATTGCTGTCATGTGGGAGCAGAGGTTCATTTTTCGTGGATGTCTGGTTCTCGGGTAGCCCTGCCCGTTGTAGTGCATATGGTGTTCATAGGCGGTGACAACGGCTAGGCGGGGTACGCCGGGAGTGTTGAGCAGGTATTCGGCGCCGAGGCGGGGGTGCTGCTGCATGATCTGCCATTCTTCATCAGTCAGTCTGCTGGCCTTGCTCAAAATTCCGGGGGAGATAAACATCTTGCCGACATCATGCAACATGGCGGCGATGCCGATATCGTTCAGCAGGTGCCCTTTGATGCCGAGCTGCTTGGCTTGAGCGAGGTTCAGCATGCAGATGTTGGTTGAGTGAGTGTAGGTGTATTCATCCATTGAGCGCAAAGGGGCAAGGGCAAGAAAGACATCGCTGAACTCGGTGAACGCATTGACAAATCCGTTGACGATTTCGCTGACATTGCCAATGTCTATTTTTTGATGATTTTGCACAGACCGATAGAGGTCCATGTAGCGGTCGGCTTCTTTGTTGGCGATATCTGCTAACAATAGTTCTGTGGAGCGCCAGCAGTTTTCGGGGGAACGGTAGCGGACTTCAATCTGACCGAAATGGATATGCTCACTTCCCGCTAGCGCGATCTGACGTTCTGGTCTTTTGCTCAAGGTGTTGATCAGACCGAGGATCTCTTCTTTGGAAACCTCCTGTTCAATCCGCAGGTGGCTGATGTTGTACTGCTCCAAAGCGGACAGCAATCGCTGTACCATCAAACTTTGCTCTACTGGGCGATTGTCGAAAATTAGTTGTTTCTCAATAATTTTCAGGGTGATGTCTGAGTGCTTTTTGAGCAGTTTTTGTACTTCACCGAAAGCTTGGCGACAGAGCCGGGCTACTTGTAGGTGCTCCAGATTGTAGAGGGCGGCATTGGTTGCGGCGGTAATCAGGTGACGAATAAAGTTCTGCAGATGTTCTTGAGAAACAAGGCTCATGGCGACTCCCCTGACAGCAATCTGAGTTGTTCGCCGGCAAGTTTGGAATAGTATCGAGGAAGTTCTATTGCGAGTTGACGCAGGACTTCACGGGCTTTCTCCGGTGGGTATTTACCAATGCTCCGGATGATATCGAAGTGCAGCTGCTTGATCGGTTTTGGGGTGAACAAGCCCTTTCTCGCCAACAATTTCTTGAGCAGCTGGAGGCTGCTGTCATGGCCGATGCGGGCCATTGCCTGCAAAATCTCCTGAGTTGCCTCATGATCCTCAATGTCTGCCAATAATTTTTCGTGCAGCATATTGATGATATCAACTGCGTTGCTTAGCCCGGCAAGTTCCACCGCACCGAGCTGAACATCCCGGTTCGGGTTGGACAGCTCTCTTGCGAGCATACGGTTGGCGGTCGCTGGGTTGCAGTCCAGGAGGATGCGGATGACCTCCTGCCGCACCCGTGGGTGCGGATGCCCGGCTACTCTCTGAATCGCTTTCAGGACGGGCGGCGCCAGATTTTTTTGGAGGACCGTCAACAGGTTGCGAACCAGATACCAGCGCTCGTCGTTCAGGGCGTCAATCAGAAACTGGTTGGCGTCAGAGCCGATCGCTGCAAGTACTTCAATCCAATATCGACGGCGGCTGAACTGTTTGGCCAGGCCGAGCTGTTTGATGACCGGTTCGGTGTAGGGTTGACCGACTGCGGAAATATATTTTTTGATCGACTCGGCTTTTTCTTCGCCCCAGATGTCAATGGCATTGATGACTTCCTGAATGAAGCTTTGCTGGATCTGGCAGGCAAGCACCCGTTCACTGAGAATATCAACTTTTGCCCGGCCACTGTTCAAATAAGTAGCCCAGTTGAGATAAATCTCGCGCAATGCTCTGAAGTTTCCGGTATCAAGGAAGAAGTGGCAAAGGTCGATCAGGTTCTGTTGGATGGATGCTTCATTTTCCACGGGGTCGGCATTTTGCAGAAAATCAAAAATGATCTCACTGCATTGTTCCTCTACCGGCTGGTTTTCTAGCTCCTGTTTCAACTCTTGGCAAATATCGGTCGGGAGGCCGCTGGTGATGTCAGTGGAGAAGATGCTTTGTAACGCCGACTGGTAATTGTCCGGCAGATAGAGATTGTGTCGTTCTTCGCTGAATAAAACATCTAGCCGGGCGCGAACCATCTCTTTGTCCAGCGAACCGAAATTGGCAGAAACCGTGTGGGCTTTGTCCTTGGCTGGATTGGCGGCAAATTGCTTGACCAGTTCGACCAGGCGGGGGGAGTTGGTCAGCTGTTGATGCAGGTTGGGGTCGGAAGCTTTTTCAAGTAACGCGGGGGAAAATTTGGAGAGAACCTGATTCGCAAGCTCTGGATGGTTCTCAAGCGTCTGTAAGGTCCCGGCAAGAAACTGGGTCTGTAATTGTGGCGAAAGGTGCTCGAGGAGTTCATTTAGTTGATTCGCCGGAGGGATATATGGCCCTGTTTGATGTTCTTCCAGCAGCTGTTCGACAAAGTTGCCGATTGCTCCAGTCGCTGATGTCGAGTTGCCGCCGCTTGCCAGCTTTCGATTTAATAGGTCGGCGATGGTTTGTGGCGCAACATAGACGCCTCCGTGTACTAGGTCGAGGATATTCTCCTGCAGACTTTGAAGAAAATCTCCCCATAAGTCACTAGAGATATTCGCCGGTTCGAAATCTGAATCGCATTTTTCGCAGAAGGCAGTGTAGTCGACCTGAACGATGCTGATTTTCTCGATCTGCTGTTGGTTCAAAAACTGTTTGAACCCGCCATGTTCTTCGATGGTCTGCCGATCGCTGTGTAATAATTGGCAAAACTGGATAAGTTCAGATTCGGTGAGATTTTGGGCAAAGCTGATCGACGCAATCCCGAGGCCGGAGAGTAGCGTGGCAAATGAGCGAAAGGCAGGGTGCTCCTTGTCAAGCCAGCGATGTTCGAAGAAGAGTGCCTCCGGGGCAATGCCCAAGGTAAGGGATGCCCTGTCGTCAAGAAGCTTGCTCAGTCGCTCGAGGGTCTTGTCACTAGTTACTGCAACTTGCGGGTGGTTGGGGGGGTAGAGCGTCAGGCTGCGCCGCGCAATGTTCAGCTCATGGAGAAAGTCAGCCAGAAGATCCGTCTCTGGCTTAAGTTGATGTGGACTCGATATCGATGTCAAAACGTCACCAATGTTCTACTTTATCATTTGCGAATTTCTTTCATTAGTATATACGATATTCATTGACTCGTGGAAACTTCCTGTGACCAAACTACTTTTCCGGGATGCACCGACTATCTTGCAATCAAACTTTTTTGGTGCTACGTTTCATGGCGTGAAAATGACTCATAACAAGGTACAAGCGACATGAGTCCCCGCGAACGTTTTGACGTTGGCGACGCGGCGCTGGCTGCGCAACTGTTCGGCCAGCAGAACAAGCACCTGAAATTGATCGAAAAGGTGCTTGGCATCCGCCTCGGCAGTAAGGGGACCGTTCTCACCCTTTCCGGGGAACAAGCACAGGTTCAGGTCGGCTATCGCCTGCTGGAGGAACTCTGTGCTTTATTGCGTGGCGGGATGCCGCTCTATCCGACTGACATCGATTACGCGATCCGGATCCTTTCTACCGATTCTTCAACCAATCTCAAGGACATCTTTTTCGATACCGTTTTCGTTTCGGCGCGGAAAAAGATCATCGCTCCGAAAAGCCTGGCACAGAAAACCTATATCGACAATATCCGCCAGAATCACGTGGTTTTTGGCGTTGGCCCAGCCGGAACCGGCAAGACGTATTTAGCAATGGCGATGGGGGTGGCGGCGTTGATGCGCAAAGAGGTCAGTCGCATTATGCTGGTGAGGCCGGCAGTCGAGGCGGGAGAGAAGCTCGGCTTCCTGCCAGGCGATTTGGCGGAAAAAGTCAACCCATATCTGCGCCCGCTTTACGATGCCCTGTACGATATGGTTGATCTGGACAAGGCCAAAGAACTGGTGGAAAACGGAGTTGTCGAGGTGGCGCCGTTGGCATTCATGCGTGGCCGGACTCTGAACGACGCCTTCGTCATTCTTGACGAAGCGCAAAATACCACTGCAGAACAAATGAAGATGTTTCTGACCCGTCTCGGTTTCGGAAGCCGGGCGGTCATTACCGGCGATATCACCCAGGTCGACCTGCCGCGGGATACCCATTCCGGACTGCTACACGCTCTTGAGGTGCTAGAAGGCGTGCCGGGAATTGCTTTCAATCATTTTACTGATGTCGATGTGGTACGTCATCCGATTGTCCAGGCGATCGTCAAAGCGTACCAGGCAGCTGATCGCCGGGTGTTGAAGCCTAATCGTCGCGTGGGAGGCTGATCTGCGGCGACCAGAGGATTTATGACCAAAGAAGAAAAAGAAAAAGTGCGGCAGAGACGAGCCGTAGCCTTCGGTACAAGGGTGCAAGGATTACGGAACCGACGCAAACCGAATTTCGGGATTTGGCTACTGTTCATTGTGGCGTTTCTGCTAACGCTGATTATCGTCCCTAAAGGCGGCTTTATCCCTGACTACCATGAGCCGGGAGAGATCGCTTCACGCGATATCAAATCGCCGCGTGAACTGCTGGTTGAGGATACTCCGCTGACGCAGAACAAACGGGATGAAGCCTGGGCGTCGGTACCGCCGGTTTATGACTATCAGACTACCGCTGGCCGGGAAGCTGTTGAGCGGATCCGGAACGGTTTGCATTTGCTGTTGCAGTTGCGGAATACTGAAGATCCTCCGTCACCGGAAGTGTTTCTCCCGCAGTTGGAGTCCGATTTCGGTGTGCCGATGACGGATGAGGAGTATCTGGCGTTGAGCGATCTGCCGCTCGATCCGCAGATTCCCCACCAGGCGAGTGAGTTACTGGGCAAAGTCTTTGACCGTCCGATTGTTGCCAACCTGCAGGTTTTCGAGGCGGATCGCAAGAAGGCGATACTGGTACGTAAAATCCCTGGTGGCGAGGAGTTGGCGAGCAGTGTGCTCGAAAGAACCTTCGGCTTGAACGAAGCCCTTGAGCAGGCCAAAGTGCTGATGAGCGAAATGCCCGGCCTGACGCCAGTTCAGCATCAAACCCTGCTCAAACTGGTGCAGCAACAGTTACGCCCCAGTTTGAGCTATAACGAAGAAGAAACCTCGCTGCGCCGCCAGCAGGCTCGGGATGCGGTCAAGCCCGTGCTGTTTCAGGTGAAAAAGGGGGAGATGGTGGTCCGCGAAGGAGAGCGGGTCACCGCTGACCAGATTTTGAAATTGCGGGCGATACGCGATTCCGGGCGGGACAATCGCAGTTTGCCGACCGCGTTCGGCATGCTGGTCTGCATTTCATTGCTGATCTATATCGGCTACTCTTATGCACAGGGTAATATCCGCAAGTTCCGCCCTGATTCGCGCGACCTGCTGTTTCTGGCAATGTCCCTGTTGGCCCTGTTCATTCTAATCAAGGTTTCGATTTTCATCGCGACAGCCCTTGGCAACACCTTTGCTTATATCGATTCCAGTGCTTACTACTATGCGATCCCCTTTGCTATCGGGGCGATGTTGGTGCGGATTGTCCTCAATGCGGAGACGGCACTACTGTTCTCCGTCTGTTGCTCTTTGCTGGTCGGGGTGCTCTTCGGCAATAGCCTGTCGATGGCGTTGCTGGCATTGACGAGCAGCATGGTCGGAGCGCACGGCGTTCAGCATTGTCAGGAGCGTTCCACCATCTATTGGTCGGGGATGTGGGTCGGTTTTGCCAATGCGGCAGTGCTAATCGGAATTCACTTTCTGGCTGGAAACGGTTTGGAGCTGCAGTTGCTCTGGAAAATCTGCTTCGGACTGTTTGGCGGCCTACTCAGCAGCGTCTTCGTGACCGGCACCATCCCGCTGGTTGAAGCGATTTTTAAATACACCACCGATATCAAGTTGCTCGAACTGGCTAACATGAATTCGCCTATTTTGAGGCAGTTGATGGTTGAAGCGCCCGGTACCTACCACCATTCGGTTCTAGTTGGCAACCTGGTCGAGGCGGCGGCCGAGTCGATCCATGCCAACCCATTGCTAGCCCGGGTTTCAGCCTACTACCATGACATCGGCAAAATCAAAAAACCGCTTTATTTTATTGAAAATGGCGGTCGCCAGCGCAATAAGCATGACAAGCTCGCTCCGTCGATGAGCGCCCTGATTCTAATGTCGCATTTGAAGGACGGAGTCGAGATGGCGAAGGAGCATAAGCTAGGCCCGGAGTTGGTTGATATTATTCAGCAGCACCATGGGACATCCCTGATCAAATTTTTCTATGATCGGGCGAAAAATCTGGCCGAAGCCGATATGCCACAACCGGATGAACGTGACTATCGCTATCCGGGGCCGAAGCCGCAGACCCGTGAAGCGGCGCTGATCATGCTGGCGGATGCCATTGAGGCGGCCAGTCGCACTCTGCAGGAACCGACTCCGGCGCGTATCCAGGGGATGGTGCAGAAGCTGATCAACAATATCTTCATTGATGGTCAACTGGATGAGTGTGAGTTGACCCTAAAGGACCTGCACCTAATTGCGAAGAGTTTTAACCGGGTGCTGGCGGGATCGTTCCATCACCGGGTCGATTATCCCGAGCCGGTACATATTGTGCGGGAAAAAATCGAAAAGGAACAGGCTGGCGAGAAGTCTTCTGCAATTGAAGAGAAAAAGGATCAAGATGAGGATACAGATCGAGAATCAGCAGGGGAAACAAAAGGTCCTGAAGCGACCGCTACGGAAGATAGCCCAGAAGATCTTAAGCGTCTCGGGATTTCCTGAGGCGGAATTGTCGATTCTGATTCTCGATAACGCTGGAATTCAGGTGATCAACCGCGATTATTTGGATCGTGATCGTCCGACTAATGTTATCTCCTTCGCCATGCAGGAGGGGGATGGCAGTGGCGTGCAGCCGTTGTTGCTTGGTGACGTGGTGATCTCTGCTGAGAGGGCGGCCGCGGATGCGGCCGAGGCCGGAATTCCCTTTGAGCATGAGCTGGTATTTTTACTGCTGCATGGAATTCTCCATCTGCTCGGCTACGATCATGAGCGAGGCACCGAAGAGCAAATGTTGCAGATGGAAGCGCGAGAGAGGGAGATTTTTTCCTTGTTAAACACTGAATTTTTAACCGTTGATGGTTATTTGTAGTTTGATAAGTGAGGGTTGCAAAAAGTGGAAATTGACAGTTCGCAAGATACTTCTCGTTGGTCGACACGTCTGAAACGCCTCTTTCGGGGGCGTCCCACTGCTTCCTCGGAAGAAGAGTTACATGATCTAATTGATGCTTCAGAACAGAACGGGATCATCGACGAAGATGAAGGAGACATGCTCCAGTCGATTTTGGAGTTGGATGAAACAATTGTCCGAGAAGTGATGGTTCCGCGTACCGATATGGTCTGCGCTGACTCCGAGGAGCCTTTGAGCGAGGTTCTTGCCGCTATCCTCAAATCGGGGCACTCCCGAATCCCAGTTTACAAGGAAAACAACGACAACATCATCGGCTTGGTTTATGCCAAGGATCTGCTTCGCTTTTGGGGAAAACCGATGGACCAGATCCGATTGTCTGATGTGTTGCGTTCCCCTTACCTTGTACCTGAGTCGAAGCTGGTCAGCGATCTGCTACAGGAGTTTCGCCAGACCCGGGTGCATATTGCAATTGTTATCGATGAGTATGGAGGCACCTCCGGTCTGGTGACGATCGAGGATCTGATTGAAGAGATTGTCGGCGATATTCAGGATGAATACGATCTGGAAGACGATTGGCTGATTGAAGAGCCAGATGGTACTGTGTTGGTTGATGGTCGCCTCAATATTGAGGAATTCGAGGAATTTTTCGAGATCGAAGTAGCGCGGGAGAAGTTCGACACCGTCGGCGGATACGTGGTTGAGCATCTCGGCCATGTGCCGCCTGCCGGGGATCAGATCAAAATCGATATGCTGCAAATTCAGGTGGTCGCCAGCGATCAGCGTGCCATCAGGCAGCTACGGATTTATCCCCCGGCGGCAGAAACGGTCGAAGACGCGGATTGATCCCGATGCCCCGTTTCGACCGTTCCCTGATCTTTTCGGCCGCGTCCGGATTGCTGCTGGCTGCCGCTTTTCCGCGCCCCGATGTTTATCCTCTGGCCTGGGTCGCCCTGATCCCACTATTGCTGGTCATGAAGCAGCGGCCGTTTGCCTCAGGCTATGTCTGCGGGATCAGTTATTTTGCGGCGGTGCTTTATTGGCTTAATCTGGTGATGACCACCTATGGTGGTCTGAACTTGGTTTTTTCTTTGCTCGCCTACCTGATGCTGCTTACCTACCTGGCGGTGTTCTTCGGTGTTTCCAGTTGGTTGGCCTGCGTATTTGAAAAACAATTCAAACTGCCTTATTTGCTGTCGTTTCCAGTCCTCTGGGTGGCGCTTGAGTATTTGCGGGGGCTGTTGCTGACTGGTTTCCCCTGGGCTCTGCTCGGTTATTCACAGCAGAATTTTTCTCTAGCGATTCAAAGCGCCGATATGACTGGTGTCTACGGAGTCAGTCTGCTGCTAGTAGCAGTTAACTGCGCTTGGGCTTGGATAATTCAGCAGCCACGCAACCGTTACGCTTGGTTGGGGTTGGTCTGCACCCTGCTGATGTCAATCAGCCATTTCGGGTATGGCGCCTGGCGCCAAAATCAACCACTCGATGCGAGACAGGAACAATTAAACGTTGCCTTGATTCAGGGGAATGTCGATCAGGCAGTTAAATGGGATCCGCAGTACCGACAGACGACCGTCGATAAATATCTCCGACTCTCCGCAGAGGCAGCCCAGCAAAAGCCAGACTTGCTGATCTGGCCGGAAGCCGCGACCCCCTTCTTTTTGCAGGAGAAAATCCCGCTGGCCGAACAGGTACGGCAGGTCCCGCTGCGACAAAACAGCTATCTGCTGGTGGGTAGTCCGGCTTATCAGCAGCTTGACGATGGCAAGGTCGATTTCTTCAACAGCGCCTACCTGTTTTCCCCGCAGGGCAAACAGTTGGGCCGTTCAGATAAAATTCACCTGGTGCCATTTGGTGAGTATGTGCCGCTGGGTAAACTGCTCAGCTTCATTAACAAGTTGGTGGTCGGGGTCGGGGATTTTTCCCCCGGTATCGTCAAGCCCCTATCGCTTAACGGCCACAGCCTTGGCGTTTTGATCTGCTATGAAGTAATTTTTCCGGAACTGGCTCGTGATTACGTGCGGCATGGCGCGGGACTGCTGGTCAATCTGACCAACGACGCCTGGTTTGGGCACTCTTCTGCGCCGTACCAGCATCTGGCGATGGCCCGCTTCCGGGCGATTGAAAACCGGATCTGGTTGGCGCGGGCCGCCAATACCGGAATATCGGCATTCATTGCTCCTTCTGGGAAAGTAACCGCCGCTGGACCGATTTTTGAAGAGTTGTACTTGTCAGGGACCGTTGGGCTTGGCAGCGAGCCTACCTTTTACACCCGTTTCGGTCCGGTGATGGCGCAAGTTTGCCTGCTGTTAAGTGTACTTGGCGCGATAGCTTTGGCTTGGCGGCAGCGGCGGGGAAATTAAAATCGCTCTGTCCCTATTGGTTTTCTCTAACCATTGTCTGGCCATCAGTTATAATAGATGAATTGCCGCCAAACCGAAGGGCTGACATGTGAAATTCATTTCAACAAGAAACATCAAGCAAATTTTGCCAACCTGTGTCGGGCTATCTGGTTCTTTGCAGCCGCCAATGCTGCTTTTTGCCGCTCAGGGCGGAACATAAACCATGGCTTGGGCAGAGATGTGGATAGGTGTGTTCGGCGGTTTGGCGCTGTTCCTGTTTGGCATGGAGCGGATGGCCGATGGGCTTAAGGCGACCACTGGTTCCAAGATGCAGAACATTCTCGGCCACCTGACCAGCAACCGTCTCAGTGGCGTTACGGTTGGAGCGCTGCTGACGGCCGTAATTCAATCGTCCTCGGTGACGACGGTACTGGTTGTTGGGTTTGTCAGTGCAGGCTTGATGTCCTTGAGCCAGTCAATCGGGGTAATTATGGGGGCCAACATCGGCACCACCATTACCGGTCAGATTGTCGCTTTCAAGGTGACCAAGCTGGCGCTCGCTTTTGTTGCGGTCGGGTTCAGTATGGTGTTTGCCGCACGACAGGAGCGATTGAAACATTACGGCGGAATTTTGCTTGGTCTCGGGCTGATTTTTTTCGGCATGAACGTGATGAGCGAGTCGATGTACCCGTTGCGCAGTTATGCTCCGTTTCTCGAGGTGATGCAGCGGATGGAGAACCCCTTGCTCGGGATTCTGGCAGGAGCTTTCTTTACCGCCCTGATTCAGTCGTCTTCTGCTTCGATAGGCATTGTGATAGTCATGGCTAGCCAGGGGTTCGTCTCCCTCCCGGCAGGGATATCTTTAGCGCTCGGTGCCGATATCGGGACCTGTGTAACCGCTCTGCTTGCGTCATTGGGCAAACCGCGTATCGCTGTTCGGGCTGCGGTTTTTCACGTTATCTTCAATGTCGTCGGGGTTGTCATCTGGGTCGGGTTTATTGATCAGTTGGGACAGTTGACGGCGTGGGTCTCCCCGCATCGGGTTGATCTCTCCGGTATTGCCAGGCTGGCGGCGGAAACGCCGCGCCAGATTGCCAACGCCAATATGCTGTTTAAGGTTACCAACACCCTGTTGTTTATCGGGTTTACGCCACAGTTGGCGAAACTGGTTTCCTGGCTGGTTGCAGAACCGGAACCGGCGGCGGTGCAGCCGATCGTGGTGCCAAAGTATCTGGAAAGCCAGCTTCTTGATACCCCTTCAGCGGCGCTACGGCTGGTACGGATGGAATTGGGTCATCTGGGGCAGAGAATTTTGCTGATGATGGCTATGTCGCGGCAGGCACTGGAGCGTCGTGATGTCGAGCTGTTTCGGGAAATGGAAAAGGCCGACGACGCCGCCGATATCTTGCATTCAGAGATCGTCAATTACCTGAACCTGGTAGGTAAGCGGAAGCTGACCAATAAGGAAGCTGATGAATTTTACCAGATGAGTCAGGCTGCTGACACCTTGGAGGGGATCGGCGATGTCCTAGAGACGGATCTGTGTGAACTCGGCTTAAAGATGGTGGAGCGAGACCTGCACCCGAGTGAAACTACCTTGATGATTTTGCAAACCCTTCACGAAGAGGTCTATCTCGCTCTGGAAGCGGCCATCAGGGCAATCGTTGATGACGACCAGCGTGCCGCCCAAGAGGTCATCTCGTTGCGTTCCGCCGTCAACCAGGTGGTGGAAGCGGCTTTTCTGCGTAAGTCCGAGAGCCTGGCGGCGAGCGGTGTTGAACGGCTGGAAATTCTCCAGATCGAGTTTGAGGTAACTGATAAGTTGAAGCGGATTTATTCCCTCTGCAAGCGGATTGCCCGCCTCTATGTCCCCAAGGAGGTCTGATTGCTAATTGCGTTGACAAGAGTGCGCTTTCGAGTAAGTATCCAGCTGGTTTTCGATCTGCCCAAGGCATAACGAGGAGTTGATAATGAAGAACCTCTCCAAAGCAACAGCGATCATCCCCGCCCGTTACGCATCAACCCGATTCCCCGGTAAGCCATTGGCTTTGATCAAGGGGCTGCCGATGATTCAGCATGTCTGTCACCAGGTATCTAAGGCGAAGACGGTCGATAAGGTAATTGTGGCTACTGATGATGATCGGATTGCCGACGTCGTGCGCGGTTTTGGCGGCGAGGTGGTGATGACACGAGCAGATCATCCGACCGGGACCGACCGTTTAGCGGAGGTGGCTGAACGGATCTACGCCGAGTTGATTGTCAATGTGCAGGGGGATGAGCCGTTGATCGACCCGCGCATGATCGATCAGGCGGTACAGCCGATGATTGATCAGCCGAAGCTGAAAATGGGGACTTTGGCCAGTCGAATCAACGAAATAGAAGATTTTTTCAGTCCCAACGTGGTTAAGGTGGTCAGGGACAGTAACAATCTGGCGCTTTATTTTTCGCGGGCACCGATTCCCTGGCCGCGCGACCTTAGCAGAGAAGAACTTGCGGAGCGTCTCGACGGGGTCGCTTTGTTCCGCCATATTGGTCTCTATGTCTATCGACGGGATTTTCTGTTGAGCTATCCGCAGCTGGTGAAAACACCTCTGGAGAGCCTTGAAAACTTGGAGCAGTTGCGGGCCTTGGAGAGCGGGATCCGGTTGTATGTCGCTGAAACCGAGTTCTCTTGTCACGGAGTCGATACGCCAGATGATTTGCAGCGCGTTTCCCGGCTGATGTCAGAAGATAATTTCTAATAAAAACAAAGGTTTTCTCTCTGTTTTCCAAGGTGGAGAGTTTTTTGCAGGATCGGGGGTTTCCTTCGGTCCTGTTTCTGTGTAGAATCAGCCTTTCGACCTGCTCTGCAGGTCATCCAATATTTAATTTTAAGGAGCAGGATTGACGATGAAGACGAAGTTTCTCTTTGTCACCGGTGGGGTGGTTTCCTCTCTCGGTAAAGGTTTGGCCGCAGCATCGATCGGTGCGCTGATGGAAGCCCGTGGGCTGAAGGTTTCGATGCAGAAGATGGACCCCTATATAAACGTTGATCCCGGGACCATGAGTCCTTTCCAGCATGGCGAAGTGTTTGTCACCGATGATGGCGCTGAAACCGATCTCGATCTCGGGCATTACGAGCGTTACACTTCGGCCAAGCTTTCCCGTAAATCGAACTTTACCACTGGCCAGGTTTACGATTCTGTGATTCGCAAGGAACGGCGCGGTGATTACCTTGGCGGCACGGTGCAGGTCATTCCGCACATCACCAATGAGATTAAGCAGAAAATTCTCGATAACGCCAAGGGCGTTGATATTGCCATCGTTGAGGTTGGTGGTACCGTCGGCGATATCGAGTCGCTGCCGTTTTTGGAAGCGATCCGCCAGTTCAGGACCGATCGTGGCCGAGAGAACGTCCTCTACATCCACCTAACTCTGGTGCCCTATATCACGACCGCGGGCGAACTGAAGACCAAACCGACTCAGCATAGTGTAAAAGACCTCCGCGAGATCGGTATCCAGCCCGATATTCTCCTTTGTCGTTGCGATCGAGAGATCCCCCGCGACATGAAGAGCAAGATTGCCCTGTTTTGCAATGTGCCTGAAGATGCGGTCATTACCGCGCGCGATGTGGCGACTATCTACGAAGTGCCGAAAGTTTACCACGAACAGGGGCTTGATGAGCGGATTGTTGATTACCTGAACATCTGGACCAAGGCTCCCGATCTGGGTCCTTGGGAGCGGATAGTTGAGCGGGTCAAGGATCCAGCTGGAGAGACCAACATCGCCATCGTCGGCAAGTATGTTGATCTGACCGAAAGCTACAAATCGCTCTCCGAGGCATTGATTCACGGTGGTATTGCCAGCAATTGCCGGGTAAATCTGAAGTATGTCGACTCCGAGGCATTGGAAAGGCATGGTGTCAATGATACTTTTGCCGATGTAGATGGCATTCTGGTGCCGGGTGGTTTCGGCGAGCGGGGCAGCGAAGGAAAGATTTCCGCGATCCGCTATTCCCGCGAGAACAAACTGCCATTTTTCGGCATCTGCCTCGGTATGCAGATGGCGGTGGTCGAGTTTTCTCGCTATGTTTGTGGTATCGAGGACGCCCACTCCTCTGAATTCCAAGAAGAGGCGAAAAATCCTATCATCCATATTATGGAGGAGCAGAAAAAGGTTAAAGGGAAGGGAGGCACAATGCGTCTTGGCGCTTACCCGTGCGATCTTTCCGAAGGAACTTTGGCGCGTAGGATTTACGGTACCGAGCACCTGAGCGAGCGGCATCGTCATCGGTTTGAGTTC
The DNA here is from genome assembly GCF_003247215.1 of Malonomonas rubra. Lineage (GTDB taxonomy): Bacteria > Desulfobacterota > Desulfuromonadia > Desulfuromonadales > Geopsychrobacteraceae > Malonomonas > Malonomonas rubra_A. The sequence continues at coordinate 43,225 of NZ_QKAP01000015.1, read as the reverse complement.
AACAACGCTTATCGTGACAAACTGCAGAAATGCGGCTTGGTGCTCTCCGGGATCAACCCGGAGTCGGATCTGGTCGAGATAGTCGAGTTGGAGGGCCATCCCTGGTTCCTCGGCTGCCAATTTCACCCTGAGTTCAAGTCCCGACCGATGGATCCGCACCCACTGTTTGAATCCTTCGTCGGTGCCTGCCTGAAGAAACGCCAGGAGTAATTTGATGCAAAAGGTAACGGTCGGCTCGGCCAGTTTTGGTGGCTCGCAAGCCTTGACATTAATTGCCGGACCCTGCGCGATTGAAAATGAAGATTTGACGCTACGGATTGCCGACGAGCTTAAAAAAATTACTGGGGAAATCGGTTGCCAGTTGGTGTTCAAGGCCTCTTACGATAAAGCGAACCGGACTTCGGTCACCTCGTTTCGTGGACCCGGGATAGAAGAGGGATTGAGAATCCTGCAACGGGTCAAGGACGAATTCGAGTTGCCGGTTATCTCCGACGTTCATGACGTTAGTCAGGTGACCGCTGCCGCGGAGGTGCTTGATATCATCCAGATCCCGGCGTTTTTGAGCCGGCAGACAGATCTACTGGTGGCGGTTGGCGAAACCGGCAAGGTTGTTAATGTAAAAAAAGGCCAGTTTCTGGCTCCTTGGGACATGGAACATGGCATTAATAAGATCACCTCGACCGGCAATAAACAGATTCTGCTCACTGAGCGTGGCGCTTCCTTCGGGTACAACAATCTGGTGACCGACATGCGTTCGCTGGTGATTATGCGTGAGATGGGCTATCCAGTAATTTTCGATGCCACCCATTCTGTGCAGCTGCCGGGCGGTGCTGGCGGGGCATCTTCCGGACAACGCCAGTATGTAGGCGCATTATCCCGGGCGGCGGCTGCGACAGGGATCGACGGACTGTTCTGGGAGGTGCATGAAAATCCGGATCGGGCGCTCTGTGACGGGCCGAATTCTTTGCCGTTGGCACAGGTCAAGTCGATGCTGCGGCAGGTGCTAGCGATCGATGCTATCTTCAAACAGGAATGCGGAGTCTAGAAATTGCTGATTGAAACTGCAAAACGTGTTCTGCAGATCGAGGCTGATGCTGTATTGGCCCTGCAATCTCGGTTGGATGGTGGTTTTACCGAAGCGGTCAAGATGATCCTTGCCTGCCAGGGGAAAGTGGTGGTGACCGGGATGGGCAAGTCGGGGCTGATCTGTCAGAAAATTGCCGCGACCATGGCTTCGACCGGTACACCGACTTTTTTCCTTCACCCGGCCGAAGGAATTCATGGCGATCTCGGTATGCTCGCCAAAGGGGACGTGATAATTGCCATCTCCAATTCCGGTGAAACAGAAGAAGTCTGCAGGATTCTGCCGGTAATCAAGCGGATGGGGCTGCCGCTAATTGCCATGTCGGGTAATCCGAAAAGCACCCTGGGGATTGCCGGTGATGTGCATCTTGATATCAGTGTTGCAGAAGAGGCCTGTCCGCTCGGTCTGGCACCAACAGCTAGTACGACAGCGACTCTGGCGATGGGGGACGCCCTGGCGGTTGCTCTGTTGGAGGAGCGTGGCTTCAAGGCTGAGGACTTTGCCCTGTTTCATCCTGGCGGTGCGCTCGGGAAAAGACTGTTACTGCGGGTTGAGGACCTGATGCACAGCGGCAAGGACGTTCCGCTGGTGTTGCCGGAAGTGTTGTTGCGAGATGCCCTGTTCGAGATCACCAGTAAGAAGTTGGGGGTCACTGGGGTCGTAGATGCTAACGGACATCTGCTCGGCGTATTTACTGATGGCGACCTGCGGCGGATTATGGAAAGAGGGCTCGACAGCCTGCAGTTGCCGATTGCCGAGGTGATGACTACTTCGCCGAAACGGATTCTGCGTCGCAACCTGGCGGCCAAGGCGTTACAGATAATGGAAAGCCATTCGATTACCTCATTATTTGTTTTTGAAGATGTCGAGAGTACCACCCCTATCGGGATCGTCCATCTGCACGACCTGCTCAAGGCGGGGGTGGTCTGATGGAATCGAAGCTGGCTAAGATCAAGCTGCTGCTGCTTGATGTTGACGGCATCATGACCGACGGACGGATTATCTACGATAATCAGGGGAATGAGCTGAAATCGTTCGATGTCAAGGATGGGCACGGTTTGAAGATGGTCCAGCGGGCTGGGATCAAGGTCGGCATCATTACTGGCCGGCAGTCTGAGGTCGTTGCCAGACGTGCGAAGGAACTGGGCATCGAGATCCTTTACCAGAAAGCCTTGACCAAGCTGGATCCGTACCGGGAAATTCTTGCCGCCGAGGGTCTGGCTGATGAGCAGGTGGCGTACATGGGCGATGATGTTGTCGATCTGCCGATTTTGCGTCGGGTCGGTTTCAGCGCCACGGTATCCGATGCGGTTTCCGATGTGCTGCCACTGGTCGACTATGTCGCCAAGCGGCCTGGTGGCCGGGGGGCGGTCCGTGAGGTTTGTGACCTGTTGTTGAAGGCGAGCGGGAAGTGGGAGTCATTGACCGAAAAATATTTTTCTTCTTGATCTTTGAAGATTAGCAAATGTTTACAATTGGAAAGGGCGATGATATAAAGCCTGAAAGCGGGAAGGCCGTTTATGTTTAATCTGCGCCGACTGTTGGCAATATCGATTGTCGTTGCGGTTATGGCACTGGGGGGGGCAATATGCTGGCATCTACTGCAGCAAGATCCGTTGGAAGTGTTTGAGGCATTGCCGGAACAGGTCGACCTTTCGCTTGAAAAACTGCACTACACGCAAAATGAGGACGGCAAGCGAAGTTGGACATTGGACGCCGATACGGCCGAGTACCAGCGTGGTGAGGGACAGGCGGTTCTTGATGCGGTCCAGTTGATCATGTATGAGGCCGGTCAATTTGGTGAGCTTAAATTGACCGCGGAGCATGGTTTGTTTTTGCAGGAGCAGCAACAGGTTGATGTCTGGGGGGATGTTGTCGTCGTTACCTCTAAAGGAGACCACTTATACACCGAGCGGTTGCGCTATGATGGACAGGAAAGCCTGTTGACCAGTGATGAGAAGGTTCATTTGGTCAGTCCGCGAATGGAACTGGTCGGAACAGGTTTGTGGGCTGACGTGGAGCTTGGTCAGCTACGCTTGAAGAAAGATATCTGGATGATGCTGTTGCCGGAAGAAAGGAAATAAAGGGCGATGAGAAACGTCCTGCTACTGTTGCTTTGTATTTTACTGTCTCTTTCCGACATCGTTGCCGCCGAGGAAAAACAGTCAAAGCCCTCGTCTTTGCCGATTGAAATCACGGCGCAGCAGTTGGATGCAGATCGGCCCGCGCGTAAAGCAACCTTTTCCGGCGAGGTTATTGCCAAACAGGGGGATATTACCCTCTATAGCGATAAGCTAGTTGTTTATTCCCTTCCGGAGGATGACCAGATCGATCGTTTGGAAGCTTTCGGTAATGTTCGGGTCCTCCAGCTTGATCGGACTGCCGTCGCTGATCGTGCGATCTACAGGCAGGTTGAGGGGAAGTTGGTGCTGTACGGTAATGCCGAAGTCCATCAGGGACAGAACCAGGTCACCGGTGACGAGATTGTCGTTTATCTGCAGGAGAACCGAAGTATCGTAAAAAGCGGCGAGAACGGTCGGGTTAAGGCGGTCCTTTTCCCGAAAAAAGAGCAGGAACCGGAGTGAGCCGGACGCTGCAAGCCAAGGGGCTCTATAAATCGTACGCCGGTCGGGAGGTTGTTGCCGGGGTCGATTTGCAGGTTTGCTCGGGACAGGTCATCGGTCTGCTTGGGCCTAACGGCGCTGGGAAAACTACCAGTTTTTACATGGTGGTCGGACTGGCAACACCGGATAAGGGGGCGGTCTTTCTTGACGATCAAGAGTTGACTGGCCTGCCGATGTATCGCCGGGCTCGTTCCGGGATCTCTTATCTGCCCCAGGAGGCCTCCGTTTTCCGCAAATTGAGCGTGGCGGAAAATCTGTTGGCGATTCTCGAAACACTCGACCTCAGTCGAGCGGAGCAAGAGGAACGTCTGGAAGAGTTGTTGGCCGATCTGAATATCGGGCATATTCGCGATTCGAAAGGCTATGCACTTTCCGGTGGTGAGCGCAGACGGGTCGAAATCGCTCGTTCGCTGGTGTTGGAACCGGCGTTCTTGCTGCTCGACGAGCCTTTCGCCGGGATCGATCCGATTGCTGTGATCGATATTCAAAAGATCGTTTCGCAACTCAAAGAGCGTAGTATCGGGATTCTGATTTCTGACCATAATGTTCGCGAAACGCTTGGTGTCTGTGACCAAGCCTATATCCTGAATCAGGGGAAGGTATTGGAATATGGAACTCCTGAGCAGATAGCGGAGAGTAGCACCGCCCGGGAAATTTACCTGGGAGATAAATTTAAGTTGTAAAGGCGGCAACAAAGAGAGACTTTTTGGGGCGACAATGTTAGATTGTAATAACATTGTTTAGATTTTATCGATAGAAGGATTTATGGCGCTCGATCTTCGTTTACAGGTCAAACTGAGTCAGCAACTGGTGATGACGCCGCAGTTGCAGCAGGCGATTAAGCTGTTGCAGCTTTCCAGGGCGGAATTGGTCGATGTTGTAACCGAGGAGCTGGCGGAAAACCCGTTATTGGAAGAGGGGCTCGACCCGAAAGATGAGCGGGACGAGCCGGTATCGGATGTTGTTGATGATTCGATGGCTAGTGATGCCAGCCCCGAACAGGAGGTTAAGGGGGAATCGGAGGGGATGGACGATATCGACTGGCAAACCTATCTCGAAGGTTACAGTCTCAACAGTAGTACCCCCCGCGACAGCTACGAAGATCAAGAAGAACGCCCCTCTTACGAAAGTCTGCTAACCAAAAAAAACAGCTTGACTGATCACTTGATGTGGCAGCTCGGACTCTCTTCCGTCAGTGATGAGGAGCGTTTGGCGGCGGCGGAAGTCATCGGCAACCTTGACGAAATAGGTTATCTACACGCTACAGTTGAGGAACTTGCAGAAACATCAGGGCAATCGCTAGATGTGGTCGCACAGGCGATTGAACGGGTGCAGAATTACGACCCGGCAGGGATTGCCTGCCGCAATCTGCAGGAGTGTCTGTTGCTTCAGTTGGAGCGGATGGAAATGGGGGACTCGCTGGCAGCGACTGTTCTGCGCGATTTTATCCACGAACTGGAAGGGCGTAAGTATCCTGTCATCGCCAAGGCATTGAAGGTCCATCTGGAAGATATTCTGGAAGCGGCAAAGCTGATTTCCGAACTCGATCCGCGCCCCGGTCTGCAGTACAATGAAGAGGATATCCATTATATTGTTCCCGATATCTATGTGAAAAAAGTCGGCGATGAGTATGTGGTGACCCAGAATGACGAAGGACTCCCGAACCTGCGGATTAATTCCTTGTATCGGAATGCGTTGACCAATAGCGGATCGGTTGATAAACAGGCTAACGAATATATTCAGGACAAAATGCGTAGCGCGGTCTGGTTGATCAAGAGTATTCACCAGCGACAGCGTACCATTTACAAGGTGACCAAGAGTATCGTTAAGTTTCAGCGGGCGTTTTTCGATTACGGGATTGAATATTTGAAACCGCTGGTTTTGCGTGATGTCGCTGAAGATATCGAGATGCATGAATCGACGGTCAGCCGGGTAACGACCAATAAATATGTGCAGACCCCGCAAGGATTGTTCGAGTTGAAGTTTTTCTTCAACAGCGGCATCAATACCGTAGATGGCGATTCCGTCGCCTCAGAAAGCGTGAAAAGTCGTATCAAAGAGATTATTTCCGGCGAAGACCCGAAAAAGCCGTTTTCCGATCAGAAAATAGTGGCTTTGCTCAAAGATCAGGATATTAATATCGCTCGCAGGACTGTGACCAAGTATCGTGAAATGCTCGGGCTTGGTTCCTCAACTGAGCGTAAAAGATTGTTTTGACTTGCGATATTTATTTGCCTTGTAAATGAATCAACTGTATCCCGCAGGAATCTGCGTTATACTTGAATAACATACACCAGATCCTGTTCGGGATCTGTTCATCGAAGGAGGAAATATATGCAAATAGCCGTTACCTTCCGTCACATGGAAAGTAGTGAAGCCGTCCGTAGCTATGTGGAAGAGAAACTGGCCAAGGTAAAGAAGTACATCGAAGAGCCGATTGATGCTCAGGTTGTCTTGTCTGTTCAGAAGAAGATCAATCATAAGGCAGAGGTTACCATGGTCGCCAAGGGGCTGACCATGAAGAGCGTCGAAGAAAAGGATGACATGTATGCCGCAATCGACCTGATGGTCGACAAGATTGAGCGGCAACTGAAGCGCTACAAAGAAAAGCTGAAGCGGCATAAGGGCACTAGCGGGACGCAGCGCAGGGTCGAGAAGACGGTTATTGCTGCCCCTAGTGTTGACGAGGGGTACGAAAACCCGGAAATCATCCGTAGCCATTCCTTCTTTGTCAAGCCGATGTCGGTGGAAGAAGCGGTTATGCAAATGGATCTGCTCGACAAGGATTTTTTGGTCTTTACTGATGATCGTTCCGAAGAGATGAACGTGGTCTACCGTCGTAAAGACGGCAACTATGGTCTGATTGTCCCCCAAGGGAGTTAAAAGGATTATTTGACGGGTGATTCTTTCTTACGAGAGAATTACCCGTTTTTTTATTTGCTGGTCAGAAAAAGAATTATGAGTATGAAAATATCTGAGTTGTTGGATTCAAAAGCGATTGTTGCCGATCTGCAGGCTCGAGACAAACAACGGGCATTGGAGGAACTGACCGACGCGTTGGTTGCCTGTGACCTCTCTCTTGATCGCGATGAAGTGATCGCGGTGCTGCAGGAGCGCGAAAAGCTCGGTAGCACCGGTATCGGCGACGGTGTTGCGATTCCACACGGCAAGCTGGCCGGAATTCCCGAGTTGATGCTGGCGTTTGGGCGCAGCCGGGCCGGAGTCAATTTCGAATCGATGGATGGACAGCCAGCTCACCTATTTTTTCTTTTGATCGCTCCCGAGGAATCGGTCGGCGTACATTTGAAAACTCTGGCCAGAATATCCAAGCTGTTGAAGGATGCCGCGGTGCGTCAAAAGTTGCTGGATGCCGAGGGGCAGGATGCAATTTATCAGGCCATTCTTGACGAAGAGGCTCAAGCCTGATAGGAAGGGAACGCACCATTTTTGGCCTGCAGCCGAATTTGTGTGTCAATTTGGTTGTGGGCCTTTTTATTTCCAGCAAATCTGTCGGGAGCATAATTCTAAGCTATGGCCGAACTGACGATCCAGGAAATTCTTGAGGAGGAGGCGGCGGGCCTCGATTTGGAGTTGCTCGCCGGAGCTGGAGGACTAAGCAATATCGTCAGGGTGCCGAGGATTCAAAAACCGGGACTGGCGCTGGCTGGTTACAGCAGCAGCTTGCATCCGGGTCGTATTCAGATTCTCGGCTCTACCGAACTGGATTATCTCGCCACCATGTCGAGGGAAACGGCGACCGAACACCTTAAAGATATTTTTCAACGTAACCTCTCCTGCTTGGTTATCACTAAAGGTCAGGAGGTTCCCAGTTATCTGCTCGAACAGGCTGAAGCTTTCAATACCCCGCTGCTGAGGACTCGCCACCTCAGTTCCAGTTTCATCTCACTGATTACTAAATTTCTTGAAGAACGGTTACTGCCGACCTCGACCCTGCACGGGGTGTTGATTGACGTTCTTGGTGTGGGAGTCTTGCTGCAGGGGAAAAGCGGCATCGGCAAGAGCGAATGTGCCCTAGAACTGATCCTGCGTGGCTATCGTTTGGTTGCTGATGATGTCATCAAGGTGCGTCTGAAACTGCCTTCGGTCATTTTCGGCGAAGGGATGGATCTGCTTCACTACCATATGGAAATCCGTGGTCTGGGGATTCTCAATATCAAACACCTGTTCGGGGTGGCCGCGATCCGTGAGCGGAAGAAGATCGATTTGGTTATCGAACTGGTGCCTTGGGATGAGGAGACGGAATACGACAGGCTTGGTGTGGAAGAGCGGAGATTCCGGATCCACGGAGTTGAACTGCCATATATCCAGATTCCGGTCGGTCCGGGACGCAATGCCGGGACGATCGTCGAAGTGGCGGCCCGCAATCAACTGCTTAAAGAGATGGGTTATCACAGTGCCCGCGAATTCCAGGATTTGTTGGAAAAACGAATGGCGGAAGCTGCTCGGCTGCATGCCCACACCATCATCGGAGACAATCTGGAATGAGCCGCCGTTTGTTGGTCATCACCGGGCTATCCGGTTCCGGGAAAAGTACCGCCGCTCGAGTCTTGGAGGATCACGGGTTCTTTGTTGTCGATAATCTGCCTTTCGTTATGTTACCGAACTTCATCGAGCGTGCTCAGGATGGACTACAGGAGTCAACCGATGTTGCCGTTGTCATTGATGTGCGCAATCGCGGTTTTCTGGCCGATTACCGGGTGACCCTTGATCATTTGCAGGCGAGTGGTTGCGAGGTCGAAATCCTATTTTTCGAGGCTTCCGATGAGGCATTGCTGCGCCGCTATTCCGAAACCCGTCGCTCACATCCGTTGGCAGCGGGTGAGACGGTGCAGGCTGGGATTGCCCGTGAGCGTAAGCAGTTGCGCTCTTTGCGTGACGAAGCGACTCGGATAATCGACAGCAGCAACTTGAACTCCCGTCAGATGCGCGAGGTGCTGCTGAATTATCTGGGCGAGAAAGCGGAGTCATTGTTGATCGTCAATCTGGAGTCATTTGGCTATCGCTTCGGCCTGCCGCCAGCCGCCGACCTTGTTTTCGATGTCCGTTTCCTGCCGAACCCTCACTATATTGAGGATCTGCGCCCTTTAACAGGCCTTAATCAACGGTTGCAGGATTATGTCTTAGGGCAAGCGACTTGCAAGGAATTTCTTGATCATTTACAGAAAATGCTGACTTTTCTTATCCCGCATTATCGGGATGAAGGGAAAAGTTACCTGACTATAGCTATTGGCTGTACTGGGGGGCGCCACCGCAGTGTGTCGATCGTCGAAGCGTTGTATGCCAACTTTCCCGACTCCAACGTTGTTTTGCGCTGTAACCACCGCGATGTAGCAAAGGGGTGATAGATGATCGGTATCGTAGTTATTACCCATTCCAGCCTGGCCTACGAATTTATCAAAGCGGCCGAAATGATAGTCGGCTCAGCCGATCAATTGCAGGCGGTCAGTATCGATCGGAGTATTGGCATTGAAACGGTGCAACACCATATGCGGGAAGTACTGGACGAAGTGGGGCGTGATGGCGATGGAATAATTATTTTGACCGATATGTTCGGAGGTACCCCGACCAATGTAAGCGCCGAGTTTCTGAAGGCCGGGCAGGTTGAGATTGTCACTGGAGTGAATCTGCCAATGCTGTTGAAGTCGATCAGCGCCAGAGAGGGGAAAACGGTCGGAGAACTGGCAGAGCTGTTGAAGGACTATGGTCAGAAGGCGGTCATGCGGCCTGCCGAGATGCTTTAATGCTGGAGAGGTTGCGATGAGTCTGGTATTGACCCGGATCGACAATCGTTTGATTCACGGACAGGTTCTGGAGACCTGGGTGCCGTATGTGCATGCCGATTGCATTGTCGTGGCCAACGACGAAATAGCTGGTTCGCCGTTAAAAAGGATGATGATGGAATCGTCGGTGCCGAGCCGCATACGTGTCGAGATTGGTACAGTCGATGAAATGGCGGTCCTCTTTGCTTCCGGCACGCTTGATTCCTGCAACGTTCTGTTATTATTCGGTACGACTGCCGACGCACTACGGGCCTATCAAAATGGCTTGTTGTACAAACGTTTAAATTTGGGGAACTTGCATGCAGGAGCCGGGAAAACCAGGCTCTGTTGCACGGTTTTTCTCGATTCGAGCGATCTGGATACGTTGCAGCAGTTGGAAGGTTTTGGGGTGGTAATTTCTGCCCGCTGTATTCCGGCTGATAGTGAACGGGCCTGGCGCAAGATGATTCCGAACCGCAAGGGCAAAGAGTGAACCCAGTTGACCTACTGATAGGGGCAGCGGTTGCCTTGGTCTGTGGTCTGGATCGGACCGCCATCCTACAGCTGATGATTTCTCGCCCAATCGTTGCGGCACCTTTGGTGGCCTGGTTGCTCGGCGAGCCGATGGTCGGTCTGCAGATCGGCCTTCTGGTTGAGCTGCTTTGGTTGGCCCGTTTGCCGGTCGGCGCAGCGATTCCACCAGATGACACGCAGGTTGCGATCGCCAGCAGCGTATTGGCGATCGACTTGGGGCAGGCTCTCGATTCACCCGGAATTGAGCTTCTTCTCATTTGTTTACTGGTCGCGTTGCCGTTGGGCAAGGTCGGGCAGCTTTTCGATCACCTCACCCGACAGTGGAATGTTCGTCTGTTGGGCAACGCGGAAAGATATATCGAGAACGGGAACCTGCTGCATGCCGAATTTCAGCATTTTCGTGGGATCTTCCACTTCTCACTTGCAGCGCTCGGGACCTACTCGGTGGTTGTCGTTGGTGGTTTTTTACTGGTGCCGATCCTCTGGCCTTTGGTGCAGCAAACTTTGCAGCATTCTGGCAACTGGTTGCAGCTAGCGTTGCCGTTGGTTGGGGTTGCGGTCATTCTCGGCACCATAAATGTGAGTCGAGCTTTGACGCTTTTTTGTGCCTCCTTCGGGATGGCGTTTCTGCTGATGTGGCTGGTATAGCATGGCGTTGTTAAGAAGAACCCGTACCCATGTCTGGTTTCGCTTGTTACTGCTGCAAGGAAGTTGGAACTTCGAGCGTTTGCAGGGTCTTGGTTTCTTTTTTGTGCTGCTGCCGGCATTGAAACGTCTCTATTCAGGGGAGCAGTTACAAAAAATTGCTAAAGAACATACCGGATATTTCAACACCCACCCGTATTTGGCGCCGCTTGTTGTCGGGGCTGTGCTCAAGCTTGAAGAGGCGCGGGCAAACGGGCAGCCACCTGTTGAAATTGACGAATTCAAAGAGGTTGTCGCGGCACCCTATGCCGCAATCGGCGATGCCCTTTTCTGGGGGGGCTTACGGCCACTTTCGGCAGGAATTGCTCTGTTTTTTGCGGCAAAAGGGATTTTGTGGGCGCCGCTGGTTTTTCTGTTGTTTTACAATTTGGTCCCATTGGTCTTTCGTGTTTCCGGATTTGTACGTGGTTACCATCAGGGGGTTTGTTCTGTAGAGTTCTTCCAAAAGCGCCACTTGCCTGACTGGGCGATCCATACCAAGGAAGCAGCGGTTGTGGTGTTAGGCGGTTTGAGCGCTTTTCTTGTTTTCCAGCATCTACAGCAGCAAAAGATGGTCAGTTGGCTTGGTTTGCTGACTTTGGTGCCGATGATTCTGCTTGGTTTGCTGGCACGCAAGGGAGTTTCGACCCTGTTGCTGGCATTGCTCTGTTCCATTGTCGTTATCCTACTCAGTCTGTTTTGGGTAGACGCGACACGTTTGATTGCAATTTAAGGGAAGATAAATGTTAAGTCGACAATTTATCATCAAGAATCGGCTCGGCCTGCATGCCCGGGCAGCGGCTCAGCTAGTGCAAACGGCGAATCAGTTTTCTGCCGAAGTGATTCTACATAAAGAAGATATTGAGGTGAACGGGAAGAGTATCATGGGGATTCTGCTGCTGGCCGCTCCGAAAGGCACAGAAATATCGGTTACGGTTGATGGCTCGGATGAAGAACGGGCGATGAACGTAATTGCTCACTTGATAGAGGACGGTTTTGGCGAAGATTGAGGTCGTAACAGATACCTACCTAGTTGGCATTGGAGTCTCGCCGGGGATTAGCATCGGTGAGATCAACCTGCTGAATCAAAGAACGACAGTCGATGATCTGCCGATCATGCCTGATGAGGTAGAAAACGAGCTTGAACGTTTCCGCTGGGCGTTGGAACAGGCGCGTGAAGAATTACTCGAGATCAAGCAGACGGTTTCCAGAAAACAGCATTTGCGTGAGCATCTGTATATCCTCGATACCCACCTGCTGATCCTTGAAGACGAGATGCTGATACGGGAGACAGAGAAGGCGATACGTGGCTTGAGCTGCTCGGAGGGGGCGCTGAAGAAAACGCTGCTGAACCTGCGGCAAATGTTTGAGAATATTGAGGACGAGTATCTACGCGAACGCCGCTCTGACGTCGATGCAATTGGTGAACGGTTGATGCGGATTCTGACCGGTGAGCAGCAGCGCTCGATCAGCGACATCGGTCAGAAGGCGTTGGTGGTCGCCCACGACCTTTCGCCAGCCGATACGATGCAAATGGACCGAGAGCGGGTTCTCGGTTTTATCACTGATAAAGGGGGGCAGACCTCGCACACCGCAATTCTGGCCCGGGCTTTGGAAATCCCGGCGGTGGTCGGGCTGGAGTCAATCTCCTCATTGGTTTATGATCGTTTGCCTGCGGTGATGGATGGTACAAACGGCATCGTCATCCTTAACCCCTCGGAAGAAACGTTCAAAGAGTATCTCAAGCGCAAGCAAGCCTATGATTACCTGGAAAAGGAGCTTCACGGTTTCAAGGATTTGCCGGCCATTACCACAGACAATGAACGGATTGCGCTGCGTGGTAATCTGGAGATGGCTGACGAGTTTCCGGCTGCCCGCAAGCACGGAACTGAGGGTGTCGGCCTGTATCGCACCGAATTCCTCTTTCTCGGACGTAGCGAGGCACCGAGTGAAGAGGAACAATTTGAGGCGTACAAGGAGATTCTTGCCGGGATGCAGCCGCATCCGGTGACCATCCGAACCCTTGATATCGGTGGTGATAAAATCGTTTCGCATTTGAACTTGGAACATGAGGCGAACCCGGCCATGGGGCTTCGGGCAGTCCGTTTTTCACTGCGTGAAGGGGGATTGTTCAAAACCCAGTTGCGAGCCATCTTGCGGGCCTCAGTTTACGGCAAGGTCCGGCTTATGTTCCCGATGATCAGCGGGGTTGCCGAGTTGCGGACCTGCAAACGGATTTTGCGCGATGTTCAGGACCGTTTAACGCAGGAAGGGATCGACTTCGATCAGGATATCGAAGTAGGGATAATGATCGAAACTCCTTCAGCAGTGTTGTTGGCGGATTTTTTTGCCGAGGAGGTTGATTTCTTCTCGATCGGCACTAATGATTTGATTCAGTATTGCCTAGCCGTCGATCGGGGAAACGAGCATGTCGCCTATCTGTACGATCCGTTGCACCCGGCAATTCTGCGGGCGATCAAGAACATCTGCCAGGCAGCGAACGAACGTGATGTTGATGTGTGCCTGTGCGGAGAGATGGCTGGCGAACCGCTATACGCGCTGGTGCTGCTGGGACTGGGATTAAATGAACTTTCGATGAACCCGGCCAGCATCCCTAGGGTCAAGCGGGTATTGCGTCAAGTCTCTCGCAAGGATGGGGTAGCGTTGGTGGAAAAGTTGCTTGCCCTGAAGACTGTAAAAGAAGTTTCCAGTTGTCTTGATCAGGAAATGCGCACGCGCTTGCCTGATATTTTTGATCATGCCTTGATTTGAATAAATGTCGTTGACTCCGCCCGCTTAGCTACTTAAAATACCCTGTTCATTTAAACCGAAAATTAATTTTACGGAGGATACACGCCAATGCCGATGACAGATTTTCTGTTCACCTCGGAGTCCGTTAGCGAAGGACATCCGGATAAAGTTGCCGATCAGATTTCCGATGCCATCCTTGACGCGATTCTGGCTCAAGATCCCAGGGCGCGAGTCGCCTGCGAAACCTTGGTGACCACCGGGATGGCCATGATCGCCGGCGAGATCACTACCAGCGCCTATGCCGATTTCCCAACCATCGTCCGCGAAACCATCAAAGAGATCGGTTACAACGATTCGGCGATGGGCTTCGATTACGAGACTTGCGCGGTTCTGACCTCCATTGACCAGCAATCAGCAGATATTTCTCAGGGGGTGACCGCCGGTGAGGGCATGTTTAAAGAGCAGGGGGCAGGTGACCAAGGTTTGATGTTTGGGTTCGCTTGTGATGAAACGCCAGAGCTGATGCCGATGCCGATCACCTTTGCCCATAAACTGACCAAGAAATTGGCCGATGTGCGTAAAAATGGCCAGCTTAATTTTCTTCGGCCAGACAGCAAATCGCAGGTTTCGATTCAATACATCGATGACAAACCGACCCGCATCGACACGGTTGTTATCTCTTCACAGCATACTCCTGACGTTAGTTATAGTGACCTGCAGGAAGCGATTATCGAAGAAGTCATTAAGCCGACCCTGCCGGTGGCGTTGCTGGACGATAAGACCCGCTATCTGGTCAACCCGACCGGACGTTTCGTGATCGGTGGGCCGATGGGCGACTGTGGCCTGACCGGGCGTAAGATCATCGTCGATACCTACGGTGGCCAAGGGTCTCACGGTGGTGGCGCATTCAGTGGCAAGGATCCGTCCAAGGTAGATCGCAGCGCTTCGTACATGGCACGCTACGTTGCCAAAAACGTAGTTGCTTCCGGGCTGGCCCGCAAGTGTGAAGTACAGCTGGCTTATGCGATCGGTGTTGCCGAACCGGTTTCGGTCATGATCAACACCTATGGCACCGGTAAGATCCCTTCGAACCAGATTTCGGAGATTGTGCGTACGGAGTTCGATATGCGCCCTGCCGCGATCATCGAACAGCTTGACCTGCTCAGACCGGTTTATCGCCAGACTGCCGCCTACGGGCACTTCGGTCGTGAACTGCCTGGGTTTACCTGGGAAGTGACTGATCGTGCCGAATCGCTGAAGTCTCGAGCCGGACTCTAGTTGGTTTTGAGGAGAACGATAGGCGAGCCGTATGGCTCGCCTTTTTTTGTTTATTCGTTTAATCGCGGAAACGTTTTAGCAGGTCCTGATAGGCATCGATCCGCCGGTCACGCAAGAACGGCCAGATTCGGCGTATTTGTTCGCTCCGTTGCAGATCGATATCTACCAGAAGCGCTTCCTCTTCTGTCCCGCTCGCCTGACATAAAATCTCGCCCTGGCAACCAGCAACAAAGCTGTTCCCCCAAAACTTTGTTCCTGCAGTGGTGCCGCTCGGATCCGCCTCATAGCCGACCCGGTTGACGGCGATCAATGGTGTAGCGTTGGCGACTGCGTGGCCTCGTTGTACGGTTATCCACGCCTCACGCTGGCGTTGCTGCTCAACAGGTTCATCGTTCGGATCATAACCGATGGCCGTCGGGTAGATCAGCAGATCGGCCCCGGCCAAGCACATCATGCGGGCTGCTTCCGGGTACCACTGATCCCAGCAGACCAGAATCCCAAGTTTGCCCAAAGAGGTCGGGATTGGCTTAAAACCGAGATCTCCTGGGGTGAAGTAGAACTTTTCGTAGTAGCCGGGATCGTCAGGAATATGCATTTTTCGATAGGTTCCGGCAATCGTGCCGTCGTTTTCTAGAACCACGGCGGTATTGTGATAAAGCCCTGTAGCGCGACGCTCGAACAACGAGAGGACCAGTACGATGCCAAGTTCTGCAGCCAATTCCCCAAACTGTTTTGTCGAGGGGCCGGGAATAGTTTCGGCCTGATCGAAGATGTCCGTATTTTCAGCCTGACAGAAATAGAGGCCGGTATGCAGTTCCTGCAGCACCACCAGTTGTGCCCCCTGATTAGCTGCTAAGCGGATTGCGGTGGTGGTTTTTGAGATATTGTCATCACGGTCGCTGCTGCAGGTTTGCTGGATCAAAGCGACATTCAGAATACTCATGGCAAAACTCCCTTTGGAATCTGCATGCTGATGCAATGCAATGACCCGTGCTGCCAGATGACCGGACGGGAATCAATCCCGATGATTTTCCTGTCGGGATAGGCCTGCGAGACCGCATGCAAGGCCTTTTGGTCAGCAGGGTCGTCATAGGTCGGCACCAGTACCGCGCCGTTAATCACCAGATAGTTGGCGTAAGTGGCCGGTAGGCGCTCTCCCGCTTCATCATAACTGGGCTTTGGCCAAGGGAGCGGGATCAGGCGGTAAGGTTCGCCGACTGGAGTACGTAGTTGGTGGAGCTGTTGTTCCATCTTTTGTAGGTCAGAATAATGCTCGTCCTCGGGGTTGTCACAGCGCGTATAAGTGATGGTATTGGTCGGGCAGAGCCTGGCTAGGGTATCGATGTGAGAATCGGTGTCATCCCCAGTTAGGAAACCGTGATCAAGCCAGTGAATCTGCTTCGCACCGAGGACTTGTGTCAGCGTGGTTTCGATCTGGATTTTGTCAAGTTGAGGGTTTCGATTGGCGTTGAGCAGGCACTCCGAGGTGGTCAGGATAGTTCCTGCTCCGTCACTTTCGATACTGCCTCCTTCAAGAATCAGTCCTAAGGTCTTTTTTTCCGTTTTGCCGAATATGCCCATCGCATGCAAGCGCGTCGTCACTTGGTTGTCCTTATCCGCAGGGAACTTCAGCCCCCAACCGTTGAAGCCGAAGTCGAGCAGCAGGGGACGATTGTCACGCAGGACAGTGATCGGGCCGAAATCTCGGCTCCAGGTATCGTTGGTCGGAACCTTTACGATTTGGATGTTTTTTCTGTCGATGCCTGCTGTGTCTAAACGATCACTGACGATCTCCGGCTCCGGCGTTGCGATCAGCAGTGTTTGATAGGCTGTGATCTGTCGTGACAGCTCGACATAGACCGCGCTGATTTCCTCCAGAATAGGTTGCCAGTCGGAATCTGCATGGGGCCAGGCAATCAGGATGGCGTCCTGTGGTTCCCATTCCGCAGGAAGTCGTATTTGCGAATTATGCAAAGTATTCATAGCAAGTATCTTTATCTCAGCAAGGTATGCTCAAGCAAGATTTTAGCGCCGATGGCGATCAGCACCAGCCCACCGAAAATTTCTACGCCGCTCCCCCAGGCTTTGCCAAGACGTCGGCCGAGCAGCATGCCACAGACGGTGAGAACGCCAGCAACCACTCCGATCACCAGTGCCGGTGTCCAGATCGTTACCCCGAGAACCGCCAAGCTTAAACCGATAGCAAGCGCGTCGATACTGGTTGCGATCGATAGCATCACCAACGATAAGCCACGGGTAGGGTCTCCATCGCGCTGGTCCTTGTTATCAGCGTGACAGGCTTCCCAGAGCATCTTGCCGCCGACTAGGGTCAGCAGGCCGAAGGCAAGCCAGTGATCGAACGCTTCGATCTGGGTCCGTACAGTGACGCCGGCCAGCCAGCCGCATACCGGCATCATGGCCTGAAAAAGCCCGAAGTGAAACCCGAAGCGAAACAGGTGACGGCCGGTCAGTTGCGGCAAAATCAACCCTGCTCCCAGGGCAACGGCAAAAGCATCCATCGCCAGTGCGATGGCTATTCCGAATAACGTCAGTAAATCCATCTTTTTTTGCTCATGAGATTTGCAAAACAGGTGGGCGTTTATAACATAGGACGGCTTTTTCTGTCATCGAAAAGCGGTTTTGCAGAAGCTTGTTGGATAGTGTCTAACTCGGAACTCCGGCAGGAATGTCGATGCTTATAAAGAAAATGATGAGATGGGAGAATCGAGGAGAGGCGGGAACCTCTCCTCGGTAAAAATATTCATTCGTCGATGCTGACGCTCTGAATGATTACCGCGTCTTTCGGCACGTCCTGATGATGACCGAAATTGCCGGTGGCGACTTTGGCGATCTCGTCAACCACCTCCATGCCCTCGGTCACTTTGCCGAAAACAGCATAGCCGTAGCCGTTTGGAGTCGGCGCTTTGTGGTTAAGAAAATCGTTATCGACTAGGTTGATGAAAAACTGGCAGGTGGCGCTGTCGACGACCTGAGTGCGGGCCATCGCCAGCGTTCCACGGGCATTGAGCAGACCGTTGTTGGCTTCGTTCTTAATTTCCGCCTTGGTCTTCTTTTGCTTCATTTGCGGGGTGAAGCCTCCACCCTGGATCATGAAGTTGGGGATGACGCGGTGGAAGATCGTCTGCTCGTAAAACCCGTCACGCACGTAGGAAAGAAAATTTTCACTGCTGATTGGGGCCTTTTCGGTGTTCAGTTCAATGGCAATCTGTCCCATGCTGGTCTGCATGCGAACAATCGGACTTGCACTCATGTTTTGCTCCTTTTTCACTAATTAGAAAGTAGATTGGTGGCAATGATAGCTATTTTCAAGCCGGGCGTGAAGGAAAAAACCGGAATTTGCCTAGAGAGTGGAAGAGCGGTTATGAGTGCCTCGGGGACTAGAATACTTTTCCCTTTTGCAGTTGCTTGGTAAATTCAGCGTCCGGGACAGGTCGGCTGAAGTGATAGCCCTGAAACATTTTACAACCTTTGCCAGCCAAAAAGGTAAGCTCAAACTCTGTCTCAACCCCCTCGGCGATAACCTTCAGTTCCAAGTGAGCGGCCATGGAAATAATAGTGTCGACAATCGCCGCATCGTTGGCGTCGGAGGCTATGTCGCGGACGAACGATTGGTCTATTTTGAGGATGTCGAGCGGCATCTGCTTCAGATAGGCCAGCGAAGAGTACCCAGTGCCGAAATCGTCGATCGACAATTCGATGCCAAGCTGCTTGAGGGCCTGCATCTTTTCAATGGTATCGACAACATTATCGATCACCATTCCTTCCGTCAGTTCGAGGCCGAGCAGAGACGGGTCGGCTCCGGTTTCCTCGAAAATGGCATGGACCTGATGAACGAAGTCGGGGTGCCGGAACTGGCGTGGACTGACATTAACCGCCAGATGCTTGACCGGCAGGCCGTCATCAGTCCATTTTTTCAGATATTTGCAGGCTGTTTTCAGGACCCAATGACCGATCGGCAGGATTAATCCGGTCGCTTCAGCGACAGGGATGAAGATTGTCGGGGAGATAAACCCCTTTTCCGGATGTCGCCAGCGGAGCAGGGTTTCCGCGCCTATAATTGCCCCCGACTGTTCGACTTGCGGTTGGAAGAAGAGAGACAGCTCATTCTTTTCCATTGCATAACGTAACTCTTTTTCGATCGCCAATCGCTCGTCGGCGGCAGATTGCATGCTAGGCAGGAAGAAGCGGATGGTGTCTCGGCCATCGTCCTTTGCGCGGTACATGGCTGTATCCGCATAGCGGAGGATGTCGTTACCGCTTTCGGTACCACCTTCTCCAGAGGGGAACATGGCCACACCGATACTCGGGGTGACATGCAAAACATGCTCGGAAATTTGATACTTCTGGGCCAGGCGCTCCTGAATGTTTTCTGCCTTCTGCTGGGCAATTGCCGCGGCGTTAACCGGGTCAGTGCCTAGGTCGGACAGCAGCAGGACGAATTCGTCGCCACCGAGACGAGACACCGTGTCTTCAGTTCTCAGGTCGATTGTCAGTCGCTTGGAAACTTCTTTCAGCAACGCATCACCGATTGGATGGCCGAGTGAATCATTGATGTTCTTAAACCGGTCGAGGTCGAGGAACAGCATTGCCCCGTAATGCCCGTGGCGGCGGGCGCGGGAAATATTCTGTTCAAGGCGGTCTAGCAACAGGCGACGGTTCGGTAGTTCGGTCAATGCGTCGAAATAGGCCAGGTATTCAATCCGGGCCTCGGCCTGCTTTCGCTCAGTGATATCGCGCATTGTACCGCAAATTTTATCCGGGTTCTTTCCAGCAGTTTCCTGATAGCGAGCGTTCAGCGAACATGGGATCAGGGTTCCGTCGCTGTCCTGCAAATATATTTCGTAATCGGTTACACTCCCTTCGCGGCGCAACATGGACATTAGGCGTTCACGTTTTTGGGTACTGGGAAAGATCGTACTTATATTTTCGCCGAGTATCTTTTCGCGCTGATAAAGGGAGAAAAGCGAAATTGACGGGCTGATTTCATAGATGGTGCCGTCAAGCAGAAATTCAAAGTAAACGTCCTGTAGGTTTTCAAAGATCAGTCTGTATTTCTCTTCGTTGTCTTTCACTTTCTGGTGAGACTGATTAAGCTCCTGCATCGTCTTTTGCAGGGCTTCAGTTCGGCGGCTGACCTCTTCTTCAAGATGTTCTTGGTAGGCCTTGTTTTCTGACAGCAACCGGGAGCGCTCAAGTGCCTGACTGATGGCGTGAAGCAGGACAGACATATCCTGAATAGGTTTCAGCAGATAGTTCCAGGCTCCGCGGCGGATCGCTTCGATAGCGTCGCCGATGATACCGGTTCCAGAGACAACAATGATAGGGATTTCCTGCCCCTGATCCTTGATAAATTGCAGGACCTCAAGTCCGTCGATATCGGGCATGCGCAGGTCGCAGAGTACCAAGTCTGGTCTATCCTGCTTGATTTTCTGAATCCCCTCACGACCATTCGAGGCTTCAATGACATCATACTCGAAATCTTCCAAAAACAGTCGGAAGCTGTCACGAATATTTTCTTCATCATCGATAGTGAGAATGAGTGGATTCTTTCGTTGCGTCATCCCTAACTCGTCCAGCTGCCTTGTGAATATACATCTCTTTATTGTCTTTGAAGAGTCTAACACACAAAAAATCGTTGCTGTAGCAACGATGAGAAAAAATCAATTTTCTCCCTGGTTGACTAGGAGATTATTTAATAAGAAGATCAGTTAGTCAATATTAATGTTGCTTTGTTTATTTAAGGTCTTATCTCGATGCGGTTCAAAGGTCTCCGGTCAACTCCTGTAATGTAAAGAGCTTGGGGTTGATGTTTTTAACCGCTACGATAATTTCCTGCAGCCGCCTGAAATCGACTTCCTCTTCGGTATCCCGATTTTGAAAAAAGGGGTATCCTTTCGGCAGTTCGCAGTATTGGTTATTTCTCAGCAAGGCAACGTCGACAAAGTCGTTAACGCGGCCGCTGGTTTCCCACGGGTCACGGTAGTTGTACTGTCGGGCGGTAATCTGCAACGCCAGCTGGTTGGGGAATACGCCGCGCACTTCAAAGGAGTATTCACGGGGGGACCCGTAATGTTCGTTCCGACCAGAACGACTCATGGTTTTTGCGCCAGCATCTTCAAGCAGTACTTGCAGATTTTCCTCTGTCATCGGTTGATCAGTGCTCATATTTGTTCCTCTAAATCTTCTAATCTCAATTCCAGACCCCAGTCGACCGGCTTTTTCCCGTCAGGGGACAGAACCCAGAGGGTTGGTATGTCGGATTGTTCCGGCGCCGGGCCGTAACCGTCGGTCAGGTAAATAATGGCTGCTGGGCGTGGTTGCATCTTTCGGGCGTAAGCGAAAACCGGGCGCAGATCGGTGAACCCACCGCCCCGGTAAACTTCGGCAACTTGCGGATTGCCGGTGAATCTATCAATTTTCTGAATTCTGCTGCCGGCATACAGCACCGAGATGCGGCTCTGCCGACCGTGAGCAATCTGCAACAGCTCGCGGGCAAATGCTTCGCGTAGCGGCTGGGTGTCAGTCGAGTCGCTGACATCGATTCCGACCACTAGATTAAGCAGTTGCTGTTTCCGTAATCCTGGGGTGTTGTGGCCAAAACGCCGGTGGCTGCGTTTCCAGGTCGAGGTACGACCGACCCGCCCGGCGCTGCCGACAAACTGGCGCAGAATCTGTTGCCAGGGAATCGTGGGTGGTGCCAGATAGGTGTTGAGCAGCTCTCTCAGGTCACCCGGAATTTCATTGTACGCTTTTTTTGCTGCGTTCCGCACCAGCTGCCGCACAACCTGTTCCGAAAGGGCAACCGGCGTGCGGTCCGCTTCCTGCCAGAACTGATGGTCATCGATCGTGGTTGGCTGTTGCCGGTTACTCTGCGTGTTTTCCCTCTCGGCAGTTTTTTTTTCGGCGTTCTTGTGTCGTTCCTGATCGCCAAGACCGTCCGCATGCTGGTTGCCGAGCTGCGGCAGTTGCTGCACCAGGTGATAGTATTCTTCTGCCGACAAGCCTTCGGCCAGCCTGAAGCGTTGCGGCAGTATCGCTTCTAAAGGCAGGTTTTGGATCGAGGGATTGATTGCCAAGTCGCAGGCCAGGTCCCAATGCCGCGGATTGCGTTGTTTGCGGCGGCAGGGGTGCAGATGCAGGATATGTTTGAGCAGGTGTTCGAGCAGGGCTTCCTGCTCGTCGGCGGAAAAGAGTGCAAAGCGGCTCGGATCGACGATCAAGGTCGGGGTGGTGTCGGCGATGGTGACCGCAACTGCTCTGGAGCCGATCTGTTGCCGGCGGCGAAACTGGAGCAGCAACTGGCCGTAAAAGGGGCGGCGTTTCAGAAGCCTGACAATGGCATCCTGCAGCGGCCGGTCAGGCGACATCCTGACTGATCCGCTGGATGGTTTCGAGGATGACGTCGTCGTATTTGTCCTGACAGAGGATTGCTGCGACCGGCGGGTTGCGCAGCAGCGACTTGACCAGGCCGAAGCGCATATCGCGTGGCAGCACGTCGATATAGGCGATAAGTGCATCCTGCTGCGGTTCACTTAAATCGCTGTTGTTCTGCAGGCGCGCCACCAGATCTCCCATGCTGGCGGCCTGGACATCATCCCGCTGATTTCGGGCCTGTTCAGATATTGCCGTCCAGCTGTCCAGGATCTCTTCTGCGGTCAGCGGGCGCAGACGTTGTTCCGCACACCACTGCAGAAAGCAGACGGCTGCTTCCCGGCCGATGACACCGCTGTATACTTCCATCTCCAGTTCTTGCGGAAAGCGGCAATAGCGGCGCAGGGTGCTGATCATCTCCCAGGCACGTTCCGAGGGTTCGACCTGCATGTCGAAGCTCTGGTTGCCACTGGAGAGCAGCTGCTGGTTGCCGGTGATAAACTGGCGGACGTCGCTGTCGTAGTTTTCTTTATGGGCGTGCTGCGCCCAGCACTCAGCATCAGTCTCGACTTGCAGGACCACCATCCGGTCGAGCAGCGCCCGGTCGAGGGGGGTGACCTGATAGCTGCCGTCCGGCGGGTTGATGGCGACAACTACGCGATGCTGCGGCGCCAACTGGTGAGTGTGCAGAGAACGCTGTTGCCCCTCGGCGGGTGGTTCGACGAACTGGAAAATAGCCTGTAGCGTGTCTTCCTGCTGCGCCCGGTTCAGTTCATCACAATGAATAACGGTTGGTGCTGCTGTCGCATCCGGCCACCAGCTCGGGCGCGACCAGTGCATCACTTCCGCTTCCCGGTAGGGAATGCCGACCAGATCGCCGACTTCCATCTGGCCGAGCCGTAACGGGATATAGCTTCTCTCAATCTCCCGGCAGACCTGGATAATGCCGGCGGTTTTTCCTACTCCCCGGTGCCCGACTACGCAGGGAGTCAGGTCGGTATTGGTGAGGATCTCCTTGAGGACGGTTTTCATCTGTTCAATGTTCATCTTTTTATCTCATCGGCAAAAGGCAACCTAAGTTGTCAGCTATAGATAGCACAGGGAGGGAAAGAGAGGCAAGGGGGCTGTCGCCTCGAACTTTTCCTTCTTTCAGCATCCGCTTCACTTCTTTGTTATTCTTATAAAATATATGCCGCAAAGGGGTGTAGGTATGTCCATCAGGCCTTTATCACTTGTACGGAGGAATATTTGTGTTCTGCTGCTGGCTCTGCTGGTGCTGTCCTGGGGCTATTTCTTTTTTTCCTTTACACGTGATCATAGAACCATCGAGCAGGAGTGCCATACCTACCTGCTTACACTGGCGGTCGGGATGGAAGAACATGCCCGACATCTGGTGCAGGTGATTGATATTCTGTTGCAGGAAATCACCCAGCATTTCTCGCATTATTCAGCTGACGAACTGCTCGTTACGGTCGCAGAATGGTTTCGGCGCTCTCCTGAGTTGGCTACCTTGGCGGTGTTGGATGTCGCCAGTGGAGAGATTCTTTTCTCTCTGAACGGTGCGCAACTAGACGTTGCCGTCAGCGCCGATGCTTTGACGGCGCTTGCCGGCGAACCAACGCAACTGCAGATCGCTGACAAGCTGTACTTCGGCAGCGACGGCCGCCAGCAAATCGCTTTTACCCGGCAGTTCAACTATCAGGGGCGCGACCTGCTGACGGTTTTTTTTCTCTATGCCGATTCCTTTCTCGATTTCCATCCGAATCTCGACCTGGGTAGTAACAGCGCGGTTGAGGTTTTCAACCAGCAGGGGATGTTGCTGGCCCGCGATCCGGCCGGAAGCAATTTACGCGCACATTCTTTTGCCGATCTGCCGCTGTTTAGAGTTTATCTGCCCAAAAGCCCGGTGGGGATTATCGAAGAGTCTCAATCGATCGACGCGATCCGGAGGATCGTTGCTTATCGTAAACTGGATGATCTGCCGTTGATCATCACGGTTGGCACGACCGTCGCTTCGGTGTTTCACGATTGGCAAAGCCGCCTGATCAATTTTTTGCTGATTCAGGTTGTCGTCAGCCTGACGGTATTGACGGCTTTGGTGATGTCGTTTCGGACGTTGCGGCGGGCAGAGAAAGTTGAGATCGACCTTGAGGAACGGGAAGAACATTTTCGCGCCATGGCCAATTCTTCTGTCGATGCGGTTATTTCTGTGGATACCTCGGAACGGGTGCTGTTCTGGAGCGTCGGCGCCGAACAGACCTTCGGCTGTTCGGCCGAGGAAGCGTTGAATATGCCGATTACCTGTTTTTTGCAGTTTGCTGACGAAGAAATTCCCTTGACGCTTAAACAGCTGGCGGACGTCAACTCGCCTTGGTCGAAACCGAAAACCCTCGATGTCCAGGGCCAGCGGAAAAGTGGTGAGGTTTTCCCCACCGAGCTAAGCATCTCGCGAGGGACAGCCGGAGGGCAGCGGCTTTACACCCTGATCGTGCGCGATGTGACCGAGCGTAAATCGATGGAGGAGCGGGTGCGCCGGATGGCGAGTCACGATCATTTGACTGGTTTGCCGAACCGGACGTTGCTGATGGACCGTTTGCAGGTGGCGATGGCTCAGGTACGGCGGCAGGGGGGGCAGTTTGCCCTGCTGTTCATTGACCTCGATAAGTTCAAACCGGTCAACGATAACTATGGCCACGATGTTGGTGATCGTTTACTGCAGCAGGTGGCGACCAGGATGCTCGATGCCATCCGCGCTTCCGATACCGTGGCCAGAATCGGTGGCGACGAGTTTGCCTTGTTGCTGAACAATATCGAGAACTGTAGTGCGGTTCACAGTGCCTGCGAAAATCTGCTAACCAGCTTGCGGCGGTCGTTCAATGTCAGTGGTATCCAGATTGAAATCAGCTGCAGTATCGGCGTGGCGCTGTTCAACGGTCAGGATAGCGATGCCGGCGATCTTCTGAAGCGGGCGGATAACGCCATGTATAAGGCGAAAAGGGATGGAAAGAACGGCTTTGTGTTTGCCGCTGATAGCGGCTCCAACGAGAGCTGAAACGCTCCTTGATGAGAAGCAGGAAAACAGATGCGTATCAGTGTATGGGTTCAACTTCTATTTATTGGCAGCTTTTTTTTCAGTTCGTCGGTTTTCGGTTTCGAGTTGCACGAACTGATACGAACCGTTGAGGAACAGTATAGCGGCGACTCTTCCGAGGTCGAATTGAAGATGACGATTAAAACAGGCCACTGGGAGCGGCATCTGACCATGGAATCCTGGTCGCTAGGGCGGGAGCGATTTCTGATCCGCATCCTCGCCCCGGCTAAGGAAAAAGGGGTGGCGACCCTGAAAGTTGAACGCGAGGTCTGGAATTACCTGCCGAAAGTCGACCGGGTGATCCGCATCCCCCCGTCGATGATGGGTGGCGCCTGGATGGGCAGCCATATCACCAACGATGACCTAGTCAAGGCGAATCATATCGATGAGGACTACGATTTTCGATTGTTGCAAGAGGATGGGCAGAGCTGGACCATCGAGGGGATTCCCAAGCCGGATGCGCCGGTGATCTGGGGAAAAATCATCTACCGGGTGCAGAAAGAGCCGCTGGTGCCGATCGATATCGAGTATTACGACGAAGAGGCGGTGCTGGTACGACGGATCCTGTTCGATGATGTCCAGACGGTCAGTGGGCGGACAATTCCGTTGCGGATGCAGGTGTTGCCGGTGGAAAAGCCGGAGGAGATGACCCTGATGCATTATAAGAAGGTCCGATTCGATGTCGATCTCACTGAAGATTATTTCTCCCTCGGACGCTTGAAGGGAAGTCGTTGATGCTTTGGCGATTGGCGATACGCAACATATGGCGCAACCGGCGTCGGACCCTGTTGACCTTGTCCGCGATGGTGGTTTCTTCCGCGTTACTGATCCTCTGCCTCGGGATATTTTCCGGGATGCTAAAAGACATGCTCGCTTCGGCCACTGAACAGTATTTCGGCCATCTGGAGATCAGCACGAAAGGCTATCAGGAAGATCGGGACATGTTTGCCAATTTCAGCGTCAGCGATGATTTTTTGCTGTTACTCCAGCCGCAGGTACTCGGTTTCTCCCCCAGACTGCGCAGCTTCGGATTGCTTTCCGGGCAGGACAAGAGTTCGCCGGTCGAGCTGCTCGGCGTCGAGCCGGAGCGGGAACGGCAGGTGACCAGCCTGCAGGATCACCTGCAGGCTGGTTCCTATCTGCTGGCGGACGACCATGAAGGTGCCCTGATCGGGGCCGGACTGGCACGACGGCTGGCCGTGAAACCGGGGGATCAGCTGGTTTTCGTCACCCAGGCCGCAGACGGCTCGATCGGCAACGATCTGTTGACTGTGCGCGGGGTCTTCGCCACCGGAGACCAAGGGCATGACAACGGCTTGGTGCTGGTGGCTTTGCCCTGGTTGCAGCAACTGTTGGTCCTGCCCGGTCGTTTGCACGAAATTGCGGTGCGGATCGAGCACCCACTGCAGGCAGCTGCTTTTGCTGCCCAGCTGCGGCAAAAGTTGCCCACCACTCTGGAGGTACTCGATTGGGGAGAGCTGTTGCCGGAAATGCGCGAGGTGGTGGCCAGCTACGACGTTTCGCGACTGATTATCGTTTCCATCCTCTACGTCGCGACCGGGCTCGGTATTCTCAATACCTTTTTCATGTCGGTGATGGAGCGGACCCGTGAATTCGGTGTGCTCATGGCGGTCGGGATGCGCCCCGGACAGGTTCGTCTGATGGTGTTGCTGGAAACCCTGGCGATGGGGCTGCTCGCGTTGCTGATCGGGGTTGTGTTCGGGGTTCTGCTCAGCCTCTATATGGCCTATGTCGGCATCGATTTGTCCGGCAGCCTGACACCGATCACCTATGCCGGTGGGACCATCTTACCGCGTCTGCATGCGGTGCTGGAGGTGACCAACGTACTGGTTCCGGCAGCGGTTTTACTGCTGGTCTGTCTGCTGGCCGGTTTTCTTCCTGCCAATCGGGCCGCGCGCATGCAGCCGGTGGTGGCGATCCGGGAGGAGTAGCCGTGGAGCTGCTGAATCTCGCTTGGAAAAATCTCTGGCGCAGTCGGCGAAGGACCCTGATTACCCTTGCAGCAGTCAGTTTCAGTCTGATGCTGGTGCAGGGTTCGCACAACCTCTCCTTCGGGGTCTATTCGGCGATGATCGACAGTGGGGTGCGCGCCGGAACCGGGCACCTGGTTGTCTATCAGCGGGACTACGTTGACAGCCGGGATGAAAAGTTCTCCTTCGCGCCGCAGCAGCTTGTTGAACAGATCGGTCAGCTGGACGGGGTTGAAGCGGTGTTGC
Source organism: Malonomonas rubra (assembly GCF_003247215.1). GTDB lineage: Bacteria > Desulfobacterota > Desulfuromonadia > Desulfuromonadales > Geopsychrobacteraceae > Malonomonas > Malonomonas rubra_A. The sequence goes on along the minus strand of NZ_QKAP01000015.1, from coordinate 15,770 downwards.
CGCGGCTTTTTTTGCCGGGACTGGCCCAATCGACGCGGGAAAGCCGCGGCGTCCTTGTGACCGGGGTCGATTCGCAGGCAGAACAGAGGATCAACCCGTTTCTAAAAGGGATGTCGTTGGAACAGTTGCCGTCGCTTTCGGGACGGGAAGCGGTGGTTGGCAGTCGGCTGCTGAAGGAGTTGCAGCTTAAGCCGGGCAACAAGTTCGTCGTTACCCTGCAGAGCCGCGATGGGGAACTGGTCAGTGAGATGTTCCGGGTTCATTCGGTGGTCACGACCGGGATGAAAAACATCGACAAATCCCTGCTGCTGGTCGGCCGCGAACGTGCCGCCAGATTGGCCGGGATTCCAGGTGAGATTCAGGAATTGGCGGTGGTTTTGAGGGATCAGCAGGCTGAACAGGCGGTCTATCCGAAATTGCAGCGGCTGCTGAAAGATCGTCCACAATTACGCGCCCTGTCCTGGACCGAAGCGATGCCGAACCTGTCGAACGCGATCAAGCTCGATTATGCCAGTTCGCAGTTTATTTTTATCATTTTGCTGCTGATTGTCACTATCGGCGTGATCAACACCCTGCTGATGTCGGTGATGGAGCGCTTCAAGGAGTTCGGGGTGATCCTGGCGGTCGGGGCCAGTGCGCTGCGGTTGCGGATTCTGGTGTTTGCCGAGGCGTTTCTGCTTGGCGTGGTGGCGATGGTTCTGGGCAGTGTCTTCGGCTCCTTGTTGACCTGGTACCTGCAGGCAGTCGGCATCGACCTGCGCGACTTTATGGAGGGGAACCTCGAGTTCGGTGGCGTGGTTTTCGACCCCATCATGCGGGCTTCCTGGGACTGGCCCTATATGTTGCAGATTGCTTTTTTCATGTTGCTGCTGTCGCTGGTTGCGGCAATTTATCCGGCGATAAAAGCGGGCAGGATCCTGCCGGCCGAAGCGCTGCGGCATCACTAAATGAACTCGGAGAAGTCATCCATGTCTCTGATTGAACTGAAGTCTGTCAGCAAAATCTACCCGCTCGGCAATCAGCAGGTGGTGGCGGTGGCAAACCTCTCACTTAAAATCAAAGCGGGCGAATTTACTGTGCTGGCCGGTCCGTCCGGCAGTGGGAAAACCACGTTGCTGAATCTGATCGGTTGTCTCGATCAGCCAAGTGAAGGGGAGGTCTGGCTTGATGGGCATAATGTCGGCAAGGAGGAGGCGAAACAACTGGCCAAGCTGCGGTTGAATAAAATCGGTTTCATCTTTCAGTCCTATAACCTGATTCCGGTACTGACTGCGGCAGAGAATGCCGAGTTTACCCTGATGCTGCTTGGCATCGACAAGGTGAAGCGGCGGCAACGGATTGTGGAGCTGTTTGCTGAACTCGGCCTACAGGGGCTTGAGGATCGTAACCCGTCCGACCTTTCGGGAGGTCAGCAGCAGCGGGTCGCTATTGCGCGGGCGATGGCCGCTCAGCCAGCGGTGATTCTGGCGGACGAACCGACCGCCAGCCTCGACCTGCAGACCAGCGAAGATCTGCTGGCGTTAATGCAGCGGTTGAATGAAACCCAGGGCGTAACCTTTGTTTTCAGTTCACATGATCCACTGGTCATCTCGCATGCCCGGCGAGTGGTCAGTCTGCGGGACGGTTGTCTGGAGTCGGATCGGTGAACCGTCTTTCCTTGTTTCTGGTCCTGTGGTTTTGCATTCTGTTCCCCTGTTCCGCCTCTGCTGCGTTGCTGTCCGCTACCGAGCTGGGCGGACATCTGAAAACTCTCAACCTTTACCTCGACCGCTTACCGGACGGCAGTGCTGAAGGGTTGTTCTCATCGACAAGTTTGCGGCTCGATTTGACCGGTCGGGTTGCCGATGATTATGCTTTTGAGCTGTCGGTTGAACAGCAGCTGCTCTGGAGCGATCCGCCAGGTTTGGCCGGTTTGCAGGGCGATTCGACGAACCAGGCTGAGGCAGGTGAACATAGTTGGAATCGGGATGGGCGTTTTGAATCGCAACTGCGTCTTGATCGTTTGAACCTGCGGGGGCAGCGCTACGGAATCGATTGGTCGATCGGTCGCCAGGCGATCGGTTTCGGTCGCATCAGCCTGTTTTCTCCCCTCGATGTTATCGCACCTTTCCCCCCCGATGCGCTTGATGTCGATGTCCGTCCCGGTGTCGATGCCATCAAAATAACCCGTTTTTTCGGCCTAGGCGGGCAACTTGGCGGGGTGCTGGTGTTCGGTGATCAGCCTCGGCACAATAGCTACCTGTTTACCTTCAGTGAGAACCTTAACAACCTTGATCTGCTGCTGCTGACCGGCAGCTTGCGTGATCGGCCGATGCTCGGTGCCGGACTGGCTGGAGAGGTCGGGCTCCTAGGGCTTAAAGGGGAAGTCAGTTGGTATCGAGGAACACAGGTTGGCACGTTGCAGGGCGACCGGCGCGGCGACTTCGCGATTGCGGCATTGGAGGGCTGGTACCGTTTTTCCGGCGGCTTGGTACTGATCGGTGAATACTTGTATAACGGCGTTGGCAGTAACGATCCTGCGCAGTATCCGTTGGTGGCTACATCGGCCCCGTCCGCGGAAGGTCTGAGTTTCCTGCTGGGAAGGCATTATCTGTTGCTGGGCCCGGCCTATGAATTACATCCACTCGTAACCGCTAGTGGTTTGGTGCTTCACAATCTACAGGATCATTCCAGCCTGATACGTCCTCAAATGGCGATTTCCCTGTCGGACAATTTTCAGCTCGACCTGTTCTGGGCCTTTACGGTGGGCGATAAACAAGGGCTTGATCCAATTACGGGCTTGCCGCAGGTGCGCAGTGAATTCGGCGGTTCCGGAGATAGCGGAGGGTTGTTGCTGCGGTGGTATTTTTAAATTAATTTCTGTTTTTCGCGATTTAGCAAATGGTCTAATGCTTCACAATAGTTCTGACCGGCAGGGAGGCGGCTCTGGGGGAGCGGGTAGAACAGCCGGCCCCTCAAGCACAGGAGCCGGCTGTTCCTATGGCCTGAGGGAAGCGAGATCCTCCTCGGTTTTGACCAGCAAGATCTGCAACCCATTTTCGCTGAGAAGGAACTTCTCTTACAGGTATTGCTTAGTCTCCCGGTCGTTTTTTCTCCATTACAGTCGAACCCAAAACGGTAACTCAATTGGTTGGCAAGATAGACCACGTTAGTGATTTGCAGGCTGATCTGGTTTTCTTTCGGGTCTTGATTTGATTCGATTGCCGCGACGATAAAGTGTGGCAGAGCAAACAAGTCGGCAAGGAAGCTGCCTACTTCCAAGTGAGGTGTCTCCAGCCGTTTCCGCTCCACCTAGTAGAGGCAGGTTTTGTTGCTGGGCCAATTTGCTGGATGCGGAAATCTTTTTAGTGTTGTGTTTGGTGGTGACCAACTTGCCCATATCGTGTTGCAGCCTGGAAATATACGCCCGATCCGGCATGTCGGTATCAGTTGGGTGGGTTGTCTTTATCCGCAGTCTGGCGAGGATGGCGATGAAGATAGAGGTTATTGAATTTTTTCAGTTCGAAGCTATTCATCGGCAAGCTTGTGCTTGTCATGGTTCGGAAAATCGTTTCGGAGAGGACCGAATTGGTGACAATGCTGGTACCGAGGACGACGCTTTTTTGATGGTATCGACCCGGACACGTTGACCGAATAGGGCTGAATATGCCCAATGCAGCATGGCGCTCTACAGAGCAACATTGTGACTGATGATGTTTCCCATTCTCTCGATTTTGACATCATCAACCTGAATGCAGCTTTGCACTTGCGAGTAGCTTTCCGGCAAGATCGGAAGTAGCGGCATTGAGTCGATTAGTTGCTGGAACTGGAGGCTGGTGAAAAATACTTGTAGAAATAATCTAACGGAAATTTTCCGGTTGCCAACAGGACGGTCCATTCTTTAGACGAGCAGTCGTGGACTATGGGTAGACAGCTTCAGAAGTTCACAGTTCTCATAGCAGATCTGCCGGAAGTCTGCTGAAATCCTCTCATCAACGGCGGCGCTTTTCCAGAACAGGATGGCGGTTTCCAATGCGCTGGGTAGTTCGGCGGCGGCATCGTTGCGGACCGGTGGTGGGGTAAACAAACGAATCGGAATTTCGCCAGCAACCGGTTCGTACAAGGTGGGTCGGGCACCATACAGAGGAGCCAACAGGTAGCAGTTGTTATTCTTGTGTGGGATCAGCGAGATATTACCGAAATGCTGATTGGTGTTGCCGATCAGATCGCTGAACAGTGAAAACCAACGCAACCTCCGCGAGTCTTCCCTGTTGATTAAGTCTGCCTGCTCAAGACGGATTGCGGCGTCGATCCAGTTGTCGTAGGGCGCCTGCAGGCGGGCATGCAGGGCGCGTAGCGATATCATCGGCAAACGTCCGAGGGCTCCGCGGCGGTCAAATCGTTTGAGGGCAAGAAACGCTTGAGAGCCGGCAATGATCAGTCGGGAACGAGCAGAGCTGAAGCCGGAGAGACGGATCGCTTCCAAGGCGAGATGCTCACAGACCAGCAGATCTGAGTAACGCTGCGCCTCGTTGCTGTCGACAGCGGGAGAAAATTTAACAATCATGTGGCATGGTGTTCCCTTGTCGTCGATACAGGCGGAAAATTTCGGTTGCTCGCCGCCGATCTGAGCGCTGTTCATTTCTCCGGCCAGAGTTTTCTGGGCCAGTTGCGGGTATTTCCAGTTGCAGCTGTCGAGCTCGATTGCCGGGGGCATCTCTCTCGCACATTTGAAATACCCGGACAGCGAGTCCTCGCCGACCAGCAGGTTGCCGATTCGATCTTCTCCGCATTTGCTAGTCGCATAGAGCATGTCGTCTTCGCTCCAGTCGGCAAGTTTGCGCGGTAGCTTTAGCAACTCGCTACGCCGGTAGGCGAATGAACGAGCTCCGAAGCCGCTCAACTGCAGATCAAGGAGAAACCAGGGTTGCCCGGAGAAAAGTTCTTCGTTTCCATCAGTGCCTTCCCACCAATACTGGCCGCCCTGTAGCGCGGTCAGGTTGCCGTAGAGCGTGGCATCTCCACGAGGGTCGATACTGTAAACCGGAAACCGCCCGTTGCTGTCGTGGATAGCGCGCGGCAGGCCGTAACAGGTCGATCGCCCTTTACCCATCACCACGATCTCGTTTTTCATGCTGTTGATCAGCCGCGACAGGGTTGGTTGGCTGACGTTCAGGCCGTGGATCAGGTCGCGCGAGCTGTGGGCTTTGTCGCTCAGAAGTTGGCGCAACTCCTGTTGCTGTTTTTCCCGCATAGCAGTCCTTTTGTGAATAGATGTTTGAATGTAAAAATAGCTTATAAGATATTGAAATCAAGTATATTAACATTGGTTTTGAATTGATTAGAATTTTTTTTTAAAAATTGTTTGACGGAGGGGAATAGGCTTGTTAAGAAAAGGCCTCCTGAGATGGACAGGAGGCCGGTGGGTTTAGTCGAGACGACCGTATCCGCGTTTTTTTCTAGAGACTTTGCCGACCAGCCAGCCGCCAAAAAACACACCACCTCCTGCCAGGAACCATTGGATCATGTTGGAACGGTGGAAACTTTTGTTTTCTTCCTGAAGAACCTTCAACTCGCTGCTCATCTGGCCGTTTTCTTTCAGCAGTTGGTCGCGTTCGGTCGTCAAGGCAATAACGTTCTCAGCGCGCTGCTCCAGATTGGCATATTCTTTCTGGACGTTATCGAGCTTCTTATTGGTCTGCTCTAGTTCGCTGGTGAGTTCCTCGATGGTGGTTTGGCTCGAGGTTGCCAGCCCGGCAGCATCCTGATATTGGATCTGCTGGGATTTAAGCTTTTGCTCAAGTGCCTCGTTCTGTTTTTTTAACTCGGCGATCTGAATCTTCTTGGGGATCGCCTTGGTCACATACTGTTTCTCGATATAGCCGGTGATGCCTTTAGAGGTTTTGACCTTCACGTAGGTTGGGTCTTCCTCGAGAATTTCTACCGGGCTTCCAGTGATTAGCGTTGTCAGGATTTCATGGTTGCTGGTTTTGTTGCTGCGCACGGTGACCACCAATTGATCAGAAACATAACGGGTTTCGGCGAACGCCGAGAAGGTGCCGAGCAGAAACAGGCTGGTCGTGAACAAAACAAAAAAGACAAATTTCATAGCGTATCCCCTTGGTCATTTATGTTACTAACCTTGCGATGTTACAGTGCGAGACCGAGGATTTCAAGTCACTTGTCGGTGCTATTTAGATGATTGTCAGTCGAAATAGGAGCGGGGCAGGCGCAGTCTGACAACGTGCAGGCTATCAAGCTTGTGGTAGGCTGGGAAAAGTGGACACCAATTGGTTAGACTACGGGCTCAAGGAGGTATCCATTGGAACGAATCCCATGACAATCCACGCGCAGGAATTTAAGCAGGAGGCTGTGATCCTTGTTGTTGATGGCGGGCTGTCGGTTGCAGAAGTTAGTCGTCGCTTGAGTATATCGCACTAGACGCTGCAAAACTGAATCAAAAAGCGTAAGGGTGAAGGGCTAAGTTCTGAGTGGTTATGGTCCTTTTTAGACTTACTTGGACAGTGGTGGACAAAGAAAAAGCCCCTGACGAATCGGAGGCGAAGGCCGGAATCGAATAAATTGTTCAAGTCTTTGATCTGCAGTGATTTATTAATGTCATGAAAGCAGTTTGACCCCGGAATCTACCCCGGAAAGGAATGCTTCTGCTGCTTTTCGAGTTCATTTCAGGGGGCGAGGTTCCCCAGTTTTTCGACTTAAGCAAGCACTGCTTCTGCTGCCCGGATCAGATCCACAACAAGGCGTTCATTGACTTCGAGGAGCCCCTCGTATTCTCCCCGGTTGCGCAGGTTGTGGCAGTGAGCCAGAACCCGCCAGGCTTCAGGACCGACCCCTATGGTGTGCTGCAGACACTGAAAAACGATATAGCGGTTTTCCGAGCGATATCCATGCCAGCGCAGAGCGGCCAGTGACAATGCATGTGCAGCATTGTAGGCCAGGTCGAAACGGCTCTCCAATGACAAGGCATCCATCCGGGAGTCTTTGAGTCGCGTGCGTCCTGACTGGAGAAGACCATCGAACTCTTTCTGTTCACCCGGCTCCCGTTTGATCTGCCCGATGTCTACCAGGTTTTTAAACTGTTGGGAGGTCATTTTCCGATCCGATCAGAAAAATTTTGGGTTGCTTGTTCACACGGAGAATAAAGTTGTTTTCAGAAGTCATTTTGCTTCGGAACTCTTCGACCGCATAAATCGTCGGGTTGATCTGCCTTCCTAACTGGGTTTCCAGTTCAGAAATGCTGACCAGAAGATCCGGGTAGGTCAGCTGGTCCGAAATCAACATCAGATCGATGTCACTTGCAGCGGTGTCTGAGCCTTTTGCTACAGAACCGTAGATGAAGGCTACCCTGGTTCTGTCCCTGAATTGCTCCAAGGCCAGACGTAACGGGTCGGCAAGGCCAATGGTTTTACGGACGATTCCTCTCAGTTCCTCGAAAACGGGCGATGCCGGGTTTGCCTGGTAATGCTTCTGGTTCCCGATCTTTTTAACCGTCACAAGGCCAGCCTTGGAGAGTTTTTCCAACTCTCGCAGGACAGTACCGGTACCTATCTCTGCCAGATCGACAAGCTCCTTCGAATAAAAGCTTTTTCCCGGCTGGCTGAAAAGAAGGCGCAGCAACTGCTGCTGTGTTTTGGTGAACAGCGCATCGGTGATGCTGAAGGTTTTCCTGTCAGTGTTTCCCATAATGGGAACTATATAACCCAAATTGGGATAATGCAAGCAGGTTTTTCTGGTCGGAAACGTGTCCTTTGTCCATGGTTCACCTTGTCTTAGTGCGTACATAACGGTTCCAGAAGCTGGTTTTGCGGCCGTGTATTTGCCGCAGCTGTTTGACATAGACCGCGTGCGGCATTCTGGCGCGTCAGACACAGCTTTTATCCCTTAAGCACAAAAGTCCCGCTTACATCAGAGATTCCGCTGCAGGCCAAGCTGTTCCCACAGAAAGCAGAAATCAAAGGGTTGGCCGCCCTGATCCCGGACCCGGCGTGCTTCGAGGTGCTCGTAGGACTCCAGCAGCTCAATGACGGCCTGGCGCCCCTTGGCGTTGCGGATGGCCTGGCGCGGCGTTTTGTCGCCGAGCGCCGGAATCTTCTCGTCGACCCAGTTGGAATAATGCTTGCGCAGATAGTCATGCACAATGGTTGTCATGACTTCCGGCGGAATGTCGGAAGCTGCCGTCGGTGCGGCGGCTTCCAACGCTTTGGGGGATCGGGGATCGACCAGTTCGCGACTCTGGTGGCGCAGAGCCTGACCGGCGATCCGTTCCAGCCAGGCGCGACTTTCATCGGCCAGCTTGCGGGTGCGGCAGAACACCTCCAGAGTATCATTTTTGGTCAGAGTCAGTGACGCCTGGATACGGTTACGCCCATCGTCCAGCTCGACAATCCGCACCCAGCCCTCATCTTCATCACCGTCGACGTCCGGCTGTTCTGCCAGCAGTGCAGCCAGTGCCGCTGGATCGCTGACCCGGTAGCGGTCGGTGGTGCCGAGAATCGGTTCCCCGCTTGAAGCATCCACAAGTTCAGGCAGTGGAAGCGGGGTGATCAGGGTATCCAGCCAGTGTAGGCCGATATTCCCACCGATGACCTCGCGGGCGGTCTCGGAAGCCCAGTCGGTTCCCGTCATCTCGTAGAGAATTTCATCCCGGCAGGCCAGACCGTCGTCGCGGCTGAAGGGATAGACCGCCCCGGAAAGGGCCCAGTCCTCATCCTGTGCAACCAGCCGCGCGCCGAAAATGTCGCCGCGCACCAGGGATTGTGAAGCGCTGCGCTCGGCAACCCAGGTGTCCGGTTGCTCGGGGCGCAGCAGGTCATGCAGGCGTAAACCCTCACCCGGACGGCTTTCGCGGACCTCGTAAAGTCCCAGCATGTTCTCGCTCAGCCGGCGCAGCCAGTCCCTGCCGGCCGCTGGGAGCAGAGGCCCGCCGGGACCGAGGAGCAGTTCGTGAACCGGCTTGCGCTCGCCGTCAATCTCCAGATGGGCATCGGCCAGTGTCCATTCGCCGATATTGACCTGCAGCATCTCCTGAAGATGTGGCTGCAACGCGTTGATGGCCTGCATCTCCTCCTCATCGGGGTCACCGAAAAAATCGTAATGCACCGCCTCCGCCACCTCCTCTGGGTATCTGGCAGACAGCCAGGCCAGCGCGCGGGGGGCTGCGCTGTGTTTGTCACGCTGGCGGGATGCGAATTCGTCCTCTTTCAGAAGGCAGCATTTCTTGTATTTTTTCCCGCTGCCGCAGGGGCAGGGCTCGTTACGACCTGTCGCAGCCATTTTTATCTCCCCGGCACAAAAGGAATCAGGCCCAGCCGGTTGGCTTCTTCCTGAAGCTCCAGCGGTGCCTTGCGGATATCGACCATAAAACCGTCAACCAGAACCATCCAGACCAGCGGGTTGTCGTGCAGTCTGCTCGGCAGAGTCCAGCGCGGATCGAGGGGGCCGATCTTCAGGGCGTCCTGGATGCTTTTTGCCTTGGTCGTCGCCGTGCTTTTGCCGATGCCGAACAGTTCGCAGAGCTGTTTCAGCGGCATGTGAGGGTCTTGTGTTTTGTCGTGCAGATAGTTGGTGCTGCCGATGACGTAAACGCAGGCGCAGGCCCACTGCTCGGGTTTCCCCTTGAGCAGCGGCGAAGGGCGCTTGCGGCAGAGGGTCGCGGCCAACTCCCGGGAGACGAGGGCATATTCCTCGTTCAGATGTTTGCCGCAGAATTCTTCGATGCGCTGGCTCACCTCGGCAAAGATCGGCTGCATTGTTTTGGGAACTTTCAGGGGATCGGACATCGGTTCATTTCCTTATCTTTTCCTTTGACACCCCAGTGTCTTGATTTCCATGATCTTACAGGCATTGGATGCGCTGCATGATGTTGGCGAAGAACTCTTTTGACCAGACCTCCAGAGCCGCCGGGTCCCCGACAAATGGCAGGACTTCATTGCGGGCCTGATCGACATCGAGTTGGTCGATGGCCTGCTGAAGAAACTCGCCCAGCGCTTCTGTCGCCAAGGGAGCGTCTTCTGTCCAGGGCCCGCTCTGGCGCATGCGCTGTTCCAGATGCGCCAGGTGCAGCTGTGGATTGCGGGCGCAGTACCAGACCAGATCGTACCAGTCGCGCCCCTTGACCCGGTTCTTCCAGCGCCGGCAGAGCAGGGCGTGCATTTTTCCCGCAAACAGGTCGGGCAGAGTGTAACTGCGGACACTGAACGGCAGCGGTTGCAGCAGGTAACGGCTCTCGGTGGCAAAACCACCCGGTGGATCGGTATCGACTTCCAGTTTGATGCGGATCACCTGACCGGGCGGGATCTGCCGGGCGATGTCCGCGCCGGCCTGAATGACCAGCAGCTGATTGACCGTATCCGTCTTGAGAAAAGCTGACTGGACCGGTGTCGCGACCGACTTGTTCTTCTGCTCCACTCTGACGTCAAAGCCGAAGGCTTTGAGCTCCTTTTCCAGAGCTGTGCTGTAGCTTGCCAGGTCAAAATCGGGCAGCGGTTCCAGCAGGGAAAAGTCGAGGTTTTCGGAGAAGCGATCAAGTCCGTAGAGGATGCGCAGGGCGGTCCCGCCGTAGAAGGCCACTTTTTCGAAAAACTTGCTGCGCCACAGGCCGAGCAGGGCGATCTTCTGCAGGATCTCACGCAGTGCCCGGACGTAATCATCGCTGCTGCGGCAGTCGTAGCGAGCCAGCATCTGGGCAACGGCATTCTGCATGATCAGGCGCTCTCTCTTCTCAGATAACGCACGCTGTCCACCAGTGTCCGCACGCGCGGCGATTCATCAGCTGCAGCCAGTCTTTCAAGCAGGTCGAGATCCAGTCGGCTCAAGTCTTCAGGGGCAATCCGTAACGAATCAAGCAGATATTCCAGGCAGCCCCGCCGGGAGCGAAGCTGCAGGCCGCGGTCGCAGCGGAGCTTGTCGGCTAGAGCTTTCTCCGGACCGGCAAGCAGAAATGCACGGCCATCCTCCAGCTCAACCCGCTGCATGCCGATATGAAAACCGGCTTCCGGGATCATCCGGTAGAAAAACAGGCCCACCGGGGTCTGGAACTGTTTGCCCCGCTTGGTGGTGACCGAGGTCAGAGCCGCCGACCCTTCCGGCGTCAGTCCACGGTAATGCAACGCATATTCCAGCGATACGCAGGATGGTCCGTAGATCAGGTTGGCGAGGATTTCCCGGCTGTAGGGGTGGGTCCGGTAGGCATCGCCAAAGATATAGAGCCCTTTCTTGACCCGCACGATCACCCCTTTGGCGAGCAGGTCGGTGATCTTGTCACGCGGGCAGGCGTAATCCTTCAGGGCCTGCAGCAGGGCTTGATAGTCGAATTCTTCCCAGGGGATGGTTTTTCGCAGTGCGGAAATGATGTCCATAGATTGTAGTTTTCTGCATAGTAAGTCGCCAATATGTCGACATAGTATGCTAAAAAACACATAAAAATCAAGAATTGTAGATTCCAGTGACCAAAAGTCTGGAGAGAGCGAACCTTGCCGAAGTGCAGAGGGGCTGGAGTCAAGGGCTTACTCTTTATCTCACTCTTCCTCGAAGAGCTGACCCACCGTACCCAGCGGCATAAACATTCGGGTCCTGCCGTTGTTGTCGCAGAGGATCTCGAACCCGAATTTTGTGTAAAAATCCTGGGCAGCCTGGTTGAGGCAATCAACAACCACTGCATAAGCTTTCATATGAGCGTTAACGTTCCAGAGATGCTCCAGTGCTTTAATCAGGGTTATTTTGCCCAGTCCTTGCCCTTTGATTTCTGTATGTACAGCGAGTTGGGCGATCAGAAAGACCGGAACAGGGTAGAATGGAAGTTTTTTGGCAAGTGCTGCCGGGAGGGTCTGTCTTTCAATCTGGCTCGGAGAAATCGAATAAAAGCTGCAAATAGGGTATTTGCCATCAGGTAAAGGAGAGGCGGCTGGTAGCACCATCGTTCTGCTGATTCCAGCCGCCATATGCTTTGCTGCTTTGGTTTTGATGAAATCGTTCAGCTCGTCTTCGCCGCTGTCGAATGAACTGCGGTCGTGGGCTTTTTTGTCAAGTTCAACGAATTCCTTTGCCCAGCTCACTTGATGCCTTGCTTTCGGGTGAAGATCAGGGCCTCGCGCAGGGCTTTGTTGGGCTGTTTCGCGTTCTCGCAGGCGTGCATGAAGCGATCAAAGACATCGTCGCTTACAGTCATGCTCTCATGTTCTGCAATGACTCTGGAGGCATCTTCATCCATGAGATGCACGACATATTCTGTGAGACTGCGCATTCCAAGCAGGGCAGAAGCCTTCTCTGCCTTTTCTTTGATTTCCAGATCAAGTCTCATGTCAAGACGTGCGGTCGCCATGTGAGTCCTCCTTTTTTCCTGTACGGATTTCTTCCGTACTATTTGGTGAAATATAGACGTTTCCCTGGGAGATGTCAAATGGTACGGATTCTTTCCATATGTGTGTGAAATGTCGGATTAAGGTCTACCCCGAAACTTTATCCAGCTGCTTGTTTGAGGTCTGGATAGATATCTGAGCTCATGCACCGGTGTACCCACAGACTCCGGCCCGTGGCGAGTTGGGGATTGGCAGATAACCGGCGGCGTCGCCACAGCTGTGTCGAGTTGTACACTTCCGACAGAGCCAGCCTTCACCTTCCCAATTGCATTCGGGGCAGATACTCACAGCAGGATGCCGGTCGCAGGCATCGCAGGGAATCTCTGGCGGCTGATTGCGGGCCAGAATGGTTATCGACTTTTTGTTGGGGGCCAGGCCCTGATATGCCCCGAGAACCTTGATCTGCAACTCCGTGGTGTCACCCATGTCGTAGTCGTAATCTATTTCATCACCCGGCCTTAGCAACGTGGCCAGTCGTCCCTGCATACCGATAGTCTGGCGCCCGACGAAAAACTGGCTCATGTGGCCACAGCATTCCAGCCAGAGCTTGCGCAAAAACGTATCCAGCTTCTTGAAGGTCGCCCGCTCATCCATCTGCAGATGCAGCCAGTAGCCAGAGGGATAGCGAGTCGTAACCTGCAGGTGTAGACTGAAACGCTCATCATCCATAATGGATTCTGTCGGTTGTTTCGTGAGGCAGCAGGCCAGGTGTTTGGCCATACCCGAACGGGTGTACTCTTTGCCGCAGAGGGTGCAGGCTCCCTTGGTGGCTTTGATTGTCATGCAACGAACTCCTTCATGGTTTGATGTGCCTGCTCATCATAGTTCCGGTCAGGGAATTGATCCTGACCCGTTACCACTTCCGATGCCCCCTCTGCTCCAGCGGCATTGCCAGGATCTCCGGAATCTGGTCGAGCAGGTGGGATGCCAGTTCCCGAATCTTTGCCGGGGTGACGCCTTCGAATTCATCGAGGCTCCTGAGATCCACATAATCCTGGGGATGGGCCTTTATGCTGCGCAGATGTTTCTGTAGACAGCGCAGCCAGTCGTCTTCGTCACTGTATCGGCTGCTCATCGCGCCGAGTTCCGCCTTCAGAGTGTCTGACACCCGGGCGGCCTGGACAATGATGGCATAGGCCCTGTCGGAAAAATCATCAGTGTCCATGGTTCATCCATTCATTTTCAGCGTCCATAACGGCTCCAGAAACTGGTTTTGCGGCCGTGCTGCCGGCGCAGCTGTTCAACATAGACCGCGTGCGGCTCGATGTTGCGCCAGTCGCTGACAGTCTTCGCCAGCAGATCGAGTTTGCGCAGGTAGCGTGCTCCATGACCGTAGGTTGTGGTTTGGGCGCGGTTCAGGATGGAATCGAGCAGGGCGCGATAGAGCAGGCTGGCGCTCAGCGGCCGGGCCAGCGATTCGAAGGTTTCCGCGAGCGGGAGGAGAAACTGATAATGGTCGCCGTTCAGTTGCTCTGCGTGGGTTTGCAGATAATTTTCGGCGGCGTCCCACTGTTCCATGACGGTCAGAAAGTTGGCATCGGTCAGGGAAAGCAGAGGTGAGTCGAGGATGATCCGCACCTCCTGGTTGAGCAGTTCGTTACGCTGATCCTCACCGACGATTGAAATCCAATGCTCGAAGCCCTCTCTGCTGCGCTGCCGGCTGAAACTGCGCCGGGCAACTTCGGCTTGCTGCTGTTTGTTCCCCTGCCGGCCGTGGATGTCGAGCAGCAGATCATCGCGCTCCTGCTGCTGAAAACTTTCTCCTTCCGGAATCCGTTCCAGCCAGTTGAGGGCGGTCTGCTCATCCCCGCATTCCAGATAGACCCGGGCGATATCGACACAGGCGGCGATGCCGGGTTCATCCCCCCAGGCGGCGCGGCGGGCCTGTTCGAACAGCGGCGCATCCTTGAGCTGGCGGGCCAGGGATTCGACCTGGTACAGCCAGTGACGGCGCGGAAACTCGTCCTTTTCTTCTTTCGCCAGTGATTGATACTGGTCGATCAGCCAGCGCAGCTGCGCTTCCGGCAGGTACTCGGCAGCGTTACCCACCAGGGCATCGCGTACGCCGTAATCATCCTTCTGGCTGGTCTTGAGGACCAGTTTGGCGACCCATGGCTTGTCGGTACAACGCTGCGCATAGCGGACGAACAGTTCGCAGGCATCATAGCGGTAGACATCTCCAATATGACCGCTTGAATCATCGCAACGGTCGAAGACGCTGCGGTCGGTGGTGTAGAAATCGGCCAACAGCGTGCAGCCTGTCTGTGCATTCTCGACAAGGTCTTTGATCTGCTGCAGAAGATCGCGCAGCTCACTGGCCAGCCCGGCTGACTCGACCCAGCGGACGAATCGGCGGCTGCGCTTCAGGGCCGAGAGGCGGGTTTTGAGTTCTTTTTCGACGGGCATTTGTTTTCGTTTCAGGTGGGTTCTGGTCATTCAATATTTTCAGCTTGATGTGTCACTTCTTCAGCGCAGTCAAGCAATTTACTACATGTAAAGGTTGAATCGTTGTTAAATTACAGCTAGTTGCGAATTTCCGGTTGCTTCTCAGTCAAGCAACAGTCAAGCAATTTTGCCAGTGGCATTAAGCCCACCATGGCAGATACTTTCTGGCCTTGCTGCCCACGGTGTCGTCATGGCATCGGATAAGGCCGACATCAGCTGTGTCTCTTATAATTCACGAAGCCATGGAACTGTTCTTTTCTTCGATCCCGAACCGTTCCCGCAGGGTGGTATTGGTCATGAAATCTCGCTGAGAAGGACGGAATCGAACAGTTGGTTTATGTCGCCGTAATAAAACGGGAAGCTTTTTGTTTTTTATGAAGGATACCGACAAAAATACCGTCAAAAGTTATTGCTAACGACACTGTTTTGTACTTACTCTCTTTTGTATCATTAACTAAGGGGGGTGAGGAAGCAAATAAACAGGCACCATGACACAACGGGAAAAGGTCCGTAAAAAGGCCATTCCGGTAAGAGTGATCTAGGTCGCTTCGTAAGCATGTTCAAGTGGGATCTACTGCCAACACCTGTTCTACTTTTGACAAAGAGGCTCCCAGCAAAATTCCTAAAGACTTATGGAAATTTATTTTGTCAGAATATTTGGAAATTAAGTGATTAAGTTTGGGAGTGGCCAGAACGATTTTCAAAATTGCTTATTTTTGGAAAACGAATGCCACTGGAGATTTCCGGGGGCATTTGTCATGAAACTCACAATCTTGGGGCTGGAGAAGGTCTATTGGGATAGAGGCAATTCAGTTCTTGAAGTTGCTAACTGCTTGGGTGCATGCCGGCCAACACCCTACCAAAGAGATCAGGTGAACATTGAGAAACAACTTATGAGGTTCTGGGACCAGGAGCGTTACTGGTTGCATCGATTGATCAAGCTCACAATCACCTTGACGATAGTGTCCT
>NZ_QKAP01000125.1 GCF_003247215.1 Malonomonas rubra | reverse complement strand
GCTCGGCCCCGGCGTGGGGCATGTTGCGAGCGATCTGGAAGGAGACGGGGATAAACGGATTGGGCCGCACCGGTGCGGGCAGCGACTCGTCGGTCATGCCCATCACCCAGAGATGCTCAAAACTCAGACCCGAGGATTCCAGCAGCCCGAGTACCTGCAACGGCCCACCGGGGGATTCCGGTTGAAAGACCGCTTCATTGGCCAGGCGGCGCAGCAGGGTAACGGCCTCGCTACGGTCGATGGGGCCGGTCACCGGTTCCAGGGTGACCAGGGACGGCAACAGCTGTTCGGTCCAGTTTTTAAAGGACTGAAACTCCACGCTTCCCAAGGGCCGTTCGCCGGGCCAACCGACCTCGGCCAGCAAGTCGCTGAACCTCTTCACCCATTCCCCCGGCAAACGCTTGCGTCCATCTTTCAGGGCTTCGGCCAGGGTGCCGAAAATCCGCGCCATTTCCGGCAGTGACGCGGCATCTTTGTCTTCCGGCGCGGTCAACAATTTGCGCAGGCTGTGCAGCGGAAAAGAGAGCCGCCGCAGACTGCGCAAACGCCGATCGAACCGGGCGCGGTCGTAAAGTTCCCGCTGGCTGCCACCGAGATAGGGCGTGCGCAGTAAAAAGCCGATGGTGTCCACGGCAGGACGAAACCCCAGACCGAGGATTTCCAGGGCGGCGGCCACCAGCCCCTGATCGGCCAGGGGTGTGCCCAGGGAAAGGCTGAAGCGGTTTTCCTCCTGATCGAGATCGACCAGCGATTCGGGATCGAGTTCTTCGCGGAAGACCTGTTCCAGCAGGGTGCGCCGCTGTTGCAGATCGACCACCACAATGCCGATGTTTTTCGCTCCCTGTTCCAGCAAGCGGCGCGCCCAGCGGGCAGCGGTGCGGACTTCCGCTTCCGGATCGGCGCAAGCGACTCGGAGACCGGCTGCTTCGTCTCCGTCGGCGCCTTCCCACTCGCTGACCACGGCGCCGGCCGCGGTCATGGCAGCGGCAAGACGCTGCAATGAAGGAGAAATTTCATCGAATCCGGCCAGCACCACCTGTTCGCGGATCGTTAGCCGCCGTTCCCGCACAGCCGCTCCGATACGGCCCGGCACCTCGGAAGCGTCGAACCACCCCCCCTCGCGGCAGGCGTCCAGGTACGCCTTGCGCCAGCGGAGAAAGATGCGATGGTCGTCGCTCAGCGGCACACCGTCGGGAAGTTCACAGTACTCGACCAGCAACTGATGGGCTTCCTGCGCCCGCCGCGCCGTGGCCGGAATCTGCAACAACTCGATGTCGGCCCCGGCCACGTCCCGCTCGATGACCCGTTCCCACAAGTGCAACGCCCCCCGCATCGGCAGCAGTCCGGCGTCTTCGTCCAGCAGCGTCAGGGTCCGGTTCAACCAGGCATCGAGGCTGTACAACTCCGGCGACTTCCAGATCGTCCGGCCGGTCGCTGTCATCCACTGGTCGTAACGCTCCCGCAGATTGCGAGCCAACCGCTTGTTGACGGTCAGCACCAACCCACCGTGAGCCAGCGCTTCGAACAGAACGGGATACGGTTGCCGTTTATCGGTCATGCGGAAGTCATTCGGTTTTTTGGGGCGCATCTTCGCCGACCATGATCGGTTTCCCATTTTGCCAGATTACCGCATACTGCCCGAGCCGCCTTTTCTTTTCCAGCGCCCGAGAAACAGCTTCCGTCAAAGCAGCCAACGTTTGTCGGCTTTTCTCAGAAGGTTCCTGCTTAGATATTTTCATAACCCGGCCTCACACAATAACTGTTGATAAAAATCATCATGTACGATATTTCGTTCATCACCTTTTTGTTCAAAAACCAACACCGGGGCAGCGGTGATATTCAAAAAGCATTGGCAGGCATCCACAACCCAGCTGTATTCGGTTAACAAATTGCGCAAACTACGAGGGAAACGACGCTCAATATCTTTTTCCGAGATATTGTGTCCACCGTGCGCCACCCGCTCGGCGACCCGCAGTTTGGACATTTCCATATTGGGCAGCGCCAGATAGATCAGTTCCACTTGCCAATTTTGCCGTTTAAGACGATCAATAAGTCGTAAATAAGCGCGGCCCGCCAAGGTGGTTTCAAAGGCAAAATCTTCTTTTTTTACTATACGCCCTTCAATCTCTTTCAGGAAAAAACGACTTGCCGCAACCAGTTCTCGTTCCGGCGCCAGAGGCGACAGACCGGCGGCAATCAAATCAGCGTTAATGAAGTGAGTACAGCCTGCCACTTTGGGAAGGTACTCCAGAGCAAAGGTCGTTTTTCCCGCGCCGTTTGGTCCGGCGATAATCCAGCAAGTGGGCATTATGTTACCTCTTCACTTTGTCGAGATATCTTTCCCGGCAATAAAAGAACCTCATTTACCGCCAACAGATTTACGGCAGCCGGCATGATAATGTAAAGCCGTTGGCATGAGTAGTGTCGATTCATAGCACAAGCTCCAATTCTTTTTCCCATGCCGCTAAGCGACATTGCTCCTGCATTGCGTCACATAAGAGTTGATGTACCTCGTAGTGTGGTTCACTCGGCAATAAATCTGTATTTTTCCATTGGTGGAAGTAGTCTTGAATCTCTGCTTGAGTGTGTCTTGTCTGACTCTTTTGAATCCGATTCTGTTCCCGTCGGCGAAGCGTCCCCAGATGTCTGGCATGTTCTGCCTTGAATTCACGCGTCCAACGGTCGGCGAGATGGAGTAGATTGTTGAGGTTTTCCACTTTGGGTTGATCTGCGGGCTGGGTGGATTTGCATTTTACTGTCAGCTTGGGCAAAACATATTCCAGGTGCAACGAGCCGTTGGCAGGACGAAAGTAAGGATGATACCAATCTACAAAACTGCCGTTACTATGAACGGCCTTCTCGCCCTTGTTGGACGTCGAATTGCACTCGCCGCAGATGGGAAGCAGGTTGTCGGCACACACACTGAGCAAAGGAAAGGCGCTCTTGGCGACCCAGTGATCCACCTCCGGTGTTTGGCCCAGCGGGCCACCGCATAGCACGCACACCTCACGCGCATCTGTATCGGAATTCAGGCGGTGCGCATCACGGAATATTTGGACAAAATTCTTGTAGGTTATACCCGCGGTTGCCACGGGAGTACCATCTGGAAGATATGGCAAGCCACTTCGAAGACCTTTTTCATAAAAGGCTTCCATGAGGATTTTGAATGCTTTCCAGACAGCTTCACCCACGCCCGGTCTGGCCACTGGCCATGCTGGCGGAACGGGGTGGAACTGCATTTCCACCGCCGAGACGGAGTGTACCCAAACGCAAAGCACGGTTTTTCTGTCATCTGGCAAGGCTGCTATTGTTTGCGCGTGGGTGAGCAAGGGCTGTCCCGCATCAAGGCGCTGCAAGAAGTGCCAGAGCCAATCGGCCTCAATAGCAGAGGCAAACCTTGGTGGCTGCATATTTTGCTGATTGATGCTTAATGCCGTAGTTGCAGGTTCGCATAGCCAGAAAACCAACGATTGCATCAGTCGTTGGCAAGCCGCCAGCGCGGGAGAACATGAAACAGGGTAAATGGGTTTAAGCATTCCCACCTCGCCAAATATTCAACAGGGTTCGCAATTCGCTACGGTAAAAGCCTGATCCCATCCGCGCAATCAGCTGTTCCAAGTCCGCGATCTCATCGGGCGTGCCAGTCGCCTGTTCCAGCTTCTTCTCGATAAATTCCTGTGCCCGTTTGCCGATACTGTCATCGGCGCCAAACACCGTCATCATCAAAGCGCTAGGGTCAGTGGCGAACGTCAGTTCACCGACCGGACGCACCCCAGAGCCGTTGGCAGTCTTTTCCACCATTACGATATCATTGTTAAACACATCCGAAAGCACGATGGCGGAATGGGTGGATATAAGAACATCGTTGGCAGTATTACCGATAGCATCGTCGATAATGTCTACGATTTCGCGCTTCCACTTGTCGTTGAAATGGGTTTCCGGCTCATCGAGTAACAGCAAGGCATCCTGTTGTCCATCCAGCAGATGAAACAGGGCCATGCGCCCCAGCACCATTTGCTCGCCATCCGAAAGTTCTTCGTAGCGCAGCACACCAATGTCTTGCCCGGAAAGATCAGTACCAGTTTCTGACACGGGCTGGCTGCGAAGGCGTAAAAGCAGATCATCGAACAAACCTGTCTGATTCAACTCCAGCAAGCGTGTGAACAACTCAAAGGGCGTGGCGCCTTCACCTCCAAGCAGGGCCAGTAACGCTTCACCTTCGGTTGTACAGGTGGCTAGGGCGTTAGTCGCGAGGCGTGTCGAACGATCCTGCGCGTTGAATGCGCCTTTCAGATCGAACAACAGGGTACGACGAGTTTCCAACGGATGAGGTTCGGCAATGACCTCGCTTGCGCAAAGCCACCAGTCATGTGCGGTTTCGCACAACTTGCGGTCCCAAGTGGAACTTTGCATATGACTGCGAAAACCTACCGAAACCAAATGATGACAGCTGCCACGTTCCAACAGCTCTTGCAGGGCAGCATTCAGATTTGCTTCGTTTTTTAGTGAGTGCGGCAAGGCAACTGCCAGCAGCGCACATTTGAGCAATGTAGCGTCAAGCAAGATGGGACGACGAAACGAATCGACGTCCGTAGACGCCATGCCCTGGTCAGGCCGTGTCGTGCCCATTTGCTCTTTACGAGCGGCCTCAAGTGCCTCTTCTTGGGCATTTGTCCACCCCGCCGGGCGTTCGTCACCTTGCGTGTCATCGTTGGTCTCCAACAATCCTTGGGCATCTTGGTTGCGATTCCAGACGGAGCGCCAAGGTCGCGGATCCCCGGTTGTATAGGCTAGAACTGCCGCAGGCAAAGCCATCAACGGTGGAGAACTGTCACGAAGCGGCCAACTACCCGGAGCGATCAAAGATGAGAAACCGGGCGTTGCGGGCGTTCCTTTTAGATTCAGGTGTTCGAGGCAAGAGTCAAACACCTCCTGGCCGTTTTGGTCATCGAATGCAAAACGCTCATGCATCCACAGGCTGGCTTGTCGGCGGCTCCCTGGACAATGCAAGAGCAAGGTTCGGTGGTTGGATGTGCCGCGGATGCCCAGCTCGTACACCAAACTGACCGGGAATTGTGGAACGCGAAGGTCGGTCAGGGCCAAAAAAACCTCGGCCACGGCACGCAACAAATTAGACTTGCCGCTGCCGTTGACACCCACCACGAAGCGG
>NZ_QKAP01000010.1 GCF_003247215.1 Malonomonas rubra | reverse complement strand
CGTACCCACACTGTTGCACAGGGTGCCGGTGATCTGTCCTACGACGCTCCGGGGCAGCAGTGCAGCAACTGTCACACCGGGGTAACTACCTGGGCTGGTATTGAAACCGAGCACAATGTCATCACCAACGGTGCCGGTGCCTGCGCGACCTGCCACAACAGCGCGCGTGCCGAGGTTATTACAGCCATTGCAAACGGCGCTAACCCGACCAACTGTCTGGATTGCCACTCGAGCAAGTACCTGACCGTTCACGGTAATCCTGATCACGTGGCCCTCGGCTACGTCACGGGTGGCGGCGGAAATATCCCGTGTCTGAACTGTCATACGACCGGTGATCCGGTGAACGGCACGGTCATGACCACGCACTTTGGCGAATGTGACAACTGCCATACGACTGTACCGAACCTGAAGGCAGGCATCCCGGCTGGCGGTGGTAACTGTGCTACCTGTCACACCACCAGCGCACACCACGATACCGTCCAGGCGCAGTACGGGGTCTGTGAGGCCTGCCACACCTGGCCGGCCGACGTGAACAGCACGCCGAAACAGATGGCTTGCCGCCAGTGCCATGGCGATACCCAGCACGGCAAGAACCCGAATGGTCCGATTCAGGACTTCCGGATCTGTATGGATTGCCACTCGACCGACGCAGATGGATCGATGCAGGGTTACTATTCAACCTTGCCGATTCCAGCAAACCCGGCGGTTCCGTTCCATGGCCAGCAGGTCAATGGTTCGGCACCCGAACCGATGGATGTCAATCCTCTGGCTGCTGGACGAGGAACGTTTAACCTGTTCTTCAGCCAGTGGGGCGGACGGACCTTGAACCGGCCTATTTATGATAGCCTGCCGAGTTCTGATCCTCTTTACCGGATTGGTGAGCGATATTCGTCTTCGACCTACAACTTGAATCAGAACCCGACGATCAGCTACAACATGACCCGGATCAATGAGAACGGAACGAACTACGATGTTCCAACCTTCAACGATATCGCAGCTGTGAACCTGCTGGATGTCTGTACCACCTGTCACATTGGCAACGCGGACTACAGCGCTCAGGTGGCTTGTGATAATACGACGTGGATCGCCCACAGCTCATCCGACCCGACTTACCATGTCAACCAGTCGGTCTTCGAGCTGGCCGAAACCACCTACATGGGTGCTACTTGTGCATCTCAGGTTCCCGATACGACGGCACCGACGGTGACAGCATTCAGCTTACCGGGCACCAGCGCTACTCCGATTCCGGTACTCAGTTTCAGTGCCAGCGATGACAAAGCTGTGACCGGTTACATGATCACCGAATCGCCTATCGCACCTGCAGCCGGTGCTGCCGGTTGGACCAGCAGTCCGCCGACATCCATCGACACTGGCAGCACCGGGCTGGTCACCTTCTATGCCTGGGCGAAAGACGCGGCCGGCAATGTCTCCACCAGTCTGAGTGCGATGGTCAACTCCACCGGTCCTGACACCACGGCACCGACGGTGACCGCGTTCAGCCTGCCAGCCAGCAGCACCTCGCCGATTACAGTGACCACCTTCACCGCAAGCGATGACACTGCTGTGGGTGGTTACATGATCACCGAATCGGTTACAGCACCGGCAGCAGGAGATGCTGGTTGGAGTGCGACTGTCCCGACTTCAATCACCACATCAAGCACAGGGAATACCACATTCTATGCTTGGGCCAAGGATGCTGCTGGGAATGTTTCGTCAAGCCAGAACGCAACGGTGGATGTCATCGTCAATAATTTTGAGCAGATAGATGACTTCAGCACCGGATTCGGCAACTGGAGCAATGTTACTGGGGATGATCGGGATTGGACCAGATTGTCGGGCAGCCCGCCATCCAGTAGCTCCGGTCCGAGCGGTGACCAGGGCGGCGATGGTTATTACGTCTATACCGAAACATCAAGTCCGGTTGCTAACGGAGACCTCTTCTACTTGGAGAGTAACGACCTGGATGCCGGAACCTATAGCCTGAACGTTTCCTTCTACTGGAATATGTACGGCGCTGATATGGGATCGCTGCATTTGGATGTCTGGAATGGTAGTTCCTGGAATCTGGATATCTGGACACGCAGTGGAAATAATGGCGACGTCTGGGTCCAGCAGAACATCGACCTAGCCGCTGCCGGCTATACCTCAGGAACGATCAAGTTGAGATTCCGCGGTGTTGCGGGTACTCCACGCAGCGATATGGCCGTGGATACGATCCGGATCTACAACAATTAATGGTCGATTTAGGAGAAGCCACGCTCCCCCGTTCGCGGGGAAGCAGACGATAGAACCAACAACAAAAGGAGAAAGCTGATGAAAAAGTACATGAAGCCGAAAGTGGTAGGGAGCAGCAACGTTCATCCCTGCTAAGGTAAAAAAAGAAAGGGCCGCTCGATCGAGCGGCCCTTCTTCGTTGCATTAGGTTGCGTTGCATTTATGATGATTTTATTTCTTTTGATTTGAAATTCCAGTAACATGGGATCCGCCGCAGTAACGGGAAGGGGTAGGAAGCCTGGAACTGTGTAGCATTTATGTCGAGCAAATTTATTAATGCCTGCCTGTGGGAACCCATTGAAACCTGCTGTTTCGATTATCATTGTCAACTGGAACGGACGCTCCAATTTGACAGACTGCCTAGAGAGTCTTGCGGCGCAAACCTTTCGCGATTTCGAGGTTGTCTTTGTCGACAACGGTTCTGTTGACGATTCGGTCGCTTTCGTCAAGGAACATTATCCTTGGGTCAAGTTGGTTCCCCTGGCCGAAAACACCGGGTTTGCGACCGGCAACAACCTTGGTTTCGAACAGGCGGCCGGTGATTTCATCGTGACCCTGAATAACGATACCAAGGTTGCGGAAAACTGGCTGGAAGCTCTGGTTGGTGCCGCCGACTCCAACCCTCGCGCTGGGATGGTTGGTTGCCGGATCTGTTCCTTTTATGAGCCCGATGTCATTGATTCGCTCGGCATGGGTATCTGTCCCGACGGCATGTCGCGAGGCATGTACCGTAACCGTCGCTGGTCAGAGATGTCTTTCCCCGCAACCATAGAGATTCTTTTCCCAAGTGCCTGCGCTGCCCTGTATCGAAGAGAGATGCTCTGTGAAATAGGTTTTTTTGATGATGATTTCTTTGCCTATGCCGAAGACTCCGATCTTGGCCTGAGGGGGAGATTGGCAGGATGGTCCGCAATCTTAGCTACAGAAGCTGTTGTTTACCATAAATACTCGCAGAGCAGCAGTAGTCTGTCTTCCTTCAAAGTCTATTGTGTCGAGCGGAATCATTACTGGGCAGCAGTGAAAAGCTTCCCGCCCAGTTTGCTGCTGGGACTGCCATATTTTACTCTGCTGCGCTATGTTGAACAGGCGAAGATCGTTTTTTCAGGAAAGGGAACAGGGGGGGAGTTTCGCGCTGGCGGCTCGCAGGGGGCGATCATCAAATCCCTGCTAAAAGCATTGTTTGATAGTGTTATCGGTGCGCCGCAGGTTTTTGCCAAACGCCAACGGATTATGAACAATAAACGCATGTCGTGGCAGGAATTTTCCCGCCTGCTGAAAAAGTATCGCATCAGTTTTCAGGAACTGCTCGATGTTGGTTGAGTCTAGCTTGCCGAATAGGGCCAGGTTTTATCTCGACAAGAAAAACTGGACAGGTTACATATCCCTAGT
This sequence comes from Malonomonas rubra, assembly GCF_003247215.1. GTDB lineage: Bacteria > Desulfobacterota > Desulfuromonadia > Desulfuromonadales > Geopsychrobacteraceae > Malonomonas > Malonomonas rubra_A. The sequence continues at coordinate 15,178 of NZ_QKAP01000010.1, read as the reverse complement.
CAATATTGTTAGATAATCGTGAAAGGTTTGTTTCTTCTATGAAAAATGTACTTGTGACCGGAGGTTGTGGATTTATCGGTTCCAACTTCGTCCAGTTTGTTCTTTCGCAGTTAAAAGACTGTCGGTTGGTCAATCTCGACAAGCTGACTTATGCCGGGAACCTGAAGAACCTTGTGGAGATTGAAGACGATCCCTGTTATCGCTTTGTTCAAGGGGATATCTGCGACGCCGATTTGGTCAATCAGCTTTTTGCCGATGAGCAGATCGATACGGTTGTGCATTTCGCGGCTGAATCTCACGTCGATCGCAGTATCAGCGGGCCAGCCGCTTTTATCCAGACCAATATCGGTGGAACCTTTACCTTGCTGGAAGCTGCCCGTAACGCTTGGAACGGCTCTTTTGAGGGCAAGCGGTTTCTGCACGTTTCGACCGACGAGGTCTATGGTTCACTTGGTGATACCGGGCTGTTTACAGAGACCACGGCTTACGATCCCCGTTCCCCGTACTCGGCGTCGAAGGCTTCTTCCGACCATCTGGTCAGCGCCTATTACCACACCTACGGTTTGCCGACGCTTATGACGAACTGTTCTAACAACTACGGTCCTTACCATTTTCCGGAAAAACTGATTCCGTTGATTATCAACAATGCCCTCAACGGCAAGGACTTGCCGGTTTATGGCGATGGCAAAAACGTTCGTGATTGGCTCTACGTGAAGGACCACTGTGCTGCCATTCTAGCCGTTCTGCAAAAGGGTGAGGTTGGTCAGACCTACAATGTCGGGGGCAACAATGAGAAGCAGAACATCGAGATTGTCCAGAGCATCTGTGACATTCTGGATCAGAAAGTCGGGCTGCTTCCATCGGGGGAGTCACGTCGCAGCCTAATCAAGTTTGTTACTGATCGCCCCGGACATGACCGTCGCTATGCGATCGATGCGAGTAAAATAAAGAACCAGCTGGGCTGGGAACCCTCGGTGACGTTTGAAGAGGGAATCCTGATGACCGTCGACTGGTACTTGGCGAACCCCGAATGGGTTGCCTCGGTGGTTGACGGTTCGTATCGGGAATATTATCAGCAGCAGTATGGTGAAGAGGTTTAGCAGAAGTGGCTGCGAAAAAAAAACTTGCCCTCATTGGCGCCAACGGGATGTTGGGGAAGATGGTTCAACAGGTCGCTGCATCCGATTGGGAGATTTGTCCTCTCGACCTTCCTGACTTTGATGTTACGGATACTGATGCGGTGAATGCCGTGCTGGCGCATCTTCAACCGCAGCTCATCATCAATTGTGCGGCTTTTACCGATGTCGACGGTTGTGAGACACAGGAACCAGTCGCGACCAGAATCAATGGCGCGGGAGCGGGAAACCTGGCGCTGACAGCAAAGACTCTTGATGCAATCTTGGTACATGTTTCAACCGATTATGTTTTTTCCGGCAGTCAAACGGAGCCGTATTTGGAAACCGATGCGACAGGACCGCAATCTGCTTATGGTCGTTCCAAATTGGCTGGGGAAAGAGCGATAATTGATAGTGGCCTGGAAAAATATTTCATCATCCGCACCAGCTGGCTTTACGGTCCGGGAGGAAAGAACTTTGTCGAGACCATCATCCGTCTGGCAAAAGAGCGTGAGGACTTGGGGGTCATTGATGATCAAGTTGGCACGCCGACCTATACCTTCGATCTGGCGCAGGCGATTTTAAGCCTTGCTGGCAGTGATGCTTACGGTGTTTATCATTATTCTAACGAAGGACAGTGCAGCTGGTATGGGTTTGCGCAAGAGATTGTCAGACTAGCTGAGCAGGCTGGTGAGGCTCTGAAAATAGAGACCCTGCGCCCGATCGCAACCGAAGAATACCCGTTGCCGGCTACGCGCCCAGCCTATTCCGTTTTTTCCAAAGGCAAATTCAAGGCTGCAACAGGTAATGATGTTCCGCACTGGCAAACAAGCCTGACCCGGTACATGGAATTGCGCCGCAACTGAAGGAGGAAATGAACGTGCCCGGAATTAAAAAAGGAATTATTCTAGCCGGTGGTGCCGGAACCCGGCTCTATCCGCTGACACTGGTTGCCAGCAAGCAGCTACAGCCGATTTATGATAAGCCGATGATTTATTATCCGCTTTCCATACTGATGCAGGCTGGATTACAGGATATCCTGATCATCTCAACTCCTCAGGATACCCCGCGCTTCAAGACGCTGCTTGGCGATGGCAGTCGCTGGGGGATAAAACTCAGTTACGTCGTTCAACAGGAGCCGAAAGGGATCGCGCAGGCATTCCTGGTCGGTGAAGAGTTTGTTGATAACCAACCGGTTTGTCTGGTTCTGGGTGACAACATCTTTTATGGCAAAATGGGGCTCGACAAGATTTTCGCCGAATTTGATGGCGGCGCGCTCGTTTTCGGCTATCCGGTCAACGATCCTGAGCGTTATGGCGTCGTCGAGTTCGACGCTAATGGTTTGGCGATCGGTATTGAAGAGAAACCGGCCAAGCCGAAATCCCACTATGCCGTTCCGGGTCTTTATCTGTATGACGAAAAGGTCGTTGAACTAACCAAACAGTTGGCGCCATCTCCGAGGGGCGAACTTGAAATCACCGATTTGAATCTGGCCTATCTGAAGCGCAAGGAATTGATGGTGGAAAAGCTGGGGCGCGGCATCGCCTGGCTCGACACCGGCACGCACATGAGCTTGCTCGAAGCGAGCCACTTTATTGGCACGCTGGAGGCGCGGCAAGGGTTGAAGATTGCCTGTCTCGAGGAGGTTGCTTACCGGAAGGGTTTCATCGATCGGGAACAGTTCCAGCAGGTCATCGAGACGACGCCGAAGTCGAGCTATCGGGACTATTTGGAAGCAGTTCTACGGGGCGAGTATTAGACCAGTAACGGCTACTGCCAAAAGACAGATTATGAAGATTATCAAAACAGAAATCCCCGATGTGCTGATTGTTGAGCCTCAGGTATTTGGCGATCAGCGCGGTTTTTTTATGGAGAGTTTCAATCAGCGGCGCTGGGAAGAACTTACCGGTCTGCGGTGTCAGTTTGTACAGGACAACCATTCCCGTTCGGCACAAGGGGTGCTGCGTGGCCTGCATTACCAGATTAAACAACCGCAGGGGAAACTGGTTCGCGTGGTCAGTGGTACGGTGTTCGATGTGGCGGTCGACCTGCGGCAGGCGTCAGCGACCTTCGGAAAATGGGCTGGCTGTGAGCTTTCTTCAGAAAATTACCGCATGTTCTGGGTGCCGGAAGGCTTTGCGCACGGTTTTTTGGTGCTGAGTGAAACGGCCGATTTTTTGTACAAGACCACCGACTATTACGCTCCCGAGCATGAACAATGCATCCGCTGGGATGACCCGGATATCGGGATCGATTGGCCACTGGACTCTGCGCCGCTGCTATCGCAGAAGGATCAGGCAGGTGTGTCGCTGAAAGATGCCAAGGTTTATTCAGCAGGATTTTGACGAATACTGAGAGCCGCGAGAAGGATTAATGGGTTAGCGAAAAACGCTAACCCATTTTTTGTTTATCGTAAGGGAGGAGACAATCAGCCGTGCTGATATTTTCCCTGCAATGCTTTCTTGTTGCTCTTGCCGACGCTGCTTGCATCGCGAGGAATTTCCGCCAACTGTTTGTCGGGCACTTTCAGATCAACCAGAGGGGTGGGACGGTTGGACTTACAGGGGATAAGCTTAGGCAGACATGGTCCGTAGGATCAGGCCGCCGAGCATGAAGGGTTCCTTGAAGCAGGTTTGCTTCATTGAATTTCAGGTGGAAGAAATCAAAACTATACGGGGCGAGTTTGGCAAGAGCAAGGTTTGAAACTTGTCGCGGGTGATTTAGCCGGGCTAGAATGGGGACCGATTTAGCGGAGGAATCAAATGGAACTGCCTTCCCCCCTTTTTAAAGGGATTCTGCTGCGCCGTTATAAGCGCTTTTTCACCGACATCGAACTGGTCGACGGTAGGGTGGTGACGGCGCATACGCCGAATACCGGCAGTATGAAACAGTGCGCCATGGCCGGTCATCCAGTGCTGATCTCCAAAAGCGACGACCCCAAGCGGAAGCTGAAATACACCTTGGAGCTGATCCGGGTCGGTGATTATTGGGTCGATACCCACACCCAGCGCACCAACCGGGTGGTGGAAGAGGCGCTGCGTAACGGTTGGATCGAGGGATTGGAAAATTACGCAGTTACCCCGGAGTACAAGATTGGCGATAGCCGGATTGATTTTTTGTTGGCAAACGGTGACGAGCGGGTTCTGGTGGAGGTGAAGAACGTCACGTTGATCGAAGGGGAAACGACCGCCTGTTTCCCCGATGCTGTCACAACTCGCGGGCAGAAGCATTTGCGTGAACTACTGGATGCACGGCAGCAGGGTTACCGTGCGGTGATCTTTTTTCTGGTACAGCGCGGCGAAGCAACCGAGTTCTCTCCTGCCGACGACATTGATCCAGAATACGGTCGCCTGCTACGCGAAGTGGTAGCCGCCGGGGTTGAGGCGCTGGCCTATAAAACGGAGGTGAGTCCGGAGCGGAACCGGGTGGCGGTGCAGATTCCGGTGGTGCTCTAGATGCGCGCGGTTGGGCTGATTACCGAGTATAACCCGTTCCACAACGGCCACCTGCATCATCTGCGCGAGAGTTTAAAAGCTTCCGATGCCAGAGTCGCTGTCGCGGTGATGAGCGGTCATTTCCTGCAGCGGGGCGAGCCGGCCCTTATTGACAAATGGAGTCGCGCCGAAATGGCGCTGGCAGCCGGGGTCGATCTGGTCGTCGAGCTGCCGCTCCCTTGGGCCTGCAGCAGCGCGCCCGATTTTGCCCAGGGCGGAGTCCAGGCGTTGAATGCCCTCGGGCGGATCGATGCGCTCTGCTTCGGCAGCGAGAGCGGACAACTGCAGCCGTTGCGGAAGTGCGCTGAATTGTTGCTGAAGAAGAACGAGGACTTTGCAGAGCGAACCGCGCAGTTGCTGAGGGAAGGGATCAACTATCCCCAGGCACGCGCCAAGCTGTTGACCGAAAATTTGCCTGACATGCTGGACGCTGGCGCGTTAGCGGCGCCGAATAATATCCTTGGCATCGAATATCTCAAGGCGTTGCAGCGGACCGGCAGCTCGATCGAGCCGATGACAATTCAGCGGATCGGAGCCGGTTATCACGATACTGAGGTTGGGGAACGGAATATCGCCAGCGCTACCGGGATTCGCAGCCTGTTGGCTGCGGGGAAAGCAGTTGATGATCTGATCCCGGCGGAAGTGATTGGACCGCTACACGCCTGTTTGGCTGCCGGTGCGCGGTTTGTTGCTGACCGATACTTTGCCTTGTTGTTGGCGCAGATCCTGCGCGCCCCGGAACGCCTGGCAGAGTGCTGGCTGGTTGAAAATGGCATCGAAAACCGTTTACTCGAAGCGGCGGAAGTCGCTGGCGATCTGGAGGAGTTGATCGATACAATCAAAACCCGCCAGCTGACCCGAACCCGCATCCAACGAATGCTGGTCTCGATTCTGCTCGGGATCGACAAACCACTCGCTGTCGATCTGCTCGCGGCCGGACCTCGCTATCTGCACCTGCTTGGTGTGAGCGGAAAAGGAGAGCAATTCCTGGCGGAAACACGCAGGCAGCGCAGTATCCCGCTGGTACAGAATTTCTCGCGCGTTCATAGCCGGTTGAAGCGCTTCTACGGCATCGACACTTGTGGGCAGCGGTTGAGCCATCGCCAGCTGGAGCTTGAGCTGCGGGCGACCAAACTCTATTCCCTGCTGCAGACCACGTCGCCCGGTGGGTCGCGTAACCGTGATTTTTTTGAAGAGGTGCGAAGACCTCAGCAAAAGTAAATCGGTTGCCTGCCTATTGCCAGATTGCCAGTCTTTGTCGTTGCACGACGGCGAAGCGGGCAATGATCCGTTCCGAATCGTAGCTGTTGCTGATTCCGAGCAGGTCGTAAATCCCCCCATAGCGAATATCTCCACCCGCCAGGGCGCGACGGTCAGTATTGGCCATGATCATGTAGCCATCAAAGTGTGTCCAGATTTTTTGCTGCCCCCAGCCACGCTCCTGGCCGATCCGAAGGTGCAGGTCGGGGGGGATGCAGATCAATTTGAAGACACAAGGATCTAGCCCCAATTCGCCGCGAAGCAGGTCGTTCCCCTTCTCCAGCAGAATCGTTTCTATCTTGTTGCGACTGAGTAGATTGCGCCGCTTGATGCCGAGTGCTTCCAACAGTCCCGACGATGGTAGCTGAGTACCCGCCTCCGGTTCCGGGAAGTCTTCGACCAGCACGTCTTCGGCGAGCATGTTGGGCAGAAACCGAACTCCGCAGGAATTGATGAAGGGATGGACGGCAAACAGCTGAATACGCGATTTCAGGGCTTCCGGCAGGTTGCTTGGCAGATGCAGATCCGGAACCTGCAGCACGTTGTGGTGATTGCCTTGCATATCGGAATAGGTCGGATGCCAGGCGAAACGGCAATAAGGCGCGTATTCCTTTTTCCGACAAGGAGCGGAGCAGAGCTCCAGATCAAGCGCGTTGGCATTTTTCAGCACCTTTGGTGAAAACTCGAAGCGGTAATCATCCGGTAATTTATGCACCCCGCCCAACAGGTCGGAAGCGGGTGTTGATGGTTCGCTGCTGGCGGAAAAGTGCGACAATTTTGTCGCCAGTGTCGCCAGCCGCCCCATGTCGTTGCTGGCCAGCGCTTCAGCTGCCTCTTCTTCCAGCGCAGCTTCAGAGACCGGTTGTAGCGAGTCGAGGCTGTCTGTGTTGATCGTCAAATTTTTAAAGATCGCCAAACGGCTGGCGTAGAAGTCTTGCCAATCCTGATCGTGTCGGGAGAGTTCCTGCAGACTCTGGATTGCTTCAGCTCGCAAACCCGGAAGGTTTTTTGAAGAAAAACCGGCAATCTTGTGCATGCCGGGGGAAAACGGATCGATCGGTGTATCGTGATAGTCGAACAGCTTACCAGCGTACTCATCCAGTACTTTTTTTTCTTCGATCTCTTCCTGCAAGCTTTTATAGCGTTTGCTCAGATCCTGTACCTCTTGCCAGTTGCCACGGTTCATGGCGTTGCGGATCTGGTTGGGCAGGCTGGCTTCGCTGGTGCGCAGCCGCTTCATGGTTTGATGCTCGTCGGGCGAAAATTGTCGGCCTAGACAGTATCGGGCCCGTTGCAGATAGATATCGCGATAGAGGGTGTCCGCTCGACCCAAGTTAAAAAAGTGAGGCAGCAGCTCGTGCAGTGTGACAGTCTTGCCGCTCCGGTCTCGTCCGATCATAATCATTCTCCTTCTGCCTATCCGAACCGTTTCTGGCAACAGGATTTTCTTTCTAAAAGGTAGCTTATCCGCAGGAAAAGACAAGGGTGGCAAGAACAGTGGTCGATTGACTATCACTGGCCGGGCGATAAAGTTGATATGATTGATTTTTTTACTCAAAGGGACACTGTCGGGTATGAAAAACTGTCACGGTAAAATAATGCAATGGATGCCACTTGTGAAGTGTCTGCTCGGGATAATTCTGCTGTTGGGAGCAGCAGTTTTATGCGGTTGCCAAAAAGAAGTCGATCCGGTTTTTCAGGGCTATGTCGAAGGGGAATTCGTTTTGGTGGCTGCCCCGCTGGCCGGGCACCTGGAGGTTTTGACCGTCCAACGGGGTGAGTATGTGGCGGGTGGGACGCCGCTGTTTGTGCTCGAGCAGGCGCAGGAACAGACCGCCGTTGAGATTTCTGAACGGGATCTGCAACGAGTAAAGAGTCGACTGGATGACCTGCAGAAAGGGCAGCGGCCGAGCGAATTGCAGGAACTGGCTGCGCGGGTCGAAAAGGCCCAGGCCGGTCTCGAACTGGCTCGCAAGGAGTTCGAACGACGTCAACGACTTTTAGAAACGCAGACCATTTCGGTAGAAGAGTTCGAGCGCGCTCGAACCGATTCCCAGCGAGCTAAATCCGCGTTGGAGGAAATGCAGGCGGTTTACGCGACCGCAAAACTGGGAGCGCGCAGCGATACCATCGCCGCAGCGCAGGCTGAACTGGCAGCGGCACGCGGACGGGTTGAACAGGCCCGTTGGGCGCTGGAGCAGAAAACAAAGACTGCCCCGGAGGCGGCTCTGGTCGAGGATACCTTCTATCGGGTCGGTGAGTTTGTTCCCGCCGGTTACCCTGTGGTCAGCCTGCTGCCGGCCGCGAATATCAAACTGCGATTTTTCGTCCCAGAACCGCAACTCGGAACCCTCTCTTTGGGGCAGGCGATTGCTGTTTCTTACGATGGCAGCGACGGCTCGTTGCCAGCCACCATCTCCTTTATCTCGACGCAGGCCGAATACACCCCGCCGGTTATCTTCAGCCGTGAAACTCGTTCTAAGTTGGTGTTCATGGTCGAAGCCCGTCCCGACCCGGCTGTCGCGAAACGTCTGCATCCCGGCCAGCCGGTCGATATCCGTCTGGAGTAGAAAATGCGTGAGGTCGTTCCGGTTATCGAGGTAGAGGGACTCAGCAAGGTGTTTTCCGGCAAGACCGTGGTAAACCAGCTCTCGCTGCGGGTGGAGAAGGGGGAAATATACGGCTTCCTCGGCCCCAACGGCAGCGGCAAGACCACCTTCATGCGGATGCTCTGCGGTCTGTTGCAGCCGGATGCGGGCAGCGGTACCTGCCTCGGTCACGATCTGCTGAGCGAGGTCGAACAGATCCGTTCGCGCATCGGCTACATGGCTCAGCACTTCAGTCTCTACGATGATCTGAGCGTAAGGGAGAATCTCGATTTCATGGCCCGCATCTACGCCGTTCCGAAACGGCGCCAGGTTTTGGCTGAGACGATCGAGCGGATGGGGTTGGGCCCGTTTGTCGGGCAGCTGGCTGGAACTCTCTCCGGTGGGTGGAAGCAGCGGCTGGCGCTAGCCGCCTGCCTGCTGCATGAACCGGAACTACTGCTGCTGGACGAGCCGACCGCCGGGGTCGACCCGATGGCGCGACGTGATTTCTGGGAACAAATCTACTCCCTGACTGCCCAAGGGATCAGCGCCCTAATCAGCACCCATTATATGGATGAAGCAGAACGCTGCAACCGGGTCGCCTACCTAGCTTACGGAAATCTGCTGACGTCCGGTACAGCCGAGGAGGTGATCAGTGCCGCCGGGCTTTCCGTCTGGTCGGCAACCGGGTTGGGGATACAGGAACTTGCAAGTCATCTCAAAGGATTACCCGGCATTGAGCTGACCATCCCGTTTGGCAACAACCTGCATGTCTGCGGAACCGACCCTGAGCAACTGGAGCAAAGCCTGCGACCCTTTTTTGCCGCAAGCCGGTACCGTTGGGAAAAGCAGGAGAGCGGTTTGGAGGAGGTGTTTATCAGTCTGATGAGCAGGCGACTGGAGAACGACGATGGCTAGGAGTAAGAGCAGATTTTCCCTGGGGAGGTTCTGGGCCATGGTCAGCAAGGAGTTTTTGCAGATGCGCCGCGACCGGATCACATTTGCCATGATGCTCGGTATCCCGGTGCTGCAGATGATACTGTTCGGCTTTGCCATCAACTCCGACCCGCGGCATCTGCCGACCGCCATCCTCTCGGCAGACAACAGCGTTTTTTCACGGCGTATCGTTGCCGCCATGCAGAACAGCAACTATTTTCAGGTGGTAAAGACGGTTTCCCGGGAAAGTGAGGCCAAGCGGCTGATCGATACCGGCGAGGTGCAGTTCGTGTTGAGCATTCCGGAACAGTTTTCCCGGCGGCTGGTGCGGGGAGAGCAGCCGACCCTGCTGCTGACGGCCGATGCGACCGACCCCGCAGCGACCAGCAACGCGCTGACCGCTTTCCGCATTTTTGCCGAGGCAGCGCTGGCGAGCGAATTCCGTGGCCCGCTCAGTTACCTGCAAGGGACAGTTGCGCCGTTGCAGGTAACTGTTCACCCGCGTTTTAACCCCGAGGCGAACACCCGCTACAATATCGTCCCCGGCCTGATGGGGGTGGTGCTGACCATGACCCTGGTGATCATTACTGCCCTGGCGATTACCCGTGAGAGAGAGCGCGGTACCATGGAGAATTTGCTCTCGACGCCGGTGCGGCCGCTTGAGATGATGGTCGGCAAGATTATCCCCTATATCATTGTCGGCTATCTGCAGATGGGGTTTGTGCTGCTGGCAGCGCATTATCTGTTTCAGGTGCCTCTGTCAGGGAACTTGTTACTGCTATTGGTTGTTTCGCTACTGTTTATCGCCGCGAATCTGGGGGTAGGACTGACCTTCTCGACCCTGGCACGCAATCAGCTGCAGGCGATGCAGATGGCATTCTTCTTTTTTCTCCCCTCGATTCTACTCTCCGGTTTCATGTTTCCGTTCCGGGGCATGCCACGCTGGGCGCAATATATCGGCGAGGTTCTGCCGTTGACCCACTATCTGCGGATTGTGCGCGGGATTCTGCTGAAGGGAAACGGACTCACCGAGATCCTGCCGAACCTCTGGCCGATCGCACTTTTTCTACTGTTTGCGTTGTCGATCGGCCTGAAGAGATTCCGCAAGACGCTCGATTGAGCAGGACGCTACCTAGTTTCCTTCGATAATCAAGTTCGGCAGTTCGTTGGTATCGTCCGCTTTGATCGGGAAATGTTCCTGCAACAACTCACCACAACGTGTTACCGCTTGGCAGGTGGCATCGCAGGCGGCGTCGGATTTCAATCCGGCAGTTATGATGGCGACAATTTCTTCCCAGGTGTTTTCAGGCACCTTGGCATTGATCCCGCTATCCGCCAGTACCTGGACCCGGCGCTCGAAGAGGGAAATCAGGATGAGGATGCCGGTTTTGTCGCGGGTTTCATGCAGCCCCTGTTCGACAAAACTGACCAGCGCTTTTTCCCGGACTTCGACATCGAACTCTACCGGATTGACCAATTTTCTCTTCAAGGAAGGCAGATTGCGGATTAGCTGAACGGAAATGAAGTAGACGACAATAGCGACCGGCAGAAACCACCAGATCGATTCGTGGCCGATCGCCCAGCTGACAAACAGACCGGCCGCCAGTGCCATCATGCCGCCGCCGATCAGTTCGGCGCGAGGATAGTCGTACGATTCCTCGACCACCATCGGCACGATTTCGCCGCTGGTTTTGCTCTCGGCCATTTTGACCGCTGATTCGATCCGCTGTTTTTCCTTTGCGGTAAAAAAGTCTGCAGCTGTTTTCATCTTACCAACCTCCAGAGGCTCCACCGCCTCCACCTCCGCCGCCGCCACCGGAAAAACCTCCTCCTCCGATGCCGCCGCCACCGAAACCTCCACCGATAAAGGGTCCGCCAACATAAAAACCACGCCGCCGATGGAACCCGCGGCGACGACCGCCGAGGCGGGCAAGCAGGGGACCACCGAAAAACAGCAGCGGGAGGAGGAAGCCGAAGGGATGTTTGTTTTTCTTCTGGCCGGTGGTGCGACCGGTACCGGTGTATTCACCGCGGACCGCTTCGGCCATGCCGACGACTCCGGCAATCACGCCGCCGTCAAAATCACCCTGTTTGAAGCGGGGTGTGATTTCGTTGTCGATAATCCGCCCGGCCAGCAGGTCGGTCAGGCGTCCCTCCAACCCGTAGCCGACTTCGATGCGGATTTTTCGTTCCGCTTTGGCAATGAGCAACAGGGCTCCGTTGTCTTTTTCCTTCTGTCCGACGCCCCAGGTTTCCAGCACGCGCAGGGCGTAGTCCTCCAATACTTCACCGTCCAGGGTCGGGATGGTCAGTACCACGATCTGGGTCGAGTCGCTCTTTTCGAACTCGCGCAGAAACTGTTCCAGTTTTAGCTTGCTCGTTTGGCTCAGCAGCCCGGCGCTGTCGTTGACATACCCTTTTGCCTGGGGAATATCGAGGGATGCTGCCGGTGCGCAGAGCGACACCAGCAGCAGGAAAGCGGCTAGATAACGCATCAGAACTGGACTTTCGGCGCGGTTGCGGCACCGGCTTCCGCTTTGAACGGTTCTTTCCGTTCCAGGTGAAGCAGGAAGCTATTGGTCAGGTTGTTCGGAAAGGTGCGGATCGAACTGTTGAAGTTTTGAACCGCCTGATTGTAGCGCTGGCGGGCGACGTTGATTCGGTTCTCGGTTCCTTCCAGTTGGTGCTGCAGGTCGCGGAAGTTGGCGCTCGCTTTCAGGTCAGGGTAGCGTTCGGCAACGACCAGCAACCGCGACAGGGCGCCGGAGAGTTCGCCCTGGGCCTGCTGAAATTGCTGCATGGCGGCAACATCCCCCAGCTTGTCCGTGGAGATGTTCATCTGTCCGACCTTGGCGCGGGCGTTGGTGACACCAAGTAGGGTGTCCTTTTCGTGGGCAGCATAGGCTTTGATGGTTTCCACTAGGTTGGGGATCAGGTCGGCGCGACGCTGGTAGGTCGCTTCGACATCGGCCCAAGCGGCAAAGACCGCTTCTTCGTTTTTCTGAATCTGGTTGTAGCCGCAACTGTTCAACAGCAGCAGACAGCTGAAAAGGATCAGGACAAGACGGATATGCATATTTTTCTCCTGAATTTTCGCATGCAAAGGATTAAACGGAATAAAAAGTTTAGCAAAAAAAGCTGGCCAAGGGGAGTCATTCCGGTAACTGAGGTGGACGCGGCATTTTCTCCAACTGCTCGAGTGCTTCAACTTCCTTGCTGCTACCGGTGCCCAGTTCCTTGAATTTGCGCGCTGAAACCAGTACGCGGCTATCGAGGGAGGCAATCCCTTTGTTGTAGCTTTCCACCGCACGCTCCAGCCCTTTGCCCATCTGACTGAAATAACCACTCAGGGTTGCCAGTCGGTCGTATAGTTCACGACCCAGTTTGCTGATCTGCTCGGCGTTTTCGGTTAACTGCTCCTGCTGCCAGCCGTAGGCGACCGAGCGGAGCAGGGCGATCAGCGTGGTCGGGGTGGCCAGCAACACTTTCTGGTCAACGCCGGCTTCGATCAGGCTCGGATCCTGGCCGAGGGCAGCGGAAAAGAAGGTTTCCCCCGGCAAAAACAGGACGACAAATTCCGGCGTTGGCTGGAACTGTTCCCAGTAATTTTTCGCCGAGAGTTTCTGCAGGTGATCGCGGATCTGTCGGGCGTGGTGTTGCAGATGAGATTTCCGCTCGGTTTCGTTCTCCGTTTCCAACGATTCCAGATAGGCTTGTAGCGGTGCTTTCGAGTCGACGACAATGTTACGGCCATTCGGCAGTTTGACGATCATGTCGGGGCGCAAACGCCCTCCATCGGCCGATTCCTGCTCGACAAAATCGCAGTATTTGACCATCCCGGCCATCTCCACTACCTTACGCAGCTGAATTTCCCCCCATCGACCGCGTACTGCAGGAGCGCGCAGGGCACGGACCAGATTGCCGGTTTCAGTTTCCAGCTTCGTCTGGCTGCCGAGCAGCGATTTTAATTGTTGGTCCAGACGGGCATAGGCGCCGGTGCGTGCTTTCTCCAACTGTTCAATCTTGCTGTCGACCTTCTGCAACGAATCTCCCAGCGGTTTGACCAGTTGCAGGATTGCCTGTTGACGGTTTTCCAGATCCCCGGAGGCTTGTTTTTGATAAGCGTCGAGGGTGGTCTTCGCAAGATCGAGAAACGTCTGATTGTTGGTAGCTAGAGCTTCTGCGGATAAGGCACGGAAGCTCTGCGCGGTCAGTTGTCGGTTTTCTTCCAGCAGCATCAGCTTTTCGCCGGTTGCTTTACGTTCAGCACTTAACTCGGCATCAAGCGCAGCCAGTTTTTGCAGCGATTGCTCCCGTTCGGATTGGCTGCGTCGTGTGGTCAGTTGACTACCGATCAAATAGCCGCAAAGCAGTCCGAACAGTAAACACGCAGCAAGAATGATCCAGCTTTCAACGGGCAGGTTCACGTTTTCTATCCTCTGGAAAGTTCAGGTAAGGCTCCTGCACGATAGCAGAGCACCGCAGCATCGACAAGAGTCGGTTTGCCTGTTCTGGTTATTTCGCTAGAATTGGTCGTAATTGTGTTTTGGTTTTTGGAGGTTTGTCTATGGAGTCCTTTGATCTTCTGCAGTATCAGCAAAGAGTCGGTGAAAGTATTGTCGAAGTTTGTCGGGAGCAGACATCGTTCGATCCTGTTCAGGTTCAACTACGGTTTTGGGCCGAGGACGCAGAAAAGCTGCTCAAGCAGCATCCGGGGGATCGTTCGCAGATCGCCTGCGGACCTGGGTGTTGCAGTTGCTGCGTGATAAATGTGGCGATACTGCTGCCGGAAGGGTTCGCCATCGTGCGTTATCTTAAGCAGCAAGAGAGGGAACACGTGGCTGAGCGTTTGGAAGATCTTTGGCGGCAAGTACGTGGTCTGGATGATGATGAGCGTTTGTTTGTGCAGCGTAGTTGCGCGTTTCTCGATGAAGATGGCAACTGTAGTGTCTATCCGGTGCGACCGTTGTTGTGCCGCAGTGTGACCTCAACCTGTTCCAACAGTTGTCGTGAAGCGCTAAACAGCAAATTTTTGGGTGAAGAAAAAGCCGTCTTGATGCATCAGTTTCAGCAGGGACTGTACGAAGGGCTCTTTTCAGGGGTTGCCGCAGGGCTTGAGATTAGTGGACTGGATGGACGCAGTTACCCGCTGGCGGGTCTGGTGCGTTATCTTCTGCAAGATTCCGAGTTTGAAACGGCTTGGCTTGAAGGGCATCGATTGACTTGGAAGGATATTTACTGAAATACAACGGAATGCTCAGGTGTAACCGAAATAAAGTCCCAAGCCGGCCAGCGAGAGCACCAGGCAGACGACCTGGGTGGCGCGTATATAATCACCTTTGCGCTTCAACCGCTTGCAGTTAAGGATCAACCCGACGATGCTGGTCAAACCGCTGAGTGCCAGCATGATGGCGATATAGTCGACCATTACCATGTCCCAGTACGGACGGCGATAAACGTTGACCATGTAAAAACGATCGAAAAAGGTGATCGCTTCCGGTTTAGCAACTGCCGCAATGCAAATCGCGGTAAACAGGCCGATAGCCGCGATGCCATTTGCCCAGGCGATAAATCTCATCAGTGGATCATTGCTATTGCGGCGATCAGGATAGAAACTCATAAAAAAATCTTTTAGACTAATTTCCGGTTCGGCTGAAATATATGCTAGGATAACGGGAAAAATCTCCAGCATTTAAGGTAAAATTGACACATGGCTGAGAATAGCGGAAATAAAACCAAAACTGTGGTCAAAACCGAAGAGCAGGTGACAACTCCCTCTCTTTTC
>NZ_QKAP01000058.1 GCF_003247215.1 Malonomonas rubra | reverse complement strand
GCAGCGTGGTGCGGTGGCCGGAGCTTTTCGTTCGATCCCTTTCGAAATTAAAAGTTTTGAAGATCTTGGATTGCCGGCGGTGGTAAAATCCCTCTCGCGGAAGCCGCGTGGATTGGTTCTGGTCACAGGACCGACCGGAAGCGGTAAGTCGACGACCTTGGCGGCCATTATTGATGCGATCAATTCCTCTCGCAATGAGCACATCATTACCATAGAAGATCCAATCGAATATTTGCATCCGCACAAAAAGTGTTTGGTGAATCAACGGGAAGTTGGGGCAGATACACAATCCTTCAAAAAAGCGCTGAAATATATCTTGCGGCAGGATCCTGATGTGGTGTTACTGGGGGAGTTGCGGGACATCGAGACGATCGAAGCAGCGTTGACGATCGCCGAAACCGGTCACCTCTGTTTTGCCACCTTGCATACCAACTCCTGTGTTCAGACCATCAACCGGATTGTCGATGTTTTTCCGACCAATCAGCAGGCTCAGGTTCGAACGCAGCTGTCCTTTGTCCTTGAGGGTGTATTGTCACAGACCCTGATGAAAAAAGCTGATGGTAATGGGCGTTGTATGGCGCTAGAAGTCATGGTGCCGAATCCGGCCATCCGTAACCTGATTCGTGAAGACAAAATTCATCAGATCTATTCGCAGATGCAGGTTGGTCAGGACAAGTTCGCCATGCAAACGCTGAATCAGTCGCTTTTTATGCTTGCTCATTCGCGTCAGATCGCACAGGAAGATGCGATGATGCGCTCGCCTGACATAGAAGAGTTGAAGCAGATGTTTGCAAACCCCAACTCGGTGTTGCGCCGCCAAGGAGCAATCAATCCTGGACGGGCACGGTAAAGAAACCGAATATAGCACGCGATAAATGGAAAGGGACTAGCGATGCCAAAGTTTTCATATGCTGGTAAGTCGAGAGAGGGAAAAACTGTCAAAGGAATGATGGAGGCCGCGAACGAATCTGTAGTGGTTGCGAATCTCCGCAGACAGGGAATTCAGGCGAATAAGGTGAAGGGCGCAGGCAAGGGGCTTGATATGGAGATCAATATCAGCTTTTTGCAGCCGAAAATCACCACCAAGGACATCGTAGTGTTTACCCGGCAATTTGCGACCATGATCGATGCCGGTTTACCATTGGTTCAGTGTTTGGATATCCTTTCGAACCAGCAGGAAAACAAAACCTTTAAAACTGTCCTGGCTAAAGTCAAAGAGGATGTCGAGTCTGGATCGACCTTTGCCGACGCGTTGAAAAAACATCCCCAGGCCTTTAACGATCTGTATGTCAACCTAGTAGCCGCCGGTGAGGTTGGTGGTATTCTGGATACCATTTTAAATCGTCTTGCAACGTATATCGAAAAAGCGATGAAACTGAAGAAGCAGGTCAAAAGCGCGATGACCTACCCATCGACGATTGTCGGAATAGCACTGGTGGTTATCGCGGTTATTTTGATTTTCGTTATTCCGGCCTTTGAAAAGATGTTTGCGGATTTCGGTGGTGCCTTGCCAGCTCCAACCCAGTTGGTTATCAATTTGAGTAATTTTATCCAGGATTATTTCTTGGTGATAGCCGGCGTGATCGTTTTTATTATCTTTGCTTTTAAGAAAACCTATGCAACGGAAAAAGGGCGTGAAAAAATTGATGATTTAGCTCTGAAGTTGCCAGTTTTTGGGGTTTTGATTCGGAAAGTCGCGGTCGCCAAGTTTTCGCGCACCATGGCAACCATGATTTCAAGTGGTGTCCCGATTTTGGATGGCTTGGATATTGTCAGCAAGACAGCTGGGAACAAAACTATCGAAAAAGCAATCAACCAAGTACGAATCAGCATTAGCGAGGGTAAAACAATCGCAGAACCGCTGAAGGAATCTGGTGTATTCCCGCCGATGGTCTGCCAAATGATAGAGGTCGGTGAACAAGCTGGTGCCCTCGATACCATGTTGAGTAAAATAGCGGACTTCTATGATGATGAAGTCGATGACGCAGTGGGCAACCTGACATCAATGATGGAACCGCTGTTGATGTTATTCCTCGGAACCACCGTCGGTGGGCTAGTTGTCGCCATGTACCTGCCGATTTTCAAAATCGCTGGAACTGTCGGCGGCTGATGCCATTTACCAAAAAAAAAATATATAAAACCGATTACCGCAGTTTGACATGGTATCTGGCCTGTCGGGCTGCGGTAATTACATTTCTCCTCGGTGGCGCTGCCATTTTCTACTGGGGAGGGCCTGTTGCAACCTCGGCGGCTGGGCCTTTGCTGCTGCTCATTGCCATTTCCTATGCCCAAGCTATCTGCTCGGCCTTGTTGTTGCGGTTAGTGAAAAGACTCTACCTTTTTGCCCAGACGCAGATTGTCTGGGACTTGTTGTTCGTCACTGCAATCATTCTTTTGACCGGTGGAGTCGAAAGTGTCTTCTCGTTTGTTTATCTTCTGGTCATCGTCTCAGCAAGTTTTATGTTGCCCCGTCGTCAGACATTTTTTGCTGCAGCTTCTGCGGCAATCCTATTCGGGGGCATTCTGGATCTGCAGTATTTCCATTATCTGAATGAAATAGGCCTTTACCGAAATGTTTCCGGTGGGGCCTTTCTTTCGGCAGTGTTCGTTCATGTTGTTGCTTTTTTTCTGTCTGCTGGCTTGAGTGGAACTCTGGCGGAGAGGTGGCGGGCCAGCGAAGCGGAACTGGAGCGTAAAACAGTCGATTTTGCAGAATTGGAGGAGATGAACCGCACCATACTTTCGCATATCAGCAGCGGGTTAATGTTAGTTTCTGCCGATGGAAGAGTACTTTCGTTTAACCGGGCTGCCAGCGAGATTACTGGTTTGCAGAGAGGAGAGGTCTATCAACAACCGGTCAATAGTTTATTCCCAAATCTAGGCTTGCTAACGACAGAAGGTTTTTCCCTGGTGAGTCGAGCTGAAGCGGTGTTTGAGAAACCTTCCAAGGAAAAACTTGTTCTCGGTTATGCTACTACAGTAGCCAAAGGGCACAGGAGAGATGAGCTAGGTCTACTGGTCACGTTTCAGGATCTGACGCAACTGAAAATGGTGGAAGAACAATTGCAGCGTGCTGACCGTTTGGCAGCTGTTGGCCGATTGGCTTCGGGAATGGCGCATGAAATACGTAATCCGCTGGCCTCAATCAGCGGCTCGGTTCAGCTGCTGCTCGAGGCGAGTCATGGCAGTGATGAAGATCGTCGTTTGATGAGTATTGTTGTGTGTGAAGCTGATCGGTTGAGTGGTCTTCTGACTGATTTTCTCACCTATGCTCGCCCGCCAGTGCCGAACAAGGAACGGATCAACGTGATTGCCGTGGTGAATGAACTTTGTGAAATGCTAGCTGCCGATCAGCGTTTTTCTCAAATAACAATCAGAAAACAGTATTCTGAGCAGGTTGAAATGGAGCTTGATCGGGGGCAGATCTGGCAGGTCCTTTGGGACTTGGCGATCAATGCGGCAGAGGCAATGCCGGAGGGAGGCGAGCTGCATATTCGAGTAGATTTTGAAAATAGTTCGATAACGGTCGAGGATACCGGCCCGGGGATTGCCGAAGAAATAAGGAGTCAGATTTTCGATCCGTTTTTTTCAACCAAAGAGAAGGGAACCGGTTTAGGCCTCGCTTCAGTCTATTCGGTCGTTGAAGCTCACGGCGGGAAAATCGATGTTAGCCCCGGAGTTTTGGGTGGCGCAAAATTCACCCTGATTTTTTCAGATACAGAAAGTTAATAAAATGAGTGAGAAAACAAATCGCATCCTTGTTATCGATGATGAGAACAGTTTGCGTGAATTGCTTGTCATCATGCTCCAGCGTGAGGGCTATCAAGTTGATGAAGCTGAGAATGGAGCACAGGCGTTAGAAAAAACGACTAATGAGTCTTACGATCTGGTTATCACCGATATCCAGATGCCGAAAATGACCGGTATAGAATTACTGCGTGAGCTGCGTAAGCGTGAGATTGATGTCACTGTATTGATGATTACTGCTTATTCATCGACTGAACAAGCGGTTGAAGCAATGAAGCTGGGAGCCTACGACTATGTAACCAAACCATTCAAAAACGACGAGATCCGCCTTGTCATTAAAAATGCTCTGGAGCGGACTCAGTTGCAAAGCGAAAACAAGCGGCTTAAAAAACAGCTTGGAGAGCGGTTCACTTTCAAGCAGCTAATCGGCGGCAGCCCAGCGATGAAAGAGATGATCGCGTTATTGGAGCGGGTCGCGCCGAGCCAGGTGAATGTTTTAATTACCGGCGAAAGTGGTACCGGCAAAGAGCTGGTCGCTAAGGCCCTGCATTTAAATAGTGAACGGAAAGAAAACAGTTTTGTGCCGATTAACTGTGGCGCCATCCCGGAGAATCTGCTTGAAAGTGAACTGTTCGGCCATGAGAAGGGCTCATTTACAGGGGCTGATAAGCGTAAAGATGGTCTGTTTGAGGTAGCCAACGGCGGCACTCTGTTTCTCGATGAGATCGGCGAACTGCCAATGAGTATGCAGGTTAAACTGTTACGAGTGTTGCAGGAAAGGGAATTTCGCCGGGTCGGCGGGACAAAAAATCTGCCGCTCGATATCCGTTTACTAGCGGCGACCAACCGCAACTTGGAGGAGGCGGTGCAAGAAGGGACGTTTCGAGAAGATCTTTATTATCGCTTGAATGTTGTACAGATCGATCTTCCTGCTTTGCGTGAGCGGGTAACCGACATACCGCTGTTGATCGACTTCTTTTATCAGTTGCGTACCGGAGAGAAGCATCTACCAATCTCGAAAGAGGCTCTTTCCTGCTTAGTGGAATATCCTTGGCCGGGTAATATCCGCGAACTCGAGAACTTTGTCGAGAGGGTAGTTGTTCTAGGTTGGAATGAGCAGCTTACGATTGAAGCTTTACCCGACCAGATTCGCAAAGTCTCGAGACCTTCCATGCCCGCTGTCGATGAATTTCCCGAAGAAGGGTTCGATCTTGAAAAATGGCTCGAGGATATGGAGTGTTCCATGCTGTTGAAGGCTCTGGAAAAATCTGGTGGGGTGAGGACAAAAGCTGCCGAGATTCTGGGAATTAGTTTCCGGTCGATTCGTTATCGATTGGCGAAACTTGGGATAAGTGACGATAGTGGGTAAAAAAATTTGCCCATACAAATTAATAAAGCTTGAAAAAAAAATTTTATATGCTAAGATTAGTAAATCGTAATCATGATC
>NZ_QKAP01000032.1 GCF_003247215.1 Malonomonas rubra | reverse complement strand
TTCTGCCATACCGTCAGCCGAGTCGCACAGATGCACAACATGGGGCATGTGTCTGAACCGGGCGGCACAAAGATCGGCCCACGGAACGATGGTCGGTCCCTCTACCACAAAATCAAAAACACTAAGTTGCATACGAAGGCGGAATTCTGCGGTTCCTGTCACATGGTCATCAATCCGGCCAATGGAACCCACATCATCGACACATGGCAGGATTACCAGACAACCGAATACGCCCAACAGAGCATCACTTGTCAGAACTGCCACATGACCCCGACTCCGGGCATCCGCAAAGCACCAGGCCGCGCCTCCCTCATGGGCAAAACTCGCGACAACATAGCATTCCACGGATTTATCGGCGGCAGTTCCTACGCACAGCAGGTGCTGGGACATACCAAGCAGGCCGAGCTGTCAAAAGAGTTTCTCAAAGCCGCTGCAGAGCTGAGAATCTCGCATGATTTGAGTGATAAAAACACGCTGGCACTGAAGGTCGATGTTCACAATGTCGGTGCCGGGCATAAAATTCCGACCGGCACAACCTATATCCGCATCATGTGGCTGCAGGTTGAAGTTGTTGACGGCGACGGCAAACTCGTCTACAGCTCAGGGCAGGTTGATGAAAAGAATCATGTCGACCCGAATGCGGTCTTCTTCCGGGTTCTGTTCCGCGACGCTGATGGCAACCTAACCGGCAAGAGCTGGCGCGCACAGGGGATCGGCTACGATCGACGCATCCCTGCCAAAGGGATGGACAGTGAAACCTACCAGATTCCTCTTCCTGGAAAAGGAAAATACCAGGTCACAACGCGTTTGATGTATCGTTCCTTCACCCAGGAGACCATTGACGAAGTGTTTGAGCGAACCGGACTGAAACTACCACCGGTGGAAAGTGTCGAGATGGCAAAAGCGCAAACCTGGGTCATTCTTTAAAGATAATTTGCAACATAAAAAAAGAATGGCTGAACAACAATCACGTTCAGCCATTCTTTTTTGCAAATCTTGAATAAAAACTCAGTCTACGAACTTCACTAAATATGGCAGGATGATCGGCAGCCAGGGGGTAAACTGCTCTTTGTACCCTTCCAATTCCTTCTCTAATTTAGCCAGCTCAGTCCACTGACATTCGGTCACTTCTTCCAGGCAAGGATTTACCACCCCTTCATAGTGACCTACAAGCAAATGATTCAGTTCCCATTCAACCATCCCATTGTCCAAAGTCAGCCGGTACTCAACCGTTCCAATTTCGGTAAGTACTGTCGAAAATCCAAGTTCATGCTGAAGTCGCTTTTGAGCCCCTGTCACCAGATCCTCCGCAGGTTGTGGGTGGCTACAACAGCTGTTCGACCAAAACCCTGGACAATGGTATTTACAGCTGGCACGCTTCTGTAGCAGCAAGCGATTTGAAGAATCGAGGATAAAAATAGAAAACGCCCGATGCAACTTGCCTCTACCGAGATGTGCAACCAACTTGTTTTCTATTCCGAGCGGCCTGTCACTGGCGTCAACCAGTATGACCATGCCGTTACTATCTGGCATAAGTCGAACCTCCCACACAAATTAAACAACTCAATTGCTCAATGCCTTTAATCCCCCGCCACACACATACCTCTGTCCGCCCAAAGTCAACACGGCGCCAACAACTCCTTCCAGCAACCACCAAACGTTTGCCCCGAAAGCCATCATCAACCCATCAAGCAAAGAAATCCCGACAATCATGCGCGGGATAACCGGCACAGGGAATGGTTCACTGCGTTTATTTTCGTGGCGCGCCACCAGACTGAGAACGATCACATAAATGAACGGCAACACCCCTGCGGCGATAACCCAACCACTTAATGATCCAGCGACCGCCAGCCCCTCGACAACAAAAACCATCAGTCGACAGCCAGCCAAGACATGCACCATCAAGGCGTTGCTCTTATGCTTAAGGCCAAAAGGATAATCAGGCCGATCAGGAGCAGACTAGCAAACAGGGCATCTTGATACACGAAATACTGCAACAGCAAAGGCAACAATAACAAACCGACAATCAAAATCAAAGCGGCCTGTTTCGATACCCGACCGGCAGGAATCAGTCGTTCAGGCTTGCTCGCCTTGTCAATTTCAGCATCAACCAGATCGATAAGACACATTCCGACGGAGTTTAAAAAAGACATCACCAAGCCAAGCAACACAAAATAAAAAGCAGGAAAAGACACATTGCTCAACACTGCCGCCGCCAGCATACTGGTCCAAACCATCGACAGGTTACTGACCCGGCAGAGAGCAAGAGTGAGAAAAGCGGGATAGAAAATGACCGCGCGCGCATATCAGCCTCCATCAGAACACTAAAAAAAAAACAGGCCAACGCGTCTGCAGGCCAGAAGTAACAAAATCTACCTTGCCTCAGAGGAAAGTATACAAATATATGAATCTGAATCGATAACGAAACCCATCCATTTGACGACTGTGAAAGGTGTCAATTGGGGCAACGTCTATCTAGCGATGTAATAAAAATTCCTGACAATAGAATTTTGTTATTACTGCGTTTTTTTTGCAGCAATATAATTTTGTAAAAAAAATACGACACGTTGACAACTCCCACACTGACTAATCAAATAGGCAAAAACACTTGACGCTTTTTTTCAAATTTTTCTAGTATGTAAAGTTTATTATCCAGCGGAGGAGCGATATAGAAAGATGCTGTTAAACAGCGCCTGCTGGTGATGTCGCCCGGCAAACACATCGGCATTGCGACAAAATAGTTAACCTGCTCAACTAAATAAACGGCCTTAAGCGGAGTTTAAGATTCGCCAACTATCGTTTCCCATCGCAATGAAGACTTCTTCCTCTTTTCAATGAGAGCAAAATGACTACAGACCACCCGATCGTAAAGCTTAAATCCCATATACAAAATAAAATCATCGGCCAGCAAAGATTGGTTGAACGCCTGTTGATCGCCCTGCTAGCTGACGGTCACCTGTTGGTCGAAGGCGCGCCCGGACTCGCCAAAACCAGGGCGGTCAAAGTGCTCAGTGAAGGGATCGAAGCCGATTTCCACCGGATTCAATTCACTCCCGACCTATTGCCTGCCGATCTGACCGGAACCGATATCTTCCGTCCGCAGACCGGCGGCTTTGAGTTCCAACAGGGCCCGATGTTTCATAATCTGATCCTTGCTGACGAAATCAACCGGGCACCGGCAAAAGTTCAATCAGCCTTGCTCGAAGCGATGGCCGAGCGGCAGATCAGTATCGGCCGCACTACCTACAAGCTGCCACAACTGTTTCTTGTCATGGCGACCCAGAACCCGATCGAGCAGGATGGTACCTACCCGCTGCCGGAAGCGCAGCTCGATCGTTTTCTGATGCATGTCCGGATCGATTACCCTGAAGCCAGCGAGGAAACCGAAATTTTGCAACTGGCTCGCAAGGAAGCACGCAATATAGAGGTAACAAACCCTCCCCTCGAAAAGATCGCACAGGGAGAGCTGTTTGCCGCCCGCGATGAAATCCTTGCACTGCATTGCTCCGCAGAGCTTGAGGAATATCTTGTTCAGCTGATCGTGGCAACCCGCAACCCCACTGCGTATGGTAGCGATCTGGACGGCATCGTTCAGTACGGCGCCAGCCCCCGCGCAACCATTGCGCTGGATCGCTGTGCCCGCGCCAACGCCTGGCTGGCCGACCGTGACTATGTTTCTCCAGAAGATATTCAATCGATGGCTGCCGATGTCTTGCGTCACCGGGTTCTACTCACCTATGAGGCGGAGGTTGCCGGCATGACCGTCGACACTTTTGTTCAAGAGTTGATCAAACGCGTCGCAGTACCATGATCGATCGCATACTTCCTGTCAGATCTAAATCGTCAAAAGCTTCCCGCCAAACGGGTACGGAAAACGTTCGGGTAACCAGCAACGATCTTCTTTCCCTACACCGTTATGCGCGCCAGATCGGATTACAAACCCGGAAAATAGGCGCACAGCAAGCCGGGAATTACCTTTCCAAGTTCAAAGGTCGTGGCATGGAGTTCGCCGAGGTCCGCCCCTACCTGCCCGGCGATGATTTACGCAGCATCGATTGGCGGGTCACCGCACGAACCGGTCGAGCCCACACCAAGCTGTTCCGCGAGGAACGGGAAAAACCTGTCCTGATCTGGGTCGACTACCGGCGTTCGATGTTCTTTGCCACCCGCGGTTCCTTCAAGTCGGTCGTCGCGGCACGAGCGGCTGCGCTTATAGCTTGGAGTGCGATCGGTAGAGGGGACCGACTCGGTGGCTTGATCTTCAATGAACAACGACACCTTGAAATGCGCCCGATGCAGGGAAAATCAGCAGTCTTTCACTTCATACGGCAATTGGTCGAGCACCCGGCCTGGGACAACAAACCAAAACAGAATCAGACCCCACCTTATCGGTGGGATCTTTCAAAGCTACGCCATGGCACCCGCCCGGGCAGCAGCATCGTCTTGATCAGCGATTTTCGCAACCTAGCCCCGGATGCTGAGAAAAACATTGGCTACCTGGCCAAGCACAACGACATGACCCTGATTTTTATTCATGATCCGCTGGAATGCGAGTTGCCACCGGCTGGTCAGTATAAAATAAGTTCCGGCAGTCAGGAATTGCTTCTCGACACTGGCGACCGTCAACTCCGCCGGCAACATAGCGAGTCATTTCAAAGCCGTTTCCAGCAACTGACCAAACTCTGCCGCCAACACCGGATGACTCTGATCCCCAGCTCCACCGAAGACGACCTGATCAGCTGTCTAAGCTCTGGATTAAGGACACCGGCAGGATGAAAACGACCTCACCGCTTGCCGGCTTACATGACCTGCACCTCCCGGAACCGATCAGCTGCTGGCCCCCGGCCCCCGGCTGGTGGATGCTACTCGCCCTTTTACTACTACTGTTGATCGGACTTTTATTTATCATTCGACAGCGCAAGAAAACATTATTGAAACGGATGACGTTTGAAGAACTCAACAGACTTCGTGAAGAATATCGACAGACTGCGGATAGCCTGCAGACAATCAAGCAGCTCTCGATCCTGTTACGCAGATTCTGCATCAGCTATCAGCCTCGCTCCGAAGCCGCAGCGCTGACAGGAGAGAGCTGGCTACGACACCTGGACCGACTGGGAAGCTGCCAGGATTTCACCAGCGGTGTCGGACGCCCTCTGGCTTTCGGCCCCTACCAGCAACAACCGGCAGCCAATATGATCCCGTTGATCGACCTCTGCGAAAACTGGCTCAAG
>NZ_QKAP01000144.1 GCF_003247215.1 Malonomonas rubra | reverse complement strand
CAGGGGAGGGAGCGTTGTAGACCCCGCCTGTCTCAGCGTGATTGAGGGAGGATGGACAGGAGCCGTGTACGAGGCCCGTACGCACGGTTCTGTGAGAGGGATGAGGTGGGTATTGATCAACCCACCTCACCCTACTCGATTGTTCAGATTTGCTCAGCGGCTCGCCAACCTGCCTGAACCGCTTTCCGGTTGATCTCCAGCAAGGCTGGCTTTTTAAAGGTATTGGTTAAAAAAGATTCGAGATCATCAAGTTTGAACATTCCTGTTTTTTGAGCAATAAAGCCTAAGACAATGACGTTTGCTGCTTTGACCGTCCCTGCTGTTGAGGCCAGATCGGTCGCCGGCAGGGCGTACACTTTGCCTTGCAGGTCGTCCGGGATCTGATCGATCAACGAGCTGTTGTAGATGATCAGGCCGTCTTGCGGTACCAGCGGGCCGAACTTTTCCAGCGACGGGCGGTTGAGGGCGACCAGCACGTTCGGGTGGTCGACTACCGGACTACCGATGGCGTTTTTGCTCACCACTACCGAGCAGTTTGCAACTCCACCGCGCATCTCTGGGCCGTAAGAGGGCAGCCAGGTGACCTCCATGTGGCGCTCCATCGACAGCTGCGAAAACATCATGCCCAAAGAGAGGATTCCCTGACCGCCGAAGCCGGCGAACTTGAAGCGCAGCTCGTCCTGCAGCAGTTCGATCTGCTCTTTGCCGTTGTCATCGCTGGTGGTCAGGTTAAGCTGTTCCGCGATAGCGTCAAACTCGACCCGCTCGCATTTGCGCTGCTGTGGCGCGCGCTCCTCGATGAGATCTTTCAGTACGCCGAGCGGGTACTGCTGGCAGACGACTTCGTCTATCCAATCGCAGGCCTCCTTCGGATCCTTCTTCCAGTTGGTCGGACACTGCGAGAGCACCTCGACGAAGGCGTAGCCCTTCTTGTCGCGCTGAATCTCCAACCCTTTGCGGATCACCTTGATTGCCTGACGGACGTTCTTTGGTGAGTTGACCGCAACCCGCGCCGACAGCACCGGTGCTTCCAGCCCGGCGATCATTTCCGCCATGCGTAGGGGATAACCTTCGTTGAGCACGCTGCGGCCGCTCGGTGAGGTGGTCGAAACCTGGTCGATCAGGGTGGTTGGCGCAAGCTGGCCGCCGGTCATGCCGTAGATGTTGTTGTTGACGAAAAAGACGATCATGTTCTCGCCGCGGTTGGCGGCATGGATAGCGTTGCTGGTGCCGATCGCCGCCAGGTCGCCGTCCCCCTGGTAGGAGATGGTGACGCTGTCCGGGTTGGCGCGGCTGACGCCGGTCGCCACTGCCGAAGCGCGGCCGTGCGGAGCTGAGACGCTGGCGCTCTCGAAGTAGTAGTAGATGAAGACACCGCAACCGACCGGGCCGACGATGATGGTCTGGTCTTGGATACCGAGTTCAGCGACCAGATCGGCGATAATCTTATGCAGGGTGCCGTGGCCGCAACCGGGGCAATAGTGGGTGGTCTTCTGCATCGCCGGTTTGCGGGTGAAGGTGTCGAAGAACGCCGGGGATTTTTCGAATACTTTGGTCATGATTTCGACTCCTGCAGACACTTCTCGGCTTGTGCCACCAGCTCTTTCAATTCCGGCAGGTTGCCGCCGACCCGACCGTAGTGGGTCACCTTGTTGCTCGGCAGTGCCAGGCGGACATCCTCGACGAACTGGCCGCAGCTCAGCTCGACCGACAGCACCGGTACACCCGTCTCGACGACCTGCTGATAGGTTTTGCTCGGGAACGGCCAGAGGGTCTGCGGCCGGATCAGGGTGGCGTCGATGCCGCGCTTGTTCAGCCTGTCGATGGCACTGCGCAGCATCCGGCCGGTGATGCCGTAGCCGGTCAGCACAATATCCGGCACGTCAGCACCGTAAACCTCGGCCTGTGCCTCTTGCGCGCTGATCTCGGCGTACTTGGCATGCAGTCTGTTGATGTGTGCCTCCATGTCGTCAAAATCGAGGTAGATGGAGGTAACCAGGTTATCGTTGCTTGCCGGGGAGGTATCGAGCGCCCACGGCTTTTTAGTGCGGTGGTGCGGCTCTTCCTTGATGTCGATCGGCTCCATCATCTGTCCCAGCGTGGCGTCGGTGAGGATAAAGACCGGGCTGCGCCATTTGTCGGCAAGGTCGAAGGCCTTGATTGTCATGTGATAGGTTTCCTCGACCGAGGCTGGTGCCAGCACTATGGCGCGGTAGTCACCGTGCCCGCCCCCTTTGACCACCTGGAAGTAGTCACTCTGCTCCGGACCTATGTTCCCGAGGCCGGGGCCGACCCGTTGCACATCGACTATGACGCAGGGCAACTGGGCGCCGGCCAGATAAGAGACGCCCTCCATTTTCAGGCTGATACCGGGGCCGGAGCTGGCGGTCATTACCCGCAGGCCGGAAGAGGCCGAACCGAACACCATGTTGATGGCGCCGATCTCGCACTCGGCCTGAACGAAAACCTTGTTTAGCGGTAGAAAGTACTCGCTGGCGGACTGAGCGATCTCACTCGCAGGGGTGATCGGGTAGCCGTAGTAGGCGTCGCAACCGGCAACGAGGGCGCCGATCACCACCGCCTCATTACCTTTAACCAGTTTCTTCAAAACAGATACTCCTGTCGATTCCTCTCATGGTTTGATGACGGTAATTGCCCCCGGCTCCGGGCAGATCAGGTAACAGTTGGCGCAGCCGATACAGCCTTCCTTGGCGGCAACGGTGGCCGGGTATCCGAGCTCGTTGATCTTGTCCGAGGTCGCCAGGATGTCCTTCGGGCAGTGGATGATGCAGAGTCCGCAGGCCTTGCACAACTCCTCGTGGATAATCACCTTCGGTTGTTCTTTTTCCATATCCTCACTCATCGAATATATTGGCATTAATGCCGAGTTGTTCCGCTGCCATTTCGCGCAACTTGTACTTCTGGATTTTGCCGCTGGCGGTCATCGGGAAGGCCTCGACGAAAATGACATGTTTCGGCTTTTTGTAGGGAGCGATCTTGTTGCGGGTGAAGTCGATGACATCCTCTTCGCTGATATCTGCTCCATCCTTCTTGATGATGAAAGCGCCGACCACTTCGCCGTATTTTTTGTCCGGGATGCCGACCACCTGAACGTCGAGGATGCCCTCCATAGTGTAGAGGAATTCCTCTATTTCTCGCGGGTAGATGTTTTCTCCACCACGGATGATCATATCCTTGATCCGGCCAGTGATTTTGTAGTAGCCATCGGCATCGACCTCGGCCTGATCACCGGAGTGCAACCAGCCATCGGCATCGATCGCTTCGGCGGTTTGCTCCGGCAGGTTGTAGTAGCCCTTCATAATGTTGTAGCCGCGGCAGCAGAGTTCTCCTCGCTCACCAATGCCGACCTCTTTGCCGGTTTCCGGATCGATCAGCTTGACCTCAATCTCCGGTAGCGCTGCACCGACAGTGCCGGTCCGCTGGGCGACCGAGTCATCAGTGCGGGTCTGGGTGATGACCGGCGAGGCCTCAGTCAGCCCGTAAGCGATGGTGATGTCGGTGCAGTGCATTTTGCTCATCACCTGACGCATTGTCTCCTCCGGGCAGGGGGAGCCGGCCATGATTCCGGTTCGCAGCGAACTCATATCGAACATCGCGAACATCGAATGGGACAGCTCCGCGATGAACATGGTTGGCACGCCGTAGACCGCAGTGCATTTTTCCTTCTGCACCGCCGCCAGCACCAGCAGTGGATCGAACAGCTCCAGCGGCACTAGGGTGGTACCGTGGGTCAGCGCTGCCATTACCCCGAGCACGCAGCCGAAACAGTGAAACAGTGGCACCGGCAGGCACATCCGGTCGATCTCACTGAGTTTCTGCCGGTCACCGATATAGTAGCCGTTATTGAGGATGTTGTAGTGGCTCAGCTGCACTCCCTTCGGGAACCCGGTGGTGCCGGAGGTGTACTGCATGTTGATGACTTCATGCGCGTTGAGCGAGTTTTTGATCGAGTCAAGTTCCCTGTTGTCCGACTGGTCGCCGAGCAGCAACAGCTCGCGGGTGTTGTACAGGCCTCGGTGTTTTTCCTGACCGATGAAGATGACGCTACGCAATTCGGGGAACTTTTCGCTTCTCAGTTGACCACGCTGGCTGGTCTTCAGCTCCGGGATCAGCTCGTTGACCGTCTGCAGGTAGTCGTGATCGCGGAACTGCCCGATCAGCGCCAACGCTTTAAGGTCGGCCTGTTTAACCAGGTATTCCAGCTCGAAGCTGCGGTAGTGGGTGTTGATGGTCACCAGTACCGCGCCGATTTTGGCAGTCGCAAACATGAAGGTGAGCCAGTCGGGAACGTTAGTTGCCCAGATGCCGACATGATCCCCCTTGCCGATACCGATTGTCAGCATCCCCTTTGCCAGTTGGTCGACACGCGCATTGAATTGACTGAAGGTCCAGCGCAGGTTGCGGTCGGGGTAGACGATAAAGTCGTGGTCTGGCAGCCGCTTGACCTGATTCTCAAAAAAGGCACCGATGGTCTTATCTGTGTAGGGCATCAGAACCTCCTAACAGGGAGCGTAGACGACAGCGAGAATCTTTGCAGTCTGGTCACCTTTGGCGTGGACATCGTGGGGAACCACCGAGTCGTAATAGATACTCTGGCCGGCTTCCAGTTCATAAGTAGTTTTGCCGTAGTTAATCTGGACCGCGCCAGAGAGAACGTAGATAAACTCTTCCCCTTCGTGCCCGGAGAGGGGCGGGGCGTCACCGCTGCCCGGTTTGACGTCGATCAGGAACGGCTCCATGTGGCGATCCTTTTTCCCGGCCGCCATTGAGTAGAAATCGAGGTTGCTGCTGGTGGCTTGCGGATCTTTTCCGGAAAAGCGGATTACGTTCGGTGATTCCTGCACCTGGTAGACGACCGGGCTCTCCAGCGGGGCATCGTCCAAGAGGGTGCCGAGGCGGATGCCGAGAGCACGCGACAGTTCCATCAGCGGGGTCAGCGAGGGGATCAGGGCTCCCGCTTCGATCTGCCGGATCTGGTCGGCGTGGCAGAGGCTCTGCGCGGCCAACTGTTCGATGCTCATCTCCTTGGCTTCGCGCAGTTGACGGACCTTGGCTCCGATTTTGTTCGCGGCAGACATGTAAACTCCTTTTCAGACAGTGATTGGTACTGGAAAAACACTCAATATCCAATAAAATAAAAAGGTTGTCATAACCTGCCCGATCTGCTGAAAATCGTCAAGGTAGAAGTCAAATGACAATGGTGTTTTGTTTTGATTTCAGTAAACTGTTCTGCTGGCTTTTTTTCGGTGTACCTATCATGGGTTGCTTTGTTATGTTGTTTTAATGGAGGTAGTGGAAATGGATAAAAATATGTTTGCCAGTGACAACTACAGCGGTATCTGTCCGGACGCTTGGCAGGCATTGCAGACGGCAAACGGCGGATACAGCACTTCTTATGGCGACGACCCCTGGACGGCGAAAGCTTGCGACGCGTTGCGCGATTTTTTCGAGACCGATTGCCAGGTGTTTTTCGTCTTCAATGGTACCGCGGCAAATTCACTCGCTTTGGCGTCGCTCTGCCGCTCCTATCACAGTATTATCTGTCACGGCACCGCGCACGTCGAAACAGACGAATGCGGAGCGGTCGAATTTTTTTCCAACGGCACTAAGGTGCTGCTGGTATCAGGGGAGGATGGCAAGATAGACCCTGACGAGGTGACCCATACGGTAGAGCGGCGTAGTGACATCCATTATCCGAAGCCCAAGGTACTCAGTATCACCCAGGCAACCGAACTAGGGACCCTCTACTCGGTTGATGAAATGAAGGCGGTTGGTGAATTGGCGAGAAGGCACCAGCTGAAACTGCATGTAGACGGTGCTCGTTTTGCCAATGCGCTGGCCACGCTTCAGGTACCAGCTGCACAACTGACCTGGAAGGCTGGCGTTGATGTGCTGACTTTCGGTGGGACCAAGAACGGCATGCCGGTCGGCGAAGCGGTGGTTTTTTTCGACAAGACGCTGGCCGAGGAGTTTGACTATCGCTGCAAACAGGCCGGGCAGCTGGCGTCGAAGATGCGCTACCTAGCCGCCCCCTGGGTCGGCATGCTGGAGCAGGGAGCATTGTTGAAGAATGCTGCCCACGCCAATAAATGCGCCAAACTGTTGGCGGAGAAGTTGTTGACGGTTCCGCAAATCAGACTGGTTCACCCGGTGCAGGCCAACGCGGTTTTTGTGCAGATGCCAGAGGCACTGATTGATGCCTTGCATGCTGGCGGTTGGCACTTTTATACTTTCATCGGTTCCGGGCATGCGCGGTTTATGTGTTCCTGGCAAACCTGCGAAGAAGAGATTCTCCGCTTTGGTGCGGAACTGACGAAAGTCGCCGCAGAGCTGCAAATGGGGTAAACGGGAAAGATGGGTACTTTTAGAGATTTTGACTCGATTATTAAAAACATGGGGGAATTGCCACCATCACCGATTGTCGCGACCAAACTGCTCGAACTGTTGCGCGATCCCAATTTGCATCTCAAAGCGTTGGCCAATGCTGTTTCCCTTGATCCGGTGATTTCAGCTAGGCTGCTGCGGATGGCCAACTCGGCTTTCTACGAGCAGCAAAAACAGGTCAACTCGGTCGACCGGGCGATTATCGTTATCGGCGAAGATGCCCTGAAGAACCTGGCGATGGAGTACAGCCTGCGAAATGCTCACAAAACCTACGGAGTGCTGGAACGGCGGCTGTGGGAAATGTCGATCGGCTGTGCGGTCGGTTGCCGGATGATTGCCGATCGGTTGACCAAAATCGACAAAAGCGAAGCCTATCTGACCGGTTTGCAGCATCATATCGGCAAAGTGCTGATGGTCAACCGGAACAAGGATCTTTACAAAGAGGTGGTGCAGATCGTCGAGGCTGGTAAAGGGGAACTGCGCGATGTCGAGAAAGGCTTATTCGCCTACTCACACGAATTGATCGGGGCGGCCCTGCTTGACTACTGGAATTATCCGGAGAGTATCGTTAACGCCACGCTGCACCATCATGATTTCGAAACGCTGGACCCAGAAGAAGAGTATGAGGTCTACACGCTCTGCGCTATTCTCTCAATTGCGACTGGCTTTTGCCGTTTTTATGGAATCGGCCGTTCACAACCTGATGAAGGTATCGATCTAACCGCCAACAAAGGGGTCTTGGCTCTGGAAGCCAACATGCTGGTAGTTGATGAACTTCTCGACAAGTTCTATCCGCTTTTCGTTAAAGAGCGCAACCTGTTCCTGTCTTGAGGCCTTGATGCGGCATCGACTGCCGTGCTAATTTCACAGCTGTTTTCTTCCCGTCAACTCTGTTTCGAAGGTGCCCGTCATGTGCAAGAAGATCTTTGTCGCCTCCACCGGGCAGAACACAGGTAAGACCACCACCAGCATCTCGCTGTTGCATCTGGCGCGCAAAAAGTACAAACGGGTCGGATTTATCAAGCCGTTCGGTCCCAAAGTGATCAACTATCAGGGGCAGGATGTTGATGTCGACGCCGCTTTGATGGCGAATGTTTACGGGATGGAGGATGACCTGACGCTGATGTCGCCAGTTGTGCTGCACTCGCAAACCACCCGCAAGGTGCTTGACGGAAGGCTTGATGCCAGCCATTACCTTGAGCGGATTGAGCAGGCGGTCATCGAATTGGAAAAGAAGTGCGACTTTCTGATCATCGAAGGGGCCGGCCACTCCGGAGTCGGTTCGGTGGTCGGGCTGAGCAATGCGCATGTTGCAAAACGGCTTGATGCTCCGGTGCTGATGGTTGCTGGCGGCGGAATTGGTAGCGTCATCGACGATATCCATCTGAATCTGGCAATATTTCGCGAGGCTGGTGCCGAGGTGCGGGTGATCCTGCCGAACAAGCTGCTCCATTCCAAGCGGGAGATGATTCTGCATTATCTCGATCTGGCGTTTCGCGACCGGGGCATCAAGGTGGTCGGTGGTTTCAACTATTCGCCGATCCTCGCCAACCCAACACTGCGCTATCTGTCGTCGATGCTGAAGCTGAAACTGAATGCCGACCAGAAGCTGGGTAGCCGGATTGTGCTGAATGTACAGCTGGGGGCCGCTTCGACCCAACGGGTGGTCGACAAACTGCTCGAATCGACGCTGGTGATCGTCACCAGCAGCCGTGACGAGGTGCTTGTGATGCTGGCGACCCTTTACCATCTGCCGGAGTTCAAGGACAAGATCGCCGGCTTGATTATCACCGGTGTTGCGCCGGTTGCCGATATCGTGCAGCGGGTTCTTGACGATGCCGAGATCCCCTATATGAGATCGACCCAGACCTCTGCGGAGGTTTACACTGCGATCCAGGCGGATGTTGCTAAAATTCGTACCGATGATTATCAGAAAATCGGTTTGGTGCAGCGCTTGGCGGAAACGGAGCTCGATTTCGCAACGATCGACTCCCTCTTTTAAGTTTATGTTCTGACAGGTTAAGGATCATATTTATGGGATTTTTAAGTAAGTTATTTGGGGGCGGCCCAACTATTGATGGACTGCGTAAGGCGATGGAGCAGAAGCGTTTTGCCGATGCCAGGGTGATGGTGGAGGAACTGCTGGAGAAGCCGTTGGCAGACGAGGAACTGGAGGAAGTGAAGCAACTGAAGGCTGCCGCAGGGGATGGGCTGGCACGGCTCAACCTGGATGAAGCGCTCGGTTACCAGCGCGCTGGCGAAGAGAAGCGCGCTGTTGAACATTTGGAGTTGGCTCTCGCGCAAGTCTGCAGTGTCGAGCTGCGCAAAGAGATCGAGGCGGCCGCTCTGCTTGCCCCGACCGTTGAGCCGCCGGAACAGGCTGCGATTGGACACAAGCATAGCGGCTCATGCTCGAGTTGTGGCCCGCAGGTGATGGAACCTCTCAGCAGTGATGACATCGAGTTTCCTGACCATGAAAGTCAACTGGAGTTGATTCTGACCTCCTACCCGCCGCAGATTGCAGAGCGCTACCAGCAGAAGGGGGAGCAGTTCCTGCAAGCGTTTCTGCTTTCCCACTCCGGTCAGGATGATGTCGCGTTAGCGCACTGGCAGCAGGTTCCGCCGATTGAACAGGACGAGCTGTACTGGTTCGAACTCGGTGCCGCCCAGGCTCGCGTTGGACAGGTAAAGCAGGCCTGCAAGAACTTGGAAAAAGCCCTGCAGCTAGCGCCCGGGTTGCTTCCCGCTTCCGAGATGCTGATTCAGGTGTTGGTTTCGCTTGGCGATGCCGAGGCGGCGATGAACCGGTTGGAGCAAATGTTGGAGCAGGGGCAGGATCCGGCTTTCTGTCATGTTCAGCTAGTGTTGGTGAGGTTGCAGCAACAGCAGCAGGGACAGGCATTGACACATGCTCGCCAAGCGCTGGCGCTCGGGGTTATCGATCCGAACTTTTTGCAGCTCGCGGCATCCTTGCTGGAGCAGGCCGGGGAGATGGAAGAGGCCGAGACAGTTCTGCGGCGTATTCCGTCTGGCGGTGGTTGCGGTGGGGGCGGCGGGATGAGTCTTCCACTGGCCGAGTTCTTACTGCGCCAGAAACGGGACCTAGGCAAGCTGCTCGACACTTTCAATGCCGCCTGCCGCCAGGACCCGCAGAACCCACGTTGGCAGCTGCGCGCCGCCCAGACGTACATGGCTCGCAACTGGACCAAAGAGGGGCTGGAGCTGTTGAACAAAGTTGTTCACGACCCACAGCTTGACCCGGAGTTGAAGCAGGAGGCCGAACAGCTGCTGGCCAGTCAGAAAGCTTAACGGATGCCGAACATCGAGGAGGTTAAAAGCTATCTGGTCGAACACCAGATTGAGGTCTGGGAGTATCAACAGCCGACACCGACCTGTGAAACCGCTGCCGCGGCGGTTGGTTGTAAGTCGGCGGAAATCGCCAAAACATTACTGTTTCTGGTCGGCGGACAGCCGGTGGCGGTCGTCACCTGCGGCGATATGAAGGTAAAAAGTTCGCTGCTGAAAAAAGCCTCAGGCCTCTCCGGCAAGGTCAAGCTGCCGCAGACCGAGGAGGTGCTGCAACATACCGGTTATGTGCCCGGCGGTGTTTGCCCTTTTCTGCTGCCGGAGCAGCTGCCGGTGCTGCTCGACATTTCGATGCAACGTTTTGCGCGGGTTTATGCCGCCGCCGGCAACGATTATTCCGCGGTGCCGATCACTTTCCCTCAGTTGCAACAATTGACAGGAGGCCAGCCGGTCGAAGTGTGTGAGCCGTTTTAACCAGGTTTTTGTTTTTTACCCGGATGCTTGATAAGCGGAGATAATAGAACATTTTTCCCTCGCTTTTCCCCCCAGTGTCAGGGCCTTTCATAGATTGTAGAGGAGGTAACCATCATGCTCGATTTGTTACGTCAACGGCGCAGCATCCGCAAATTCAAATCGCAGCCGGTTGAACCGGAAAAGGTTGAGCTGCTCTGTGAAGCGCTGCTGAGGGCACCGACTTCGCGGAATTTCCAGCCATGTGAATTCGTGCTGGTTGAAGATTCTGCATTGCTGAAGAAGCTGGCCGTCGCCAAGGCTCACGGGACATCATTCTTCAGTACTGCGCCTCTTGCGATAGTCGTTGCGGCTGACCCGCAGAAATCGGATGTCTGGATTGAGGACAGCTCAATTGCGGCGATCATCGTCCAACTGGCGGCCGAAGAGTTCGGCTTGAAGAGCTGTTGGGCGCAGCTGCGTCTGCGCCCGCATGAAGGTGATGAGAACGCTTCGGAATATGTCCGCAAGCTGGTCGGCCTGCCGGAAGGGATCGAGGTGCCGATGGTGATTGCCGTGGGCTATCCGGACGAGGAGAAAGCAGGCCATCCTCACTCAGAATTGCTGAACGAAAAAATTCATCGCAACCGTTATTTCGGTTAACCGATCAGCTCTGCCAGGATTGTCTCATAACACTGGCGATCCTGCTCCGAGAAACAGCAGAAAATAACTTTCTGCAGCGAACCCGGTTGCTGAAGAAAGGCCAGAGTTTCGCTCAGCGCGATCCGACAGGCCTGTTCGATCGGATAGCGATAAACCCCGGTGCTGATCGAGGGGAAAGCGATCGAACTCAGTTGCTCCTCTTTGGCCAGCCGCAGGCTGTTGCGGTAGCAGTTGGCCAGCAGCTCCGCCTCCCCCTGGTTGCCGCCGTGCCAGACCGGGCCAACGGTGTGGATAACTTTGGTGGCGGGAAGGTGATAGCCGGCGGTCATTTTCGCTTCGCCGGTCGGGCAGCCGTTCAGTGCGCGACATTCTTCCAGCAGTTGGGGGCCGGCGGCGCGGTGGATGGCCCCGTCGACGCCGCCGCCACCGAGTAAGCTGGTGTTGGCGGCATTGACGATTGCCGCGACCTTCAGCTGGGTGATATCGCCTTGGATGATTTTAATCTGTTCTGTCATCTTCTCCTCCTGATAACCCTGTGTCAGGTAAATATAGCGAAGCTTGGCCCAATTTCCAGCCATCGGAAAAGAGATGAAGTTTGCCCATTTGCATGACTGGACCCACGACTCCGCTGCCGCGATTGAGCTGCAGCGCGAGCTGACCCGGCAGGTCGTCTGTGAGGACCGGCTACCGGAAAAGCTTTCCACCATCGCCGGGGTTGACGTCTCCTGCCGGTTTCGTTCCCGCTTGTTTCATGCCGCAGTGGTGCTGCTCAGCTACCCTGACTTCAGACCGCTTGAAACCGTGACCGCCTCTCTGGAGGTTGATTTCCCTTATATCCCCGGCCTGCTCTCGTTTCGCGAACTGCCGGTGGTGTTGCTGGCGCTGGAGAAGCTGCAGCAGCTTCCCGACCTGTTGTTGGTCGATGGGCAGGGAATCGCTCATCCGCGGCGACTGGGTCTGGCTGCACATCTCGGGCTTTGGCTTGATCTGCCGACCATCGGCTGCGCCAAGACTCGCCTTTACGGCGAACACTTTACTGTGGGGGAGAATAAGGGGGATTTTTCTCGCTTATTCGATAAAAAGGGGAATCCGATCGGTACTGTTCTACGCAGCCGCAACGGGGTCAAACCGCTCTACATATCGCCGGGGCACTTGATCAGCGTCGAACGAGCGACCGCGTTGGCGCTCTCCTGTTGTGGCAGATACCGCCTTCCGGAACCGATTCGCGCAGCCCATGCGGCAAGTAATCGACAACGGCTGATGGTGGAAACCGGGCGCTCAGTGTAGCCCCTGGTTGCGCAAACCGGGACAGCCACTGAAACGACGTTGATGCGCAAAGCAGAGCAGCTGGCCGTTAAAACGCTCTGCCTGCTGGTGGCACTGTTCCAGCTCCTGTTCGTTCAGCGGTGCCCCGCAGAGGGCGCAATGGGGTGGCTGTTGTTTCTGCATCGGACATATCCCGTTAGGTAAATGACATATTGCCGATAATTGCTCTTGTTTGGAGAACCAAAAGGTAGTAAATAAAAACTCAGATTAGCCGAAGTTCACTTTTTCGTCACCAAAAGTTTTCATGCTGCAACAAAAAAAACTACCGTTCGTTATTCTCTTCCTGCTGTTTTTCCTCCCCGGTTGTAATGGCTCGTCGCCAAAACTGGCTCAATTGATGAAGTCGGATATCGATATGGTGGCTGATGCGCATATCGAACAAGTTGAAGCGCTGCTCAAGGAACTGGCAATCAAGCTGTATAAACGGAACCCGCGCGAATTGGAAAAACAGCCGCAGGCCAGTTTGGAGACTCGGTTGGAGCAGCTGTTCAGCAGCGACCGCGCTCTCGATTTTGCGGAGATCGAACATAAGCGCGGAGTCGAGGGGATTTTGTTGGCCCTTGAGCCAGGATATCAAAGCGACCGGGTTTTCCCGCTGATGGTCGGTCTGATTACGATGCTTCGCAGCTCCTACAACGATCTGTCGGAGTTTTTTCTCCTCGACAACCTTGATCCGCAAAAATTCTACAACAGCGCTCGCAATATAGAAGTGCTGGTTTGGCGCTTAAAAAGCCGCCTCGATGCGGAAGGCCAGCCCCTGCTGTTGACCAACAGCCTCGCGGCCGAAGAACCGAATTTGAGTTATGAACGGCTGTTCGGCAAGCTGATCGCACACCAGGATATGATGGCGCAGATCGCCGCAACCAAATGGGACCGGGTCATCAACCAGGTTGTGCAAAGCGCGGCGACATCAGTTTTTCTACCGGTCGGCTTTTAAAGCTGAAGTGGCAGAAAATAGTACTGGCGACCTCCGGTTTCTATTGATAGAAGAAAACAAACCTCCTAATCTCTCATCTCCAAAGGGGAGTAGCAACCGGCGGGAGAAATCACCGGCCCGCGATTCGCCATTACGGTGGCTGAACCACCCGGACGCGGGGTTACGACACAAAGTCGAAATCAGCAAGACCTTTACCAGAGCATTTAACCATGCTGCAGGTAAAGGTCTTTTTCTTTTACCTGTGGCACCAATTTTCGGAGGTAAAAGAAATGAATCGAATCAAAACCGCATTTTTACTCACCTGTCTCACCCTACGTCTGGTCGCTATGGGCAACGCCATCGGCGGCCATTCCGGAATGCTGATCGCTTTTGTCATTGCCGGCGCAATAAACTTCTTCAGCTACTGGTATTCAGACAAGATCGTCCTCAAGATGTACCGCGCCGAAGAAGTTACGTCTGCTGATTGTCCAGAATTCTACGGCATGGTTGTGCGGCTTACGCAGCGGGCGCAGTTACCGATGCCGAAGGTTTACGTTCTCCCGACCGAAACTTCGAATGCGTCCGCCACCGGCCGCAATCCGCAGAACGCAGCAGTAGCAGCCACCGAAAGGATCATGCGGATGCTTACTGCTGCAGAGCGGAGGGGGGTATGGCTCACGAACTGACCCATGTGCAGAACCGCGACACGCTGATTTTTACCGTTGCCGCGACCTTTGCCGGGGCGATCGGCATGCTTGGCAATATGCTGCAGTGGTCGGCAATTTTCGGCGGTGGCCAGGGCGATGAGGACGAGGGTGGCGGTCTGCTCGGCGGGTTGGTGTTGGCCTTTATCGCCTCGCTGGCGGCGCTGCTGATCCAGATGGCGGTTTCCCGCTCTCGCGAGATTCTCGCCGATGCCTCGGGAGCCAAGATTTACGGCAAGCCACAGGCGCTGGCAAGCGCATTGCGCAAGCTGCACAACGACGTTCACATTCGGCCGATGCAGGACGCGACACCGGAAACCTCGCATATGTTCATCGTCAACCCACTGCCTTCTGGTTCGATGCTGAAACTGTTCTCAACCCACCCGCCGGTCGAAGAGCGGGTTGAGCACCTGGAGGCAATGAATTACTGAGATTGTCGGGTAATGGTTTGTCCATGAGCGCCAGCGGACACTCGATGACGCCCGGAGAGTATCTTGTCAGACTCGGCAAAGCACCAAAATTAAACTGGCCAAATAACCAAAATGGTTATGTTCCGGCCCCTGCAAACGTATTGCTGACGGGTAACCTAGTGAAATTATTGCCAGGAAGAATTGGCGGCTAGATTGGCACAGGCTTTGCCTTTTTAGTTCTTTGTTCCGATTGGCTTGTCAGATCAAGGACAAGTCATTTTCAGCAGGTAGAAAGGTGTCGCTATGAAGAATGTGTATCGTGCGATTGTTGATGCGGCGTGCGGGTTTTTTCATCATGAGCCGGAAGCAATCCGTCTCTCCCTCCGCAGCCGTCGCTCGTTGCGTTGGCTTTCACTGCATACCCGCAATGACCGGAAGCTCTGGTAAACGTCCGGAACGAAAGGTTTGAGCAGGCGCAAGCTTCAGTTTGGAAAAGATTGGGTAAAAACATGGGCCACTTAATCGTTTGATCAAGTGGCCCTATATGTTTTCAGACTAAATCCCACTGCTTAAAATACGGTTTACCTGGCTAGGTGCTCTGAATAGCCCGATTTACGCAAATCATTCAATTTGTAGCCGTTGGAAATCAGGTTGAGAATTTCAGCTTCAACTTTTTTCGGCGTGTTTTCCTTGATTGCCATGATGGCAATCCGCTTTTCCCGATCCTCATTCTTAACCATTTTTTCCTCCTTTCCGACTGTTGTCAAAAACTGTCAAACTATACCAATTGATAGGTGCAAATACCAGCAATTGTTTTAGCGAAATTGAATTTATTTAGCCTCGTTGTTGGTTGGCCAGTCATATCAGCACATTCTGGATATTGTCAATTTATTCGCCCTTTATGGGTTGATTTTATCGCCCAGCAATGTAAGTCTGCTGTAAAGAGGTAATTAGCTTTGGACGATTTTTATCGTCCTTTCTTTTTTACGGATTCATTCAGGAGAAATTCATGGCTGCAGAAGCAGGAAACAAAGTCAAAGTACATTACACCGGAACTTTCGATGACGGTCAGGTGTTCGATTCCTCGCGCGAAGCACAACCGCTCGAGTTTGAACTGGGGGCCGGGCAGGTGATTCCGGGTTTCGATCAGGCGATCATGGGGATGGAAATCGGCGAATCGAAAAAGGTGCGGATCCCGGAGGTGGAAGCTTACGGCCCTTATAATCCAGAGATGGTTTTCACTACCGATCAAAGCCAGTTCGCCGAAGGTGTAACGCCGGAGGTCGGCCAGCAATTTCAAGCCGAGACCCCGGATGGCCAGCCATTGTTCCTGGTTGTTAAAGAGGTCTCCGAAGAAGGGGTCGTGATGGACGCCAATCATCCGATGGCGGGCAAAGATCTCAATTTTGACCTTGAACTTGTCGAGATTCTCTAAACCGATTTAGCCACGTTTGGACAAGAATACAGGTCCGTCTCCTGAAAAGGGGGCGGGCCTGTTTTTATTTGCAGTACTTATGCTATTAATGACTTAATTGAGTTCAAATCCAAAGGATTGGGAGGATGCTGATGAAGATCGATTGGGCCTATCTGCGCAAAGGGTGAACCTCTTGTAAAAATGCTCAAGAGTTTCTTGAGAATGTGAAGGTGGAAGCGGCAGAAGTGGTCGATGCACGCAAACAGAAGATCGATGTGGATCAGGCGTGGGAGTTGGTCAAGGGAGCCGATTCGATTGCCGTTGCCAAGGGGAAGAAGGTGCAGCGGTTTGAAGCTGTAAGCGATGAAAAAGAGGCGGTGTTAAAAAGCGTCATGGGACCGAGCGGCAACCTGCGGGCACCGACCTACCGAGTTGGCAACGATTACGTGATTGGGTTCAATCTTGACCTTTATCAAGAATGGGTTAAATAGCTAGATGGCCCGGTTCCGGTTGCTGGAGCATACTGCGGATATTGGGATAGAGGCAGCGGGGGAGAGTCTCGCCGACCTTTTTCAACAGACCGCTTTTGGGTTGCGGCAAGTGATCACCTCTTCCGCGATTTCTCTGCAGCAGGAAAGGCGCGTTAGCATTACCGCCGAAGATCGCGAGGAGCTGCTGGTCAACTGGCTGAGCGAGCTGCTCTACCTGTTCGAGTCGGAACTGTTCCTGGCGGCTGAGATCGATATCGAGAGCATCGATGAGCGGAACCTGCTGGCCCGGCTCCGTGGGGAGGTTGTCGACCCGACAAAAATAGACATTGAGCGGGAGGTTAAAGCGATCACCTATCATCAGATCAAGGTGGAAGAACACACTGATGGCTGGCGAGCACAGGTGTTTGTCGATCTTTAAAAAGGAACGGCTGGATGAACGATATCAAGGTTGAACAGATTGATAGCTGCCGTTGGCGGATTCCTCGGCAGGGTGCGATGCGTACCGACGGGCTGGTGTTTGCTAGCCGCCAGATGATGCGCGACCTGCGCCGCGAGAAAGCGCTCGAACAGGTCTGCAATGTCGCTACCCTTCCCGGCATTGTCGGTCCCTCCATCGCCATGCCCGACATCCACTGGGGGTACGGTTTTCCGATTGGCGGGGTGGCCGCGTTTGACGAGAACGATGGCGTTGTTTCTCCCGGCGGGGTCGGTTACGACATCAACTGCGGGGTACGTCTGCTGCGTTCCGGACTCAGTGTCGAAGAGGTCAGGCCGCGGATCGAAGCGTTGGCCAATGAGCTTTACCGCAATATTCCTTCCGGGGTCGGTTCACACCGGCGCGACCTGAAATTGAGTGTCCCCGAGGAACGTAAGGTGCTGAAAAAAGGGGCGGCCTGGGCGGTGGAAAATGGCTTCGGAAGCGCCGAAGATCTTGAGCATATTGAGGCGGGGGGAGCCATCGAAGGTGCCGATCCGGGTTTGCTCTCCGATCGAGCGCTGGAGCGGGGGAGGAACCAGCTCGGCACTTTGGGGTCGGGTAACCATTTCCTGGAAATTGAGCTGGTTGAGGAGATTGGTGATGAGCAGGCGGCCAACCTGCTTGGCCTGTTTCCGGGGCAGGTGGTTGTTTCCATCCACACCGGCAGCCGTGGGCTGGGCTACCAGGTCTGCGACGATCACCTCAAGCTGATGCAACGTGCCGCGAAGAAGTATGGTATTGAACTGCCCGACCGACAGCTCTGTTGCGCCCCGCTGAGCAGCCCGGAAGGCAAAGAATATCTGGCGGCGATGGCTGCGGCGGCTAATTTCGCGTTTGCCAATCGGCAACTGATCACCGCCTGGGTGCGCGAGAGCTTCGAGCATGTGCTGAGCAAAGGACCGTCTGACTTGCGCATTTCGACAATTTACGACGTCTGTCATAATATCGCCAAGTTCGAAACCCATCATTATCAGGGGAAAAAGCGTCGTCTTTGTGTACATCGGAAAGGGGCTACACGAGCATTTCCGCCGGGCCACCCGGAGACCCCGGCCCTCTATCGAAGCATCGGGCAGCCGGTGTTGATTCCGGGCGATATGGGGCGCTATTCCTACGTTCTGGTTGGGACCGAAGCCGGTTTTGGTGAAACTTTCGGCTCCACTTGCCACGGGGCGGGGCGGGTGCTGTCGCGGCAAAAGGCGAAAAAACTTGCCCGTGGGCGCCAGATCGAAGCGGAACTGGCCGAGCGGGGGATTATTGTGCGTGCCTCGTCGCGGGCAACCGTGGCCGAGGAGATTTCAGAAGCGTACAAGGATGTGCTCGATGTGGTTTCGGTGGTCGAACAGGCTGGGATCGGCAAGATCGTCGCTCGGCTGAAGCCGTTGGCGGTGGTTAAGGGGTAGTTTTATTTTCGATGTCCGGCCAACGCAAAATCATCCACATCGACATGGACGCCTTTTATGCGTCGGTCGAACAGCGTGACAACCCTCAGCTGCGGCACAAACCGGTGATCGTTGGTGGCGATCCAGGAGGACGTGGGGTGGTGGCGACCTGCTCCTACGAGGCGCGCCGCTTCGGGATCCATTCAGCCATGTCCTGTGCCCGCGCCTACCGACTTTGTCCGCAGGCAATCTTCGTTCGACCACGTTTTGACGCTTACCGGACAGTATCAGTGCAGATCCGCGAGATCTTCCATCAATACACCGACCTAGTCGAGCCGCTTTCCCTTGATGAAGCCTACCTCGATGTTACAGGGAACAAGCCGGGCATTCAGTCGGCCACCTGGGTGGCGCAGGAAATTCGGCAGAAAATCCGGCAGACTACTCGGCTGACCGCTTCTGCGGGCGTCTCCTACAACAAGTTTCTCGCTAAGCTCGCTTCCGATATGAAGAAGCCGGATGGCTTGACGGTCGTGACGCCCGAGCAGGCGCAAGGTGTTATCGACAGTCTGCCGGTGCGCCGTTTTCATGGCATTGGCCGGGTGACCGAGAAGAAAATGCAGCAGCGGGGCATTCTGACCGGTGCAGATCTGAAGCGGCATTCGCTGGCAGAGCTGCAGCAACTGTTCGGCAAGGCAGGTAGTTATT
This sequence comes from Malonomonas rubra, assembly GCF_003247215.1. Taxonomy (GTDB): domain Bacteria; phylum Desulfobacterota; class Desulfuromonadia; order Desulfuromonadales; family Geopsychrobacteraceae; genus Malonomonas; species Malonomonas rubra_A. The sequence goes on along the minus strand of NZ_QKAP01000144.1, from coordinate 3,276 downwards.
ACTACAGCATCGCCCGGGGGATCGACCTGCGCCCGGTGCAGCCAAACCGAGTGCGCAAGTCGATCGGCAAGGAAACGACTCTGTCGGAGGATATTGCTGATCGCGGCCAGATGCTGACGATTATCGGCGACTTGGCTGAGCGGGTCGCGGGACTGCTGCAGGCCAAGGAAACCAGTGGGCTGACCCTGACATTGAAGGTGAAATATGCCGATTTCCAGACGGTAACGAGGGCGTTCACTCGGATGAACCGATCGAACAGGCGGCTGAAATGCTGTGTCTGGCAGAAGAATTGTTGGATAAAACCGAAGCGGGGGAGCGACCAGTGCGGCTGCTGGGGTTGACGATTTCCGGCTTGACCAGCGACCTCCCTGCTGAAGAGCCTTTACAGTTGGAGCTGCCGTTCCCATAATCGCTCTATTTAGCTTTCTGAAAGTTTCTTTTTCTCCTTTTCGAAACATTCGGGACAGATGCCGTGGGAAAAGCTTGCTTCCGAATGAGAGCGAGGATAGGTTTCCAGCTGTTTCCATCTTCCTTCGTCATCCCGAATTTTTTACAGTAGGAGCAGATCGGCAATATCCCGTGCAGCGTTTTGATTTCGGCTAGACTTTACTGAAGTTGTTGTTTGAAAGAATGAGTTGCTGTTGCATGGCGTTTGCATTGACGATCCGGTTATGCCCCCAAAAGGTGAAGAGCGCTATCGCGATCATGCCCGCAAGCCAAAAAATGATCAGCATCTTGCGAATGTTATCAAGGGTCTCCCGTTCCAGATCCAGGTAGCTTCCCATTGCTACCCTGACACCGATCCCGCCGCCTAAGTCGCCAACTTTATAGCCCTGAATGGCGTGGCATTTAAGGCAGCTTTCTTGGGTGTGCATTGGCCTGATCAGTTGCAGAAAGGTGCCTTCAGGCTCTGTTTTGACCTCAAAAAACTCATTCATCTCTGGATTTTCCAGTGCCTTCAGGGCGTTTTCGCCCCAGGCATCCGGTTTGTTGATCGGATTCAGCTGCTTGAGGCCGGTGATAATCCCTTTGGTTCCATACATCTTTTCATAATCGGACATCATCTGCCGGAGTATGTAGGCCGGGTTCATCAGGGTCAGTTTTTCCAGTTGGGGGTTAAATATCCCGGGTGGGAACATGGCTCAGGTAGGGGGTGGGCGGAGTTTTTTCTGAAACCGGCACATAGACCCCATCGTGATCGGCAGCCCAGTGGCGAAACGCCAGGTCTTTGTAGCAGGCGGTGTAGGCTTCCTTATTGGCCAGGGAAATGGAATTATCTTTTTCGTGCGAGCGGGCGGCTCCCTAAGAGAGGAAGAGGATAAAGCTCCTGAGCAGGGCGAGGATAACGGCAAACAGCAGAAAATGTCGTTGACTGGTCATTTTCTCCCTTCGTTGTCAATAAATAACAACAATATGGTATTTTGTGAAACATTTAAATTTTGTGGTAGGAAACAAGCGGAAGTAGGTTGCCGATAGTGTCAGCGAAGTGCCAGAAACCAGCAGAAAATTGTTATGCAGAGCGTGACAAGAGCGAGAACCCGTTGCCAACGCCGGGAAAGAGGGGGGCGTTTGTCCAGGTAAAGTGCAGCCAGCAAACCGAGGGCAATGCCACTGGCGAAACCGAAAAGGTGAGCGCCGATATCGGTGTTTTCTCCACCGACGCCGAGAAGGGCGAGCAGGGCGAGCGCTGCGGCAAGTGGGATTGGCCAGCGGTGACGTAAACTGGTTCGGTAGCGCAGCATATTGATCGTCGCCAGTAATCCGACAGCACCGAAAACCGCCGTGGAGGCGCCGATCGAGCGATGGGCCGGGGTTTGCATCAAGGCGTTGAGCAGGTTGCCGCTGGCGCCGCTGGCAAGCACCAGGCTCCAACCGAGGCCGGCCCCGAGATCCCGACAGATACGATTGACGAAGATTCCGCCTATGATGATATTGCCGGCCAGGTGTATGCCACCCGAATGCAGGGTCAGGGCAGTGACTACGCGCCACCACTGGCCGGCGAGAATCTGATCGGCAGCAGCATTGCCGAGTTGGTACCAGTTGACCGGTGAGTGGCCGAGCAGATCGATCTGTTTCTGCGTCAAAACATGGAATAGGGCGAGGGCGATCAACACCCAGATGGTGGTGACGGTGTTATCCTGCTGCGGGGGGAGTTCTGGTAACGGGGGTGGCCAGTTCCGGTTGGCTTTTTCGTATGCCTGCAATTCATCGAGCGCCTGCTGGTAGCTGCGCGTCGGCACCAGCAGCAGCCAGCCGTGTTCCAGCCGTTGACTGTGGCAGGGGATCTGCCGGGCCTGCAGCACCAGGGTCCAGATGCGTAGCTGACGCTTTGACAGCGGGCGGTTTTGCAGGCCATCTGTCAGTTGAATCGGAATGGCAACCCAATCGAGCTGATCGATGGAGATTGAGTTTTTTTCGAGCATGACTTATCTTCGCAAATGATTTCAGGATGAACGTCAACGAACGGGATTTTCTCATTTTCCTTATTTGTAGCGGAATTTTATGACTGTTGCCAGTCTTGCCCAAGAGTTAGGGCTTTGGGAAGAAATTTGTGAAAATATTCACTGTTTTTCCGGGCGCAAAAGCAGGCGGCTGATTGATCGGTTGGCTACCTTGCCGATACAGCGTAGCCGGGCGACCCGCCGCTTAGGCAGCTACGTCACGCGGAACGGTCGGCCGTTCTGCATCCGGTTGCAGTTCGCTCAGGAGCCGGAGAACCTCAAACAGACCCTGCTGCACGAGATCGCACATGCCTGTGATCATTTTAGCACACGATTTGCCATTCGCTTCCGGCGTGCCCATGGGCCGAGCTGGCAGGCTTGGGCAAAAGCGCTCGGAACCTCGGTGAAAAGCTGCGGCCGCAGCGAGGCGCTCGACCAGTTGCATCGGCAACGGCTCAAACTGGTAGCGGTCTGTCAAAATTGCGGTGCCGAGTTTCACCGGGTAAGGCGCCTGAATCAGGGGCGCAAGTATGTTCACCCCTCTTGCGGCGGGCCTTTGCGGCTGCTTTAACACTTCGCCGGGAAGTCTCCTTCCGAAAGGTGGGGGATGAAAGGCGAAAATGTTTTTTGTTGTAAAATGTTCAGTTCTACCTGATTATATAAACATGAGATACAGAACAGACAAGGGTGTACATTCGGTATACAGTCTTCAGTTCCACTATGTCGCATGCGTCAAGTACAGAAAAAAGGTCTTCAGCGACAACATTTCTTCTCGCCTTAAGGAAATCAACCTTTCCGTGGCCGAGAAATTCGGTGTTGAGATTATTGAGCAGGA
>NZ_QKAP01000079.1 GCF_003247215.1 Malonomonas rubra | reverse complement strand
CCCTGCCGTAGCGCGACTCGCTGAGCCCCTTCCGCCAACAAGTCTCCATCTCCCTGACGATGGGCAATCTTTCGCAGCAACTCACCGATATCTTCCGCCCTCGGAAATTCACCGCGCGCTTCTCCCCATGCCGACAGAGTTGCCGCCGCCGAGATGGTATCCATCCCGAGCTGGTTGCAGAGGTTGTTGGAATTGACGATGGTACGCAGGTCTTTGATATTATTGAGCGCTCCGAAATGATTGACCGTTTCATATTCGGGCAGCGGGATGCCGTCCTGCGTGCTCTTTTTGCATTGAATGGGACAGCCATAGCAGCCATGGTTTTTCGGCTGATACTCTTTGCGAATCGCGGGCCCCGAATATTGCCCGGCAGCTTCAAAATAGGTCTTGCGGAAGTTCTCGGTCGGCGCCATCCGTCGCTGAGCCATCAGGTCAACCAGCGCAGGTGTTCCGTATTGCGCGATCCCCAGATCGCCATAGATCACCGGCGAGGCCTTGAACAATCGGATCACATCCTTGCGGGCATGGTCAAAGCGCTCCTTATCGGCCAACTCGGTCTTGGTGTCGCCATCAACGACAATCGCCTTCAGACGCTTGGCCCCCATCACCGCACCGAGCCCCCCTCGCCCAACCGAGTTCCCCTCGCCCATCATGATATTTGCGTAGAGCACCCGGTTTTCTCCGGCCGGACCGATGGCAGCGACGCTGCCATACGCGGACAAGGCACTCACCGTTTCGCCGACTGTCAGCCCCCAGAGTTTCTTCGCGGGAAGTAATTCCGCACCTTGCGGACCGATCTGTAAAACCACCGGCTGATTGCTCTGGCCGACGATCTTCAGCGCATCGTACCCAGCAGCCTTCAAACGCCAAGCAAACCGCCCACCAGCGGAGCAATCGTAGATGGTGCCGGTCAAGGGAGACCGAGAGACAACCCCCAAGCGCGCGGCAGTCGGTGCCGGAGTCCCGCACAAGGGACCAACAGAAAAAATAATGGGGATTTCAGCAATGAATGGATCGAGGTGGAAATAATCGCGCATCAGCCGGACACCAAGCCCACGACCACCGAGATAATTCTGCAGTATTCCCTCGGGCAGAGCTTCTTCCCAAGCTCGACCTAGCGACAGATCAACCTTTAATAGCCGGCCATGCCAGCCGTTCATTGCACAGACTCCAGAACTGGAGTGCCGGGCGGCAAGTCCTTTTTAGCAATCTGTTCGGTTTGGCGTTTTTCATCGAACAGGGCGATAAAAGGAGCGGCTGTCTCCCGAAATTGATCCATCTGCGCTCTGGCAACCGCTTTGGAAGATGGTACCTTGATCCGCGCAGGGTTGACAGGGGCGCCATTTAACTTCATGCGAAAACAGAGGTGCGGCCCGGTTGCCAAACCGGTACTGCCGACATAGCCAATCACCTGTCCTTGGCTAACCTTCTTGCCCCGTTTCATGCCTCTGGCAAAACCAGTCATATGCAAATAAAGGGTTGAATAACCATTGCTGTGCCGTACTTCGATAAAATTACCGTTCCCCTTCGTGTAGCCGATCCGCTTAATTGTCCCATCACCGACCGTTTTGATCGGCGTTCCCTTCGGGGCGGCATAGTCGATGGCCGGGTGGGCCTTCCAGGTATTAGTGATCGGGTGGAAGCGCTTCATGGTAAATCCGGAAGATATCCGGGTAAAGGAGAGCGGTGCCTTCAAAAACGCTTTGCGCACATTTTTGCCATCTTCGTCATAGTACTGGGTGCGGCCCTCTTCGTCCTCGAAATGAAACGCTCGGTAAACCTTTTTCTGGTTAACAAACTCGGCAGCCAGAACGCGGCCGTAACCTGCCGGCTGCCCTTCCCGAAAGCGTTTTTCCACCAAAGCCTGAAAAGTGTCACCAACACGCAGATCAAGGATAAAATCGATATCCCAGGCGAAAATATCCGCCAGAGCAATGGCCAGCTTTGAATCTTCACCGATCTCAGTGACCGCATCGAACAGGCTGGTTTTGATGACACCCTGTATCAACTCACGTTCGACATCATAGATGATCGGTACCTTTTCCATCCTGGTCTCGTCATCTTCACGCTGAATCACCAGTTGTTCCAGATCGTCGATCTCATAGGTAAAGCTGTCGAAAGCCCCATCGGAGGTGCAGATTTTATAAGGTTGCCCGGCACAGATTTTGGTGAATGGAAATACCTCTTTGCTGCGCTTATTCAGCTCGTAAATTTCCTGCGGAGAAAAATAATCACCAAGCAACACAGAGATCGTCTCACCCGACTGAACCTGCTTTTCAACCTCACGCAGCACAGGTTTTGGAGTCTGGCCGGCGGTTATTTCCGTCGGTGTAGCAACTGGGGGAGTACTCGCTTCGAGCTCAGGGGCAGAACCACTATTGAAAAAAAGGGCTACTGCGACCAGAACCGACAAAAGTCCAAGAACAACCGGGAGAGAACGGCTACTGACACGGCGACGACGGGCGAAAGTGAAGGTTTTGCGAGGTGGTTGAAAATCGTGATTCAGACTCATGAACAAACCGCGCGGGTTTTTGCAACAAAAACCCTTAATAAATACTGTTAGATAAAAAGCTCGAATTAGCAGACAATAGCATTTCCCGACACGATCTGTCCAGAAAACAGAGGGCTGAAATTATTGCCAGCTTCCACACTTCCGGTTAACATAGCGGGCAATCTTCGCTAAAGACCAAAAAGGACACCACATGATCAACAGACAACGGATTATCGACGAATTCGCCACCTTGGCAGGCATCGACAGTCCCTCCTATCATGAAGGGAGGATTGCCGAGTATTTAGCCGATCGGCTGGAAGGGCTTGGAGCAACGGTTGAGTTAGACAGCGTTGGAACCAAAATCGGCAGTGAAACCGGCAACTTGATTGCCCGCATTCCTGGCACCAAGACAGGTGGGCCGCTATTAATTTCCGTCCACATGGATACCGTGACTCCGGCAAAAAACGTCAAGCCGGTCCTGAATAACGGCATCTTTACCAGCGCCGGCGATACAATCCTCGGCGCTGACGACAAATCTGGAATCGTCGAAGCGATTGAAGCGATTGAAGTATTGCGCGAACAACAGATCCCCCACACTTCACTGGAAATAGTTGTCACGGTCTGCGAAGAGCAAGGCTTGCTCGGAGCCAAGAATCTCGATTTTTCCAGACTTACAGCCAAACAGGGAATCGCTCTCGATACTACCGGGGTCGATATCGTGATCAATCGGGCTCCGGCCGCGAACCGTTTCAAGGCAGATATTTTCGGCCACGAGGCTCATGCCGGGGTCTGCCCGGAGCAGGGAGTTTCCTCTATCGAGATCGCCAGCAAAGCGATCGCCAAAATGGAACTCGGTCGTATCGACCATGAAACCACCGCCAATATCGGTACCATCGAAGGCGGGTTGGCATCAAACATCGTTCCCCGATTGGTCACTCTGCGAGGGGAAGTCCGCAGCCACGATGCCGACAAACTTCGCAAACAAACGGAACAGATTGTCAAAGCGCTGGAGGAAGAGGTCGACAAAGCAACCATCTACATTGACGGGAGCAGCAAGCGTGCCTCAATCGCACTGGAATTGGTGGAGGACTTTCCACTGATGCAAGTGGCGGAGGAGGCGCCGATCCTGAAAATCATTCGCGAAGCCGGGGACGCACTGAACCGTCCACAACAGATCAAAGCTGCCGGTGGCGGTTCGGATGCCAACATCTACAACGGTCAGGGGATCGATATGGTCATCATGGCGACCGGCATGGCCAAAGTCCACACCATCAATGAGCAGGTCAGCGTCGATGACATGTGCAAAGTAGCCGAACTGTTGGTTGAAGTCATTCGGCGGGCCTGATTGAAGATGCAGCTTGCCAACCACATCCGAGCGATTCAACCACCGCCGATCACCGAAGTAAAAAGCTGGATCGCCAACCGCAGTTTTCCCGACGAAAAACCGCTGGTCGACCTCTGCCAGGCGATCCCCAGCTATCCACCTCCAAGGGAACTGATCGAGCATCTGAAAAACAGCTTGGAAGATGAGCAAACCTTTAAATACAGCCCAGACGAAGGGTTGCCGGAGGTCAGGGAAGCGGTTTGCGACTGGTATCGGCGTCGCTATCTTGGCGCGCCAAGCAATGCACAACTCTGCCTTACCATCGGCGCCAGCCAAGCCTTCTGGCTTGCCATGACCTGCCTCTGTGAACCGAATGATGAAGTCATCGTCCAGCTACCGGCCTATTTCGACCATCCGATGGGATTGCAGGCCCTCGGAATAAAGCCGGTCTTTGCCCCTTTCGAACCAGAGCGCGGAGGGCTGCCAGCAACCGATGTCATCGCCGGGCTGATCACCGAAAAAACCAGGGCAATCCTACTGGTGACACCGAGCAACCCGACCGGAGCGGTTATCCCGTCAGATCAGATCGAGGAGCTGTTTCTCCTGGCCCGGGAAAGAAACCTCTGCCTGGTCCTGGATGAAACCTACAACGCCTTCGTCGATGCCCCCCCGCACGCGCTTTTCACCAGAACCGACTGGCCGCAACACTTCGTCCAGATCGCCTCTTTCGGAAAAACCTTTTCGTTAACCGGTTTACGTTGCGGTGCCCTGATCGCCAGTGAGGATCTCATCACACAAGCGTTGAAGGTACAAGACACCATGGCGGTTTGCCAACCACGCACAGCGCAATCAGCATTGCGGTTCGGCTGCCAGCACCTGGATGCCTGGGTCGATAACAACGCTGCTTTGATGCGTAAACGACATGACCTGTTTCGGGATAAATTCTCATCTGCCGATATCCCCTTCGAAATCGTTGCCAGCGGTTCTTTTTTTGCCTGGATCAAGCATCCATGGCCGGAACTGACCGCCCGCCAGGTTGCTAGAAAGCTTGCAGAGCAAGCCAATCTGATTTGTTTGCCGGGAGAAGCGTTCGGGCCGGGAATGGATGCGTATCTGCGCCTTGCGTTCGGCAATATCACTGCAGCACAGATTGACACTGCCGTGAACAGATTCGTAATTAACCATTAAAGCGAGACCTCTGCCACAGACAACAGGATGATACATAAACCTTCGCCGACAGAGCGAACCTAATAGACGTAAAGAAATTCAACCATGTCAGATGCCCCGATCTACACTCTCCTGCCGCAGCTTGCACAGCTGTTCACAACAAATTCTACAGTCGTTTTGCAGGCACCGCCCGGTGCGGGTAAAACAACCCGGGTTCCCCTGTTTCTGCTCGAATCAGAGTGGCTGGCCGGAAAATCGATCCTGATGCTTGAGCCGCGTCGTCTGGCGGCCAGCAACGCAGCACGCTACATGGCCCAACTCTGTGGTGAAGCTGTCGGACAAAAGATCGGTTACAGCATCCGCTATGAGCGCAAACATTCGGCGACCACCCGGCTCGAAGTGCTGACCGAAGGGATTCTGACCCGACGTCTGCAAAATGATCCCGAGCTTGACGGCGTGGGGCTGGTTATTTTCGATGAATTTCACGAACGCAATCTTCAATCCGACTTGGCGCTGGCCCTCTGCCACGATGCACAAACCGGTCTGCGCGACGATCTGCGCATCCTGATCATGTCGGCTACCCTCGATGCCGCTCCCCTTGCCGAGAAACTGCAGGCACCAATCTTGACCAGTGAAGGACGCAGCCATCCGGTCAAAATCGAATACCTCCCCGGCAAGCAGCAATGGTCACTGATCGAGTCGTGCCGGGCAGCAATACACCGCGCGCTTCACGAGAGGACTGGCGATCTCTTAGTCTTCCTGCCAGGAGAAGCGGAAATTTCCCGTTGTCATCAGCAGCTTGCTAATCTGACAGATGTCATGGTCTGTCCGCTTTACGGAAAACTGCCTTTTGCGGAACAGCAAAAAGCGATTCTTCCGGCCCCAACAAGAAAAATCGTTCTGACGACAAACATTGCGGAAACCAGTTTAACCATCGAAGGGATAAGCGTCGTGATCGACAGCGGTTACAGTCGCCAGCCCCTTTTCGACACAGGCACCGGCATTACCCGACTGAAGCTGGGAAGGATCTCGCAAGCCAGCAGTGCACAGCGTAGCGGACGCGCCGGACGACTCGGCCCCGGCCACAGTTATCGGCTCTGGAGCGAAGGGTTGCAGCAGGCGTTGCTCCCCTTCACCCCGCCAGAGATCAGAGCCGCAGATCTGGCGCCACTGGCTCTCGACCTTCTGGCATGGGGCGTCAAGGAACCGGGCCAGCTGTTCTGGCTCGATCCCCCCAGCCCTACCGCGTGGCAGCAAGGGCTCAAACTGCTTGAACTGCTCGGCCTCATCGACCAACACCAGCAGTTGAACGACATCGGCACCCGAGTGGCAAAGTTGCCGGTCCACCCACGTCTGGGCAGGCTGTTGATCGCTGCAAAGGAACAACATCTATTGGGACTCGGCTGCGATCTGGTCGCCCTGCTGAGCGAGCCCGACCCATGGTTCACTAAAACAGCCAACAAACAGAGCGACAGCGACCTGCTCGATCGGCTGGAAGCCTACTGGCGGCATCCGCATTCCAAAGAATTTTCCGCCATCGCCCGTGCCTGCCGTTACTGGCGTCGTTATTTCAAATTCAACGGACCGGCAGAAAGCGCAACAACAGAGCAGCTGGCCACCCTGCTCGCAACAGCCTACCCGGACCGCATCGGCAAACCTCGCCAACCCGGATCAAAAAATTATCTGCTCAGTTCCGGCCAAGGAGCGCTGCTGGGAAACAAATCCGCCCTGCAATTCCCTGACTTTCTTATCGCTGTTGATATGCGTTCGAAAAATTCGGGCGAAGCGGAAATCAGTTTGGCTAATGCTGTCACAGCGGAAACACTGTGCAAACTTTTTCCGCAATTACCGTGGCAACAGCACTGCTTTTGGGATGCCAAAGAGGGCCGGGTGATCACCTGCGAGCAGCAACGGATTGGCGAACTGGTTATCAACCAGCGTCAGGGGAAAGCCCCCCAGGCAGACATCCAGCAAGCGGTTCTCTCTGCTGTGCGTAGCGAAGGACTGCAGCTACTTGATATCAACAAACAGACGCAAGCCTTTTGCCAGCGCCTGCGCTTTCTGCACAGCCAGTTTCCGCAAGATTGGCCCGATGTCTCAGAGCAGTCCTTGCTCAATAGCCTTGAAGACTGGCTACTCCCTTTTCTCGGCGACAGCCGCAACCGCAACGACCTGAAAAAAATCGACCTGCTTACGGCAATCCGCAGTCAGCTCGACTGGCACCAGTTGCAACAACTGGAGAAACTCGCCCCGGAAAAATTGGCTGTCCCGAGCGGCTCGAAGATCAGTTTGCAATATCCCCTCGACAATCCGCCGGTACTGGCGGTCAAGCTGCAGGAGATGTTCGGTCAGAACGATTCACCGAAGGTCGCTGGCGGTCAGGTCCCGGTAGTGATTCATCTTCTTTCACCCGCCGGCCGCCCCTTGCAAATTACGCAGGATTTGAGACACTTTTGGGAGCAAAGTTATCCGGAAGTGCAAAAAGAGATGAAAGGCCGCTACCCGAAACATCCTTGGCCAGATGACCCAACGAATGCGCAGCCGACTGCTAAAACAAAGCGCAAACTGGCACAACAGGAGGAATAAAATGACCTACGCGAACTTGCTGCTTGAAATCGAAAACCAGGTTGCCCTATTAACGATCAACCGCCCAAAAGCTTTGAATTCCCTTAACCCACAGACCCTAGATGAGCTGAGCCAAGCGATCGCCGCGCTTCAGGAAAACCCCGAGGTCAAGGTGATTATCATAACCGGTGCGGGTGAGAAGGCATTTGTCGCCGGCGGCGATATCTCCGTGATGCAGCCCCTCAACCCGCTCGAAGCGCGCCAAGTCGCCCGCCAAGCGCAGCAAGTGTTCAACAATATCGAATATGGCGCCAAGGTCGTGATCGGTGCGATTAACGGATATGCCCTCGGCGGCGGTTGCGAGCTAGCGATGGCCTGTGACATCCGGATCGCCTCGGACAACGCCAAATTCGGCCAGCCGGAAATTAACCTCGGCATCATCCCCGGCTGGGCCGGTACCCAGAGGTTGCCGCGACTGATCGGCAAGGGCAAGGCCAAGGAACTGATGTTCACCGGAGAAATGATCAACGCCGCAGAAGCTGTCCAGTTGGGGTTGGCAAATCATGCAGTCCCACAAGCCGATCTCCTGAAAACCGCGAAGCAAATGGCAGAAAAGATCGCCGCGAAACCGCAGGTCGCCGTCCGGCTGGTCAAGGAAGCGGTCGACAAAGGAATCGAGATGGAGAGCCAAAAGGCCTTCGCCTACGAAGCAGAGCTGTTCGGACTCTGTTTCTCAACCGAGGATCAGAAAGAAGGGATGGACGCATTTTTGGAAAAACGCCCGCCAGTGTGGAAAAATCGCTAAATTGATATTCGGAAGGAAGTTAATTACTAAAGCTGCCGTTTACGCAGTGCAGACTTAATTTCATCGACGCAACGATAGGGAACCTTCATTTCCCGAAATCCACTGCCGATTTCGATGTTCGAGCCGGGATCGCCGTGAAAATCGGAGCCACCGGTTATGATCAGTTCGTGTTCTCGGGCCAGTTTGATCAACCAGTCGGTATCTTCCATGTTGGAACCATTATTGTACACCTCGATGCCGTCAAGACCGAGGCCAACCAGCTCGACGACCAGCTTTTCCAGCAAGCGCCGTTCGCGGGTAATATATGGCGGGTGCGCCAACACGGCGACCCCGCCACTTTGCTGAATCAGCCGGATCGCTTCATCGACCGGAAAATAGCGCTTCGGCACATTGCAAGGCACCAAATAGCGGTTGAAGGCCTCTTCGTTATCGGCGACATAACCGGCCGCTCGCAGCGCCTGTGCAATATGCGGTCTGCCGATTGTCCCCCCGGCCAGCCGGCGAACCGCCTGCGGATCGAGCGGCGCCCGCCCTTCCCCGGCCAGCTTTTCGTTGACCCGATCGATGATCTGCCGGTTGCGCCCGGCCCGAAACTCCTGAAACTCGCTCAATTCGCGGTTCAGGTATGGATCCTGGGGATCGAACCCGTAACCGAGCAGGTGCATATCGTAATATTCGTACCACTGAGTCGACAACTCAACGCCGGCCAACACTTCAAGACCCTTTTCAGCTCCCAGCTTCTGTGCCACCGCGATCCCATCAACATTGTCGTGGTCAGCAATAGAAATTGCTGACAAACCGGCTTCAAGCGCCTTTTCGACCAGTTCTTCTGGAGAAAAGTACCCATCGGAGCATGTTGAGTGGATATGTAAATCAACGCGTTTCGTTTCCATAAAAGTTCCCTCGGCGGCCACATATACCATATTTGTCAGTCGCTGGGGAGAAATCATGCCCATCCCCCCCCTGATCCAGCAGCCTCCCTTTCTCGAAGAGAAAGGAGCACGCCGCACGACTATTTTTTGACCTTGAATCCCGACTTGGCAAAAGCCGCCGCAAGATCGTTCATCTTCGGTTTGCTGTCAAGTTTTTTCACTGCTTGCGGCTTCTGACGCTGGGGGATCTCGGGGGCGTCACCCGACTCCGCTTTCATACTCAGTGAAATCCGCTTGCGCTGCAGATCAACTTCCAGTACCCGGACCTGCACCTGCTGACCTACCTTGACCACTTGGTTCGGATCCTTTACAAAACGATCGGCCAGTTGGCTGATGTGGACCAACCCATCCTGATGTACACCAATATCGACAAAGGCCCCGAAGGCTGCAACATTTGTCACTATACCGTTCAGCCGCATCCCCATCTGCAGGTCGCTCACTTCAGTGACATCTTCCCGGAAGGACGAGGTGGTAAAGGTTTCGCGCGGGTCACGGCCCGGCTTTTTCAATTCGGCCAAAATATCCTGTAGGGTCGGCAAACCGACCTCGACACTAACATACCGGTTCAAATCGAGCTTGCCGAGCAGACCTGCTTCGGCGATCAACTGTGGCAACGACACACCGACATCGGCGGCCATCTGCTCGACCAGCGCATACCGCTCCGGATGGACGGCGGTATTATCAAGCGGCTGTTCTCCGTTGCGGATACGCAGAAAACCGGCGGACTGCTCAAACGCTTTCTGCCCGAAGCGCGGCACATCGAGAAGCTGTTTCCGGCTGACAAACGAACCTTGCACATCACGCTGGCGAATGATCGACTTGGCCAAAGACTCACCAATTCCGGAAACAAAGCTAAGAAGCGCCCAACTGGCAGTATTTAGATCAACACCAACATAGTTAACACAGGATTCGACAACTTCATCGAGCGCCTTTTTCAGCGCGGTCTGACTGACATCATGCTGGTATTGCCCGACGCCAATACTCTTCGGGTCGACTTTGACCAGCTCGGCAAGCGGATCCTGCAAGCGCCGGGCAATAGAGATGGCCCCACGAACAGTCAGATCAAGGTCGGGAAATTCTTCGCGGGCGATATCGGACGCCGAATAGACACTGGCCCCAGACTCGCTGACCATCACCACCGGCAGTTTCAGCCCAACCTCTTTGATGGTTTGACGGACAAACTGGTCCATTTCCCGCCCGGCGGTGCCGTTGCCGATGGCGACCATTTCGGCCTGGTGGTTTTGCAGCAGGCGCAAAATTTCCTGTTTGGCCGTCTCAACCCGGCCGCTGCCGGCATGTGGGTAGATAGTGACATGCTCCAAAAACTTACCGGTTTCATCGACAACCGCCAGCTTGGAACCGGTCCGCAAGCCAGGATCGACTCCCAACACCCGGCGGCTACCGGCCGGGGCTGCCAGCAAAAGGTTGCGCAGGTTCTCGGCGAAGACCCGGATCGCTTCATTATCAGCCTCTTTTTTCGCCTGCAAGCGCAACTCTACTTCAATCGATGGCGCAAGCAACCGATGGTAAGCATCCACGATCACCGCTTGCAGCCACTTGCGGCAGCCGCTATCGGTCGGTATCAGCAATTTGTCGAGTCGCTGCAAGATCTCTTCCTCCGGCGCAAAGATCGACAGCCGCAACACCTCTTCTTTCTCACCACGTCGCATCGCCAGCATCCGGTGTGATGGCACTTGCCTGATCGGCTCGTTATAATCGTAGTACATTTCGTATTTGCTGACGGTACCCTCTTTACCGCGCACCGGCTGCGAACGAAACTCGCCCTTCTGCCAGGTCAACTCACGGACCAGCGCCCTGGCATCGGCATTATCGGAAAACTGCTCGGCCAGGATATAACCAGCCCCCTCCAAAGCCGCCGCGCTATCACAAATTTCCTTTTCAGCATCAATAAATGCTGTTGCCAATTGCTCCGAATCGACTTCTTCGGTTGCCGTCAACAGCTGTTCAGCCAGCGGCTCAAGTCCTTGCTCACGGGAGATGGTCGCTTTGGTTCGCCGCTTCGGCTTGTAAGGCAGATACAGGTCTTCCAGTTCTGTTTTCTGCTTACAGGCGAGAATTCTGGAGCGCAATTCGGCTGTCAGCTTCCCCTGCTCTTCAATCGTCTTGAGAATCGTTATGCGCCGTTCGTTCAGTTCCTTATGATAAATCAGGCGTTCTTGCAGCTGCCGGATCTGCACTTCGTCCAATTCGCCGGTCACCTCTTTCCGGTAGCGGGCAATAAAAGGAACCGTCGCCCCTCCTTCCAACAGGTCAACCGTTTGAGCAACCTGATTTATTTTTAAGCCGGTTTCCTTGGCCAACAATAGTGCGATTTCTGGTGTTGCAACTTCTGTCATACAGGTTAATTCCTCGTCTTGGCAAATAAAGGTGCGCGATGTTAACACGCAGCAGAGTGTTTGCAAAGGGATCGATACTTGACCATTGCCGCTGCAGCGTGTACACAATGGAGAAACTGCTGCCGATACAGGATACCGATGTCACCACTTCTTGATGTTCGAAATCTGCAAAGTTATTTCTTCACCCGTTCTGGACTGGTCAAAGCGGTCGATGATGTCAGCTTTTCCATCGATAAGGGGGAAACTCTGGCACTGGTCGGCGAGTCAGGCTGTGGCAAATCGATGACCGCCCTCTCGCTGTTGAGATTGTTACCAGAACCGGGTCGAGTCGTCGGTGGAGAAATAGAGCTTTCGGGACACGACATGCTGCACCTGCCGGAAATCGAGATACGCCGCATCCGCGGCAACGAAATCTCGATGATTTTCCAGGAACCTATGACCTCCCTCAACCCGGTGCTGCGCATCGGCGAACAGATTGCCGAGGTGCTTCGCCTGCACGAAGGTCTGAGCGATCGAGATGCCCTCTATAAAGCAGCCCAACTGCTCGAGCAGGTCGGCATCTCCGACTCGCGACACCGGCTGCGTGACTACCCACATCAACTCTCCGGCGGGCAACGCCAGCGGGTGATGATCGCCATGGCCCTGGCGTGCGACCCGCAGTTATTGATTGCCGACGAACCAACGACGGCCCTTGACGTCACCATCCAGGCCCAGATTATGGATCTGCTTTGTCAACTTAAAGAAGAGCGACAGATGGCCACTCTGCTGATCAGCCACGACCTCGGTGTAGTCGCCAGCAATGCCGACAAACTGGCGATCATGTATGCCGGGAAAATCGTTGAGAGCGGTCCGGTCGCCACGCTGTTCGACAACCCGCTACATCCTTATACCCAAGGTCTGCTCGCTTGTATTCCGAAGCTGGGAAACAAAGAAGCGCTGAAAACCATTGCCGGGCAGCTACCGAACCTGCGGGAGCATCACGA
Source organism: Malonomonas rubra (assembly GCF_003247215.1). Lineage (GTDB taxonomy): Bacteria > Desulfobacterota > Desulfuromonadia > Desulfuromonadales > Geopsychrobacteraceae > Malonomonas > Malonomonas rubra_A. The sequence continues at coordinate 6,460 of NZ_QKAP01000079.1, read as the reverse complement.
AGGTTGTCTGTTCATCGACCGCTGCGATGCCCCCTCTGCCCCCTGCGGACATCATGCGCCGCAACTACTTGAGATCGAACCGGATCATTGGGTTCGTTGCTGGAGATATTGATCATGGCGCTGCTTGAGGTGCGCAATTTACGTAAAAGCTTTCGCACCACCGATTCGCTCGGCGGCAAACGGCAACGACTGGTCGCGGTTGACGATGTCTCCTTTTCGTTGGAAGCTGGGGAAACCCTTGGATTGGTCGGCGAATCCGGCTGCGGCAAATCGACCACCGGCAAACTGATTTTGCAACTGCTGCAGGCAGAGCAGGGTCAAGTTCTGTTTGACGGCACCGATTTAACCGGCCTCTCCCCCCGCCAGATGCGCCCCTATCGTCGCCAATTACAGATGATTTTTCAGGATCCCTTCTCCTCGCTCAATCCGAGAATGACGGTTGGCGAGATTCTGAGTGAACCCTTTATCATCCATAAGCTGGCACCAGGAAGGCAGATCCGTGAACATGTCGTGCAACTGCTCGAGAAAGTCGGTTTGACTGCTGACCACCAGCAACGCTACCCGCATGAATTTTCCGGCGGTCAGCGTCAGCGGGTCGGCATCGCCCGGGCACTGGCTGTTCAACCACAGGTGATTGTTGCCGACGAGCCAGTTTCAGCCCTCGATCTTTCAGTGCAGGCGCAGATTCTCAACCTGCTGCGCAAGATCCAACAGGAAAACAATCTCAGCTATCTGTTCATCGCCCATGACCTTGCGGTCATCGAACATGTCAGCAACCGGATTGCAGTCATGTACCTGGGGAAAATAGTCGAGCTGACCAGCGCCACAGAATTGTACCGGGCACCACGCCATCCATATTCAGAAGCGCTGCTGAATGCAGTCCCAATACCCGATCCGGAGCAAGCAAGGCCAACCCCGCTTTCTGGAGAAATCCCATCTCCGGTCTCGCCTCCAAGCGGATGCTATTTTCATCCACGCTGCCCGTATGCCGATCAGCTCTGCCATCAAGAAGCACCACTCCTGCAAGACACCGGCAACGGCCATCTTGTCGCTTGCCATCATTACGAGCAGGTTGGTCGATTTCTTCGTTACAGAATCCAAGCTTGACAACCTGTGCCACGGATGGCACAATCCACCGTCTTTAACCGAAGGGTTGTGCCATGTCGACAGCAAAAAACACTGGTCCGATCACGACCATCCGAGAACGTTGCCGCAAATGCTATGCCTGCATACGCAAGTGTCCAACCAAGGCGATCGGCGTTTTTCAAGAAGCGGCAGAGGTAATCCATCACCGCTGTATCGGCTGCGGGAAATGTATCCGCGTCTGCTCACAAAAGGCCAAAGTCATTGCCGATGCGATCAAGAAAACAGAGAATTTACTTAACGGCAAAGTTCCGGTCGTTGCCGTACTCGGCTGCTCATTTCCAGCATTTTTTCATGATGTCGAACCGGCACAGATGGTCACCGCATTAAAAAAGCTCGGCTTTGATGAGGTTCTGGAAGGGACCGCCGGGGTCGAACTGATCGCCACAGAATACCGCGAACTGATCAACAAAAAGCTCGATTACCCGTTGATCTCCAGTCATTGCCCAACCGTTGTCGATCTGATTGAGCGGCACCATCCGCGCCTGTTAAGGAATCTGGTCCCGATCGTCTCCCCGATGGTTGCCACCGGCCGTTTTATCCGCGCACACCGCCAAGAAGAGGTTAAAGTGGTCTATATCAGTTCCTGCATCGGCGGAAAATTCGAAATATCCTCGGAATCGGTTCGGGGCGCCATCGACACAGTGCTGACCTACAGCGAACTGAACCGGATGCTCACCGAACGGAAAATAGACCCGCATCGCCTCAACAGATCCCCCTTCGCCGGGCTACCGACCAGTAGTGGACGGACCTTTTCCATTTTTGGTGGACCATTCAACAACTTCGGTATCATCAACAACGGGCTTGACCCCAACTTTGTCGCAACAGTAGGAGAAGAGGCCAGCCTCGAGGTCATCCTTGACCTGGCCGCCGGCCGAATCTCTCCCCAGTATGTCGATGTCCGCTTTTGCAACGGCGGCTGTATCGGCGGCCCTGGCCGTACCAACCGGCTTACCTCCTTTTCCAAGCGCAACCTGATCATCAACTACCGCAAACAGACGATCCCCTATCAGCCATCCGCGCATTACCTGAAGGTTCCCGATCAATTGAGCTTCGAACGCAGCTTCAGCAACCGACAGCACAACCTGGAACGTCCCAGTGGAGATGCGATCAGGCGGATTCTTAATGAAACCGAGAAATACAACGAGCAAGAAGAGCTGAACTGTGCCAGTTGCGGCTACGAAACCTGCCGTGAGCATGCGATTGCCGTTTACCAGGGCTTGGCCGATATCCGCATGTGCCTCCCCTATTCTATGAACCGACTTGAGGCGGATCGCACCAACCTGGAGCAAAAATATGAACTTGCCCGGCGCGCCCTTGACCAGGAATATGCCGGCACCAAAATTATCGGCAGCGACCCTCGAACCCAAGGGGTGCTACATATGATCAAGCAGGTCGGGCCGACGCCAACTTCGGTTCTGATCCGTGGCGAAAGCGGCACGGGTAAGGAACTGACCGCCCGTGCGATTCATGAAGCCAGCCTGCGCGCCGACAAACCGCTGGTGACCGTCAACTGCACCACACTGACCGACAGCTTGTTGGAAAGTGAACTGTTCGGACACAAAAAGGGGTCTTTCACCGGAGCCGTTAACAACAAAAAAGGCCTGTTCGAAGCAGCCGACGGGGGAACTATTTTTCTAGATGAAATAGGAGATATTACCCCGAAACTGCAAGCAGAGTTGTTGCGCGTTCTTGACAGCGGCGAAATCAAACCGGTCGGCAGCAACAAAACCATAAAGGTTGATGTCCGAGTTATCGCCGCCACCAACAAACAGCTGGAAGAAGGAATTGTAGATGGCTGGTTCCGCGAAGATCTGTTTTACCGGATCAACGTCTTCACCATTACCCTGCCTCCGTTGCGCAATCGTCTCAGCTCGCTACAGCACCTTGTTGACCACTTTCTCAGTCACACGGCCCGCAGGCTGAATAAAACGATTCACAAAATCGATGACAATGCCAGACAAGCGCTGATGTGCTATCACTGGCCGGGAAATATCAGAGAATTGCAAAATATCATTGAAAGAGCAGTTGTCTTATCCCCTGACCAAATCATTCACCTGGAGCAACTTCCGGTGATTTTCGGACAACTGCTGAGCAAGCAGCAAGGAGAAATGACTGCTACGGGAACAGGACTGCGCCAGCAACGCGACCAGCAGACAAGCAAAATTGAAGCTGATCTCCTGATTCATTTTCTTCGCGAATCAACTGGAAATGTTTCTGCTGCCGCCCGACTGGCCGGCATCCCCCGCAGAACGTTCTACCGAATGCTGCAAAGACAGAACATCGACTGCAAAGCCTACCGTGACAAAAAATAAATTGATGTGTCAATATGTGCACATTCCACAAACACATATGCCATCCGTGACACATGGCCATTTTGCCAAATTGGGTTGGCGATTAGGCCAATCCTGCTGAAAGCACCCGTTACATGTGTCACCAATGGCACATGTACAAAAAGCACACCTATTACAAAGCCACGAAACAAGCCATTTACAGTTCTAATTTTTAAAAACAAAAAGCTGGCATACTTGTTGTATATAATCAAACGAAATGCATAGGGATTCATCCCGTTCCCGCCCGAACGGACCAGAAACATCCCTCTTCCGCCGTCAAGGACCTCTCTCCCCTTGACGGCGTTTTTTTTAAATTCGCAATAAACAGATTTTTCGGCTAGAATATAAAAGTTTTAATTTTATGCGTCTCTTTATGGCCATCACATGATACCAAAAGTGCACAAAAAAACGGATCGAAGTCTCGGATTAAGCACCCTTGAAGATATCAGTGCACTTATCCTGCAGTCTCATGATTTGGATGAAACCCTCAGCAACATCGTTGCCTTGGTCGCTGAACGCGCGTCTTCAGACGTTTGCTCGCTTTACCTGCTTGACGATGACGCAATAACGCTGCGCCTGCGTGCCACCCAAGGTCTTGACCCTGCCTCCGTTGGCACTGTCAGCCTGAAAATTGGCGAAGGTCTAACCGGACAAGTTGCAAAAGAGCAGCGGATTTTGGCCCTTGAAGAACCACAGAACCATCCGCACTACCGCTACTTCGCCGAAACCAAAGAAGAGCAGTTTCACACCTTTGTTGGCATTCCTCTGTTCGATCGCAGCCTGACAGTAGGCGTATTGGTCGTACAAACCAGAGAACCGCGCAGTTTTACTGATGAAGAACTCTCCACATTAACAACCATTGCCTTTCAGGTTGCCTCGATCGTCGTCAATGCTCGGCTGCTTGACACCATCGACTACAAGCAGTTCTTGGGAGAACCCAAACCCCCGATCGGCCCAGAGGAACATGAAAAATCCCCCTCAGGACAGCTACAAACAGTTCTGCGTGGCAAAATTGCCTACCCTGGTGTAGTTACCGGGCGGGCCAACCTGATCGATCAACAGCTCGGCTTTGCCGATATCTTTGATGAAAAAGATGTCGACACGGATGTTGAACTGAAAAAACTGGATGAAGCGCTACGCAAAACCCGCATCCAGACCCTCTTCCTTGAAAAGAAGGTTGCTGACCGCTTAACCCAGGAAGATGCTGCGATATTTCATACCCACCTGATGATACTTGAAGATCGTGGCTTTATCGAACGTATCCATGATTGCATCGAAGAAGAACACAGCGCTCCCTATGCCCTGAAAAAGGTTATCGGCGGCTACCTTGAAGCCTTCGCCAAAATGGATGATGCCTATTTGCGCGAACGGGCTGCGGACATGGAGGATATAGGCCGTCGGTTGCTTGCCAACCTGGTCGGCCAGGAAACGGAAGGACTACACCTGACCCATGCAGGCATCCTGGTTGCCAAGCGCCTGTTGCCATCCGACATGGCGATTCTCGACCATGAGTTAATTCGCGGCATGGTTATCGAATCGAACGAGGCCAATTCTCACTCAGTGATAATGGCGAAAGCACTTGGTATCCCGGCGCTGATAGGTGTGAAAGGAGCGGTGTCACAAATTGTCCCTGACAGCGAGTTGATCCTCGATGCCAACGCCGGAACGATCTATCTCAATCCGAGCGACTCGATCCTCGACGAATATTTTCGCCTTGAGCATGATCGAATCCAGGAAAAAGAGCGGCTGGACAAGTTGCGTGACGTCCCGGCAAAGACCCGCGACGGGCAGCGGATTTTACTGCGCGCCAACATTGGCTTAGTCAGCGACATCACGATCGCTCGACGCAATGGTGCTGAAGGGGTCGGCCTGTACCGCACGGAGTTCCCCTACATGGCGCGCAGCAATTTTCCAGGGCGCGAAGATCAATACCAACTTTACAAGCGGGTCATCGAAGAGTTTGACGGCGCTCCCGTCACTATTCGCACCCTCGATATCGGCGGAGACAAAGCACTACCTTATTTTACCCCCCCCCACGAAGACAATCCATTTATGGGGTGGCGGTCCGTCCGAGTCAGTCTAGACAACCGGGAAATTTTCCAAACTCAGATTGAATCGATTCTGATGGCCGCTATCCACGGTCCGATCCGCCTGCTTTTCCCGATGATCTCCAACATCGAGGAAATCCGCACCTGCAAAGAAATCATCAACGATGCAAAAATCAATTTGGAGCGACTGGACATTCCTTTTGCTCCCGACGTACCGATCGGAGCAATGATCGAAGTTCCCGCCGCGGTACGCCTTGCCCCCCATCTGGCGAAAGAGGTCGACTTCTTTGCCCTTGGCACCAACGACTTGGTTCAATACCTGCTTGCCGCCGACCGCGGCAACGTTTTGGTGGAAAAATATTATGACCCACTCCATCCGGCAGTTTTGCTTTCGCTGGAGTATCTGGCAGCTGTGGCCAGGGAGCACAACATAGACATCTGTCTGTGCGGAGAGATGGCAACCGACCCAGTTTGTTTAAAGATGTTGATCGGTATCGGCATCAATCAATTCTCCATCTCCGCTCCATACATCCCACGCTTGAAAGAATTCATCGGTCTGCTCGACACAAACGAAGCGGAGCAGGTCGCCCAAAAGGCCTTGACCATGGCTGATGGAAAAGAAATTCGCGCCCTCTTGCAAAGCAGTATCAACAAGCTGTCGATTTCTTAGCATCCCACATCCACTCATTTCGAGGTCTAAAAACCGGAATCCTACCGCAGAAAACCACAGACCCCGATCAAATTGTGCTTTTCTCTCCGGGTGGCGAAAACTTGAATCGGCCCACTCTTCCTTGCAATCGAGTAGGGTGAGGTGGGTTGATCAATACCCACCTCATCCCTCTCACAGAACCGTGCGTACGGGCCTCGTACACGGCTCCTGTCCATCCTCCCTCAATCACGCTGAGACAGGCGGGGTCTACAACGCTCCCTCCCCTG
>NZ_QKAP01000047.1 GCF_003247215.1 Malonomonas rubra | reverse complement strand
GCCCATTTTTCAGGACGGCACACACATGAAAACGTTTTCCGCCAAGCCACATGAGGTGAAGCGCGAGTGGTTTGTGGTAGACGCCACAGACAAGGTGCTCGGCCGCCTCGCAACCGAAATTGCCCGTCGTCTGCGTGGCAAGCACAAGGCTATTTATACTCCGCACGTTGATACCGGTGATTTCATCGTTGTTACCAATGTCGAAAAGATTGCCGTCACGGGCAATAAGGCGGAGGACAAAAAGTACTATCGCCATTCTGGTTATCCGGGTGGTATTTACGAGACTAGTTTCAAGAAGATGCAACAGCGTTTTCCCGGGCGTGCCCTGGAGAAGGCTGTTAAGGGCATGCTGCCCAAGGGGCCGCTGGGTTATGCCATGTTGAAGAAGCTGAAGTGCTACGCTGGTGATCAACATCCTCATACCGCTCAGCAGCCGAAAGCGCTGGATATCTAAGGGGGTAACATGGCAGAAGCTTACTTTTACGGCACTGGTCGTCGCAAGAGCGCCGTTGCTCGCGTTTTCATGAAGCGTGGTTCTGGCGTGATCATGGTTAATGGCAAGCCGGTTGATCAGTTTTTCTCCCGTGAAACGGGTCGTATGATCGTTCGTCAGCCTTTGGCGCTGGTTGAACAACTCAGTGGTTTCGACATCAAGGTCAATGTCACAGGTGGTGGTGAGTCTGGCCAGGCCGGTGCGGTCCGGCACGGAATCACTCGCGCGTTGATCGAGTTCGATGCGGCACTGAAGCCGGCGCTCTCGAAAGCTGGTTTCGTTACCCGTGATGCTCGCGAAGTGGAGCGCAAAAAGGTTGGTTTCCACAAGGCGCGTCGCCGGAAGCAATTCTCCAAGCGCTGAGTTCTCTCAGAAAGCCGCCTTCGGGCGGCTTTTTTTTTGCGAAGGCTTGTCTTAGCAGCGTGGTGGGTACTGTGGCAAAATCGCAGTGCCCGTCGTTTTGCTACTCCACTGCGATCAGATGCCCTCTCCTGCTGTAAGTTTGCGTTTGAAGCGATTCAGAAGTCGCTTTGGTATTGCTGCCCCGCGAGTGGTTGTCAGGACTGCTGTGCCGCCCAAATGGCAAATGCTCGGTGCGGCGATTATGCTGCTCCTTCTGGGATTCATATTTTGGTCGCTGTATTCGGGGCGCTTGGGGGAGAGTGAGCGTTTGGCCGAATTGAATGAGCGCTTGAATTCCCAGCAGGCGGAGTTGGTTGCTCTGCGTTCGTCAGCAGGAACGGGGCAAAGCGCGGTCAGTATGGAGCGCGCTGCACAGCGACAGCTTGCCGCAAGGCTTGCTGAGCTGGAGGCCGAGAATGCTGCGCTCAAAGAAGATATGTTGATCTTTGAGCGCTTGATACCCGTGATGGGCCAAGAGTCGGCTGTGAGGATAGAGAGCTTGCGGGTCAAGCCGGATACCGGAGGAAGGTATCGGTATCGATTGCTTTTCGCCTATCAGCCGGCGCGCAGAGGGGTGGTTTTTCAAGGCAAATACGATGTTGTGGCAATTTTCAAGGACGCCGTAGGAGTCGAGCGTAGGCAGCCTGTATCTGGTGGAGTGGAAATTCGGCACTTTCTCAGAAGGGAGGGCTGGTTTGAATTGCCCGAAGGGGCTGTCCTTTTGTCTGTGGACGCTTCGCTGTTGCAGAATGGTAAGGTTGTTGCATCGCAAAGAATGGAGTTTTGAGTGCGGGGTGTGCCTTTGTGCTCACAGTAAGCCGGAGAAATATAATGTTTGGAAAGAAGGTGCAGGGAGGCTCTCAAGCGCGAATCGATAGTTTGATCGGTGTTGGAACAACCGTGGAAGGCAAGGTTCGTTTCAGCGGCGGTTTGCGAATCGATGGCGAGGTCCGCGGCAGTGTTGAGTCCTTGGCGGTTGGGGGGGTCACCACCCTGATGGTCAGCGATCAGGCGCGCATAGAAGGTGCTGTTGCTGTTGGGCATTTGGTTCTGAATGGAACCATTGTGGGGCCGGTTTCGGTCAGTGAGACTCTGGAAATGCAACCGAAAGCCAGAATAGTCGGAGATGTTTCTTACAGTGCGATCGAAATGCATCAAGGAGCCGTCATCGAAGGGCGTTTGGTTCATGTGGACGATGCGCAACGGGAACCTATTTCCAGCGCTGAGGCCTAATGGTGACTTTTGGTTTTTTATTGTTTAGGAGTGTTTTATGAGTGAGGTTGTTGAAAGCGTGGCGCCCATCGTGTTCACCGATAGTGCAGCTAAAAAGGTGAGGGAGTTGATCGATGAGGAGGGTAACGCGGAGTTGAAATTGCGCGTGTTCGTGACCGGGGGGGGGTGTTCTGGATTCCAGTATGGCTTCACCTTTGATGAAGAGGTTGCAGACGACGATACGATGATGGAGAAGAATGGTGTGCAACTTCTCATTGATCCGATGAGCTATCAATACCTCGTTGGCGCTGAGATTGATTACACCGAAGGTCTGGAGGGCTCGCAATTCGTGATCCGCAATCCAAATGCCACCTCAACTTGCGGGTGTGGCTCCTCGTTTTCTGCATGAGTTTCCATTTCGCATGATCGGGGCGTGCAGAAGGTCTTGCTCGTGCGTAGTGAAGGTGGGGGGCGAGTGGGCCCGACGTCCCCCTGGAATTGAGTAGCGGCAGACTTTAGAGTCCAATCTTTCACGATAAGGAGATTGGACATGAAGAAGCGATTCACCGAAGAACAGATCATTGGTTTCCTGCGGGAAGCGGAGGCAGGGATGCCGGTTTCGGAACTGTGCCGCAAGCACGCCTTCTCAGAAGCGAGTTACTACCTCTGGCGCAGCAGGTTCCGCGGCATGAGTGTGTCGGACGCCAAGCGCCTCAAGGAGCTCGAAACGGAAAACACGCGCTTGCAGAAGCTGCTGGCCGAAACGATGCTGGAAAACGAGATCGCCAAAGAGGCCCTGAGAAAAAAGTGGTGAGCGCACCGTCACGGCGTGATCTGGTGCGCTATCTGATCGACAAGGGGCTTAGCGAGCGGAGGTCACTTCGCTTGAGCGTGTAAGATTTTTTGTGTAAACGGTCAGCCGGCAGGAAACTGCCACATTGCCAGGAGCGATGATGACCGTAGGAAAGAAAGCAGTACCCAAGGAGTTACTGGACAGCCTGTTGGCTGACTACCGCAAGCCGGAAGACCTGATTGGCGAGAATGGGTTGCTCAAGCAACTGACCAAGCTGCTGGTCGAGAAGGCGTTGGAAGCGGAGATGGCCGACCACCTCGGCCACGGGAAGAATGAGCCGGTAGAGAATCCTGCCGGCAATACCCGCAACGGCAAGAGCAAGAAGACCTTGAAGGGCGAGTTCGGCGAACTGCCCATTGAAATTCCCCGTGACCGCCACGGCACGTTCGAGCCACAACTGATCCCGAAGCATCAGACCCGCTGGAGCGGCTTTGACGACAAGATTCTGTCGCTCTACGCCCGAGGAATGACGGTTCGCGAGATACAGGCCCATCTTGAAGAGATGTATGGCACCGAGGTGTCGCCGACCTTGATTTCCTCCGTCACCGATGCCGTGATCGAAGAGGTGAAGGCTTGGCAGTCCCGGCCCCTGGATAGCATTTACCCCATCGTTTATCTCGACTGCATCCATGTAAAGGTCAGGGACGGCAGTGTGCGGGTCAAAGCGGTCTATCTCGCCATCGGCCTCAACATGGCCGGCGAGAAGGAAGTGCTGGGCCTATGGATCGCCCAGACCGAGGGCGCCAAGTTCTGGCTACAGGTCATCACCGAGATGAAGAACCGTGGCGTACAGGACATCTTTATTGCCTGCGTGGATGGCCTCAAGGGCTTCCCGGAGGCCATTGAGGCTGTCTACCCCCGGGCTGCCGTTCAGCTCTGTATCGTCCATATGGTGCGGCATAGCCTGAACTACGTCTCGTGGAAAATGCGACCGGAGGTCGCCGCTGACCTGAAGCGAATCTACACCTGCGCCACAGCTGACGAGGCCGAGCAGATGCTGGGCGAATTCGAGGACAAATGGGACGATGCCTACCTGCCGATCAGTCAGTCTTGGCGTCGGAACTGGCCGAGGATCATCCCGTTCTTCGACTACCCGCCGGAGATTCGCAAGGTCATCTACACGACCAATGCGATCGAATCGGTGAACATGAGCCTGCGCAAAATCACCAAGAACCGCGGCTCGTTTCCGAGCGATGAAGCACTGCTGAAACTGTTCTACCTGGCGCTGCGCAACATCAGCCGAAAATGGACCATGCCGATTCGGGATTGGAAGGCGGCGCTGACTCGCTTTACTATCCAGTTTGAAGACAGGATAAACAACGTTTAACCAAAACCCCGTTTACACAAAATTCCGGACACGCTCTCCCCTGGACTCTAAAGCCTTCTGCTACTGAAAACGGGGGGGCGTCACAGCCTTAGTAAGACTTCGTCGGGTTGCTCTGAAAAAATTCTACTTTCAACCCCAGGGGGGCGCGACATAGGGTAGAAAATTCGGGAAAGAAGTTGACACGAGACTGGGGAGGGGGCATAATTCGGCCTCTCTGACGCGGGGTGGAGCAGTCTGGCAGCTCGTCGGGCTCATAACCCGAAGGTCGCAGGTTCAAATCCTGCCCCCGCAACCAGAGCGTTTGTGTAAGCGGTGAAGAGAAAGAAATTTTTCTGAAGTGCTTGACGGAAGTGAGGAGTTGCTTCATAATCTCGCTTCTCTGCTGCTGACGAAGTTGATGCGACGGCGCGGCGGAATTGATCTTTAAAAGTTAGGACAACCGATAGGTGTGGGTGTCTTGATGCGAAGCGACTTAGGTCGCAAGAGTATTAAGGCAAATACACCGAGTAATAGGTAGAGAAATCTACCGTCAGTGAATTTGCGAGTTTGTTGGATTGAACTGAAGAGTTTGATCCTGGCTCAGATTGAACGCTGGCGGCATGCCTTACACATGCAAGTCGAACGGCAGCACGGGTGCTTGCACCTGGTGGCGAGTGGCGAACGGGTGAGTAATGTATCGGAACGTACCCTTCAGTGGGGGATAACTATCCGAAAGGATAGCTAATACCGCATATTCTCTGAGGAGGAAAGCGGGGGATCGCAAGACCTCGCGCTGATGGAGCGGCCGATATCAGATTAGCTAGTTGGTGGGGTAAAGGCCTACCAAGGCTACGATCTGTAGCGGGTCTGAGAGGATGATCCGCCACACTGGGACTGAGACACGGCCCAGACTCCTACGGGAGGCAGCAGTGGGGAATTTTGGACAATGGGGGCAACCCTGATCCAGCCATGCCGCGTGAGTGAAGAAGGCCTTCGGGTTGT
>NZ_QKAP01000083.1 GCF_003247215.1 Malonomonas rubra | reverse complement strand
GGGGATTTGAACAAATAGGTAGGGAAGTTTTTGGGTTGCATGGTGTACGACCTTGTGTACGACCAGCGAACTCAAACGACGAAAGGCCATTATAAGTAATAGATTTACTTACAATGGCCTCAATTTTGGTGCCGAAGGCGAGACTCGAACTCGCACGGGAATACTCCCACCACCCCCTCAAGATGGCGTGTCTACCAGTTCCACCACTTCGGCGAACGGCTTGTATATATACTGAAAAGCCTTCTCGGCTGTCAACCAATAATCAACAGTTAAATTACTTTTTTTCCTCTGTTGGAACTGGGGCCTCAGGGGCCGGAGCGGCTACTGGCGCAGGTGCTTCAGGAGCAGGTGATGCTACTGGCGCAGGTGCCTCAGGGACAGGTGATGCTGCTGGGACAGGCGTCTCAGGCTCAGGTGATGCAACTGTGCTCGGCATGACGCTTTGTGAGCTTGGAGAGCCATAAAAGTATGCAAGTGAAAGGCTGGTCAGCATAAATATAATCGCAGCCGCCGCAGTTACTTTCCCCATAAAACTTCCGCTGCCGGATGCGCCGAAAACTGTTTGACTGGCACCTGCCCCAAATGAGGCTCCAGCTTCAGCTCCTTTGCCCATCTGTAGCAGGACAATAATGATCAGTGCGACGCAGACAACAACATGAAGAGCAATCAGGATTGTGGTCATTCATTTATCTCCTTTGGTGATTCGCTATCCAGAACCGCAGCAAACTAACATAGTACCAGAGAAATTGCAAAGCAGATTCTCTGCAAGAGAGATTACCTGCAAACTAGTATATTTAAGACGGAAAAAGCGCTCTACCTGATGTAGGCATCGGTGACATAGCGACGCATCATGACATGGGTGTTGAAGTAGTAGGCATTTTTCCCGATGGCGTTTTTCATCACCTGAATCCAGCCGCTGCGGTTTTGGTAGAAGAGGGGGATGATGATTTTTTCGAGTTTTTTATACATGTCTTCCAAATCTTCGGCGGCTCGACCAACTTCTATGTCTACCTCGGCTGGTGGAGGACCGATCGACCAGCCGGTTACTCCTTCGATATGTCCTTCAATCCACCATCCGTCAAGAACGCTAAAGTTTGGTACTCCGTTGAGTGCTGCTTTCATGCCGCTGGTGCCCGAGGCTTCAAGTGGGCGCATCGGATTGTTTAGCCAGATATCGACTCCCGGGATGAAGTTAGAAGCGATCTCCATATTGTAATTTTCCAGATAGACCATCTCTATCTGACCGCTCATTTTTTCCGCCTGCTTGATGATGCGTTGAATGACTTTTTTTCCTTCTTCATCCTTTGGGTGAGCCTTGCCACCAAAAACAAACTGAAGCTTCCCATTGCCGATTTCTAAAAGGCGGTCGATATCATGAAAGATCAGGTCTCCACGTTTATAGGCAGCGGCTCGTCGAGCGAAACCGATGGTCAGCAGGTCTGGATTGAGCTGTTTGCCGGTTTTCTCCTTGATATATTGAAAGAAAAACGCTTTGGCGCCGCAATGACTATCCCAGATCTCCTCGTCGGGAATGTTGTCAACCCGCACTAGTAGCTCCGGTTCGTTGGCCCAACCGGGAAGATGCCGATCGAACAGGTTGACAAAAAATGGTGAACACCACGTGAATGGATGGATCCCGTTGGTGATGGCGTGGATTTCGAAACCGGGGAACAGGTTCTTCGATACCTCTCCATGGCGTTTGGCGACGCCGTTAATATAATTGCTTAGGGACAATGCGAGCAGAGTCATGTTCAGGTTTTCTTTACCAGAGATGTCTTTCAGCATGTTGATCGGTACTTCTGGCGGCATAAGTTGTTCGACCAAATCGTAGGAGAAACGATCATGTCCTGCCTCAACCGGGGTATGGGTTGTAAAAACGCATTGCTCCATCACTTTTTTTATGTCCCAGGAGTTTGAGCCGTTCCAGGAACCTTCAATCGGGATGCGAGCGTTATGCAACAGTTCTAGCGTAAGCAAGCTGGCATGCCCCTCGTTCATATGATATTTCTTGATGTCAAAGTTAAGCGTGCGCAAGATCCTGGCTCCACCAATACCAAGAACGATTTCCTGTTTTAAGCGCAGGTCAAGTCCGCCGCCGTACAGGTGGTTGGTAATTGTGCGGTCTTCCTCTTCGTTACCTGGGATGTCGGTGTCGAGAAAGAGGATCGGAACTTCGCCGCCAGTTGGACTCTTGACGTTATAGAGCCACGCTTGAATCTTGACATCGCGTTGGCCGATCGTGACAAGGGTTTTGGTCGGCAACAGCTGCATATGTTTTTCCGGCTGCCAGCTGACATCAGTTTCTTGTTGCCAGCCATCGACGCCGAAATGCTGTAGAAAATAACCTCTGCGATAAAGCAGGGTGACGGCAACAAGAGGAATTTTCAGGTCGGAGGCACTCTTGATTGTGTCGCCAGCCAGCACACCTAGACCGCCGCTGTAAGTTGGAATTTCAGCTTTAAGTCCGATTTCCATCGAGAAATAAGCGATCCGCTGATCCTGAGTGAATCGTCTCCAGCTTTCCATCACCAGGCCTCCCGTTTTTAATTTGAATTGCTTTGAGTTTAGCAAAAGGTGATGGATCGTCTAGCTATTTAAAACTTGAAAAATATTGGTTCCCCGTGAATGATTAGTTAAAGATAAAAACTCTTATGACGGTCAGGGCTTTTTATGTATCTAAAGATGTACGGTTTTGAAGAGAAGCCGTTCCACATTACTCCCAATCCACGCTTTATTTTCCTCAGTAAAATTCATAAGGAAGCCTTTGCTCATCTGCTTTACGGCATTCAGCAGCGGGTCGGATTCATGTCGCTGTCTGGTGAAATCGGCACCGGCAAGACGACTGTGCTCAGAACTTTGCTCAGTCAGTTGGAAGAGGGGGGATACTGCGTAGCGTTGATTTTCAACCCTTGCCTGACAGCCATTGAGCTATTGCAGATTATCCATCGTGAGTTCGGGATCGTGTTCGACCCGGAAAGTTCGAACCTGGTAACATTGCACGAGTCGCTTAATCATTATCTGCTGCAGCAAAGAGAAGTGGGAAAAACGGTGGTACTGGTCGTAGACGAAGCCCAGAATCTTGATCCCAAGGTTTTGGAACAGCTTCGGTTGTTGTCGAACCTGGAGACGGAAACGGAAAAGCTTATCCAGATGATTCTGGTTGGGCAACCAGAGCTCGATGAACTGCTGCAGCGACAGGATTTGCGCCAATTGAAGCAGCGGGTGGCCGTCAGCTATCACCTGCAGCCGATGGATAAGGAGGATACGATTCACTATATACAGCATAGGCTACGGGTTGCTGGTAATACCAGCCCCGCTCTGTTTGATCCACAAGGGCTAACGCAGATTTACAACTACACACAGGGTACTCCTCGGTTGATTAATATTCTCTGTGACCGTGCGTTGTTGGTTGCATATGGACGGGACGCGCAAAAGGTTAGTAGGCAGGATGTAAAGATCGCGCAGGATGAGTTGCGACAACACAAAATAGAAGCAAAAAAATCCATAAGTCCTATCGCAGTGGCTGGTGCAATGGTGCTTTTTCTGGCTCTCTTTTTTATACCGGTGTCTATGCTGGAGACCAATCCGCAATTGCCCGAAACGGATTTGCCGGCCGCAGTTGCCACAGAGCTGCAGGCTGTCCCCGTTGAGAAACCTGTTTTGACCGAGGCAACCGTCAAACCCGAGCAGGTTGCCGAGCTGGTTCGCCAGATCGATGCAATTGGGGTTTCAGCTTCTGCTGAACAATCGCTACGGGAGGTCGCCCAGGCGTGGGGGAAAGAAATTCGGGAACTTGCGCCCATCAGAACTCGCGGTGGGATGACAAACGCGTTAGCTGGAGCTGGTTTTGACCTGCTGGAATTACAGGCCACGACTGATGAGTTGTTGCTGTTGGATGCGCCGGTTGTACTCGAACTCTCGTTGCCGAATGTTGTCGGCAAGCGTTTTTTGTCGTTAAACGCATACCTCGACGGGCAGTTCAATATCAGTCCGGCTATCACTTCAACTGGCTGGCTTGATGTTGCTGCTCTCAAGGAAATCTGGTTCGGCAAGGCTTTTTTGCCTTATATCAATTATCAAGAAATTTCTTTTATTGACCAGCCAGGAAAAATTGGGTCGGATGTAAGCAAACTTCAGACACTGCTTTCCGGTTTACAGGAGTTTGATGTGCCGATCAACAGTGTCTATGATCGAACGACAATCGATGCCGTAACTCAATTTCAGCGAAAGGTACAGCTGGATCCTGATGGGCGAGTCGGAAATCATACCTTGTTTTGGCTTTATCGTCAGGCTGGCTACAAGATTCCGCGGCTGAAGGAAGAGGGGAAGTGATGAGCTCTATCCTGAAAGCACTACGTAAAGTCGAAGATGAAAATGCGGCGATAGGAGGTGGCAGTGTTGATTTGGCGCACGATATTCTAAAGCGCAACTATGATCAGCCGCAAACGGCTCGTTGGCCGATTTATGTTCTGGGCATCAGTTTTATTTTTGTCCTGGCCAGTGCAGGGTTCTGGCTGTTGAGTACGGAAACCGGATCGCAAATGGAGAAACATGTGCCGATCGTACAGCCTGAAACTCAGGTACCTGAACATAATGAACTCGAGCCGTCGATTGCAGTAGAGGAAAGTATTGACCACCATGTGAAACTTGATGGAGAGCGTGGTGAAGCACCGGTGAACAAAAACACTGAGACTAAGCAGTTGGCAACAGTCGAGATTCCACCTTTGCGCGTGGACGAGATTGTTTATCATCAGGATCCTGGAGCACGTCTAGCGGTTATCAACGATTTGCCGGTTATGGAAGGGACCGAAATTGATGGTGCCCACATTGATGAAATCTTGCCGGACGGTGTGCGCTGTTCGTTTCAGGGCCTTAAATTTAAAATAAGTAAGGAGCTTTAGGCTTTTAATTTATTGAAATGAATCGTTTTTTTCAATTATACTCCAGCGCAAAATTAACTTTGACCTGACTTGTTGCATTCACCGGACTTTTCACATGAAGATCGATTACAGCCTAAAAGATGCTCTCACTTGGCGATTTGTGGTTGTATCGATTCTGCCGTTGCTGATTGTCAGTATTGTATCTTTCGACTTTTTTACCCGAGAAACGAAATTTAGCCTCTCCCGCCAAAATCATTCCACCGCTGAATCGATTGCCGCTCAAATATCTCTGGAATTGCAAGAACCGCAGCTACTGGTTCGTGAAATAGCTCGATATTGCCAGCTTTTCAATTCCGAACTGGGCAAGTGTAATGATTATCTCGATCAGCTCGTCAATGGCAGCAACAGCGTCGATTCGGTTTTTGTCCTTGGCCCGGATGGTCGGGTTGCTGCTACCGGCTTACCGAATCATCTTCGCCGCAGTCCGTTTGACTTTATCGGTCAAGATTTTTCATTGCTGCCACAACATAAGGATGTCAACGACAGTGTCGAACCCAGCTGGTCCAGGGCGTTTTTCTCAAAACTCGATGGCCGAGTTTCGGTTGCTCTGACTCATCGCAGTGAGGTGGGTCTGATTTTCGCTTACATTAATATTGAGCGATTGTATAAGCGTTTTATCCCGCTGCCAGGAGGGCAGCCAGCCCACCTGTTGTTGCTTGATCAACAGGGGCGGATGATCTTTCAATTGCCTCAGGCAGGAATGCCTGACCTCGCCGAATTGAAGTATCTGCAACCGGTCGAGTCGATCTTGGACGGCATAGTTAAAACCACCAACTATGAACTTAATGGCAAGTCCTATCTAGGTACAGCAATTAGGATTCCGTCGGTCGAATGGATCATGCTATATGGGCAGGAACATGCCGGACTGTCGAGTATTGTCTGGCGACTGAGAATTATATTGATCAGCTCACTGTTTCTGGCTTTTTTGTTAGCGGCGGTATGGGCGCATCGGTTGGCATGGAAAATTGTCCGACCGATATCTGATCTAGCGAGAAGTGCTGAATCTTTTGCCGAAGGCGATTATTCTCACCCGTTGCCTTATGGAAATCATCAAGAGATTGACCGGCTTTCAGATAGCTTTCGCGAGATGCGTAAGAACATCGATGAGCGGGAAACCTTGTTGATGCAAAACCAGGAGTATTTTTCTCGCTTGTTTAACGGTGTGACCGACGCCATCCTTGTTTCAAAGCGCCTCTCCGACGGTTTGCCCGGGACTTTCATCGAGGTAAACGATGTTGCCTGCCGCCTGCTTGGCTATACAAGAAGCCAGTTTAAGGCCTTGTCTCCTTATGACCTGAATCGCGTTGCCCAGGAAGAGCCGGAGACCTTCGAACAGATACTCGAAGAAGTTTGGGAAAATGACCAGGCATTGTTCAAAACCGAATTGCTGACTGCTGACGGCGATTGGTTGCCAGTAGAAATCGGTTGTCAGTTATTCGAACTGGGAGGCCGGCAGGTTTATTTCTCGGTAGCTCGCGACATCACGTTGCGAGAGAAATATGAGTCCTCAATCAAAACTTTGGTGCGTAGCACGGTTGGATTAACTGGGCAGGATTGTCTGGATGAAATCGTCCAAAACCTGTGCGACTGGTTGAACGCCGATGGTGCTAGTATCGGCATAATTGTGGGGGATCGCTTGGAAATGCAGGCCAGCTGCCTGCATGGTCAGTTAAAAACTCCTTTTACGATGCAGGTTTCCAGTACACCCTTTGAGGAAATTCTTGATGGCAATTACTGCTTCTATACCGAAGGTGTTTCAGGTCGATTCCCCGCTTTGAGCCTATTTAATCTGGCTGACATAAAAAGCTTTATCGGTATCCCGATGTTCGGACACAAAGGACAAATTCTTGGTTCCGTCAGCGCGTTTTCTTGCAAGCCTATGCTGGCCGTGCCCCACGTTGAAGAATTACTTTCGGTAATCGCTTCTCGCGCAGCTGCCGAGTGTGAGCGACTCGATTATGTGCAGGAACTTGCACACAGTGAAGAAATGCTACGCACTCTGTTCAATTCGACGGCTGAGGCGATTGTCGGGATTGACCTGAACGGCGAGTGCGTATTCTGTAACCCATCGACTTTGCGTATGTTGGGTTACAATGATGAGTCTGAAATCGTCGGCCAAAGTTTCTGCAAATTAGTTGATAACGAGAAACTGCGCGAGCTGAATGGCGGTGACAGTGATTCCCCTTTCATGGCGGCAATAGAGAGCGAGGAGAAGGTTACCGGTTCCGATGGGGTTCTGTTGAAAAAGGATGGACAGGAAATACCGGTTGAGTTCTGGGGGCATCAAATGATGCGCGATGGAGAGTTGATCGGTGGGGTTATTACTTTTATTGACATCTCCCGCCGCCGAACGTTGGAAAAACAGCTTCAACATTCGCAACGGATGGAAGCGATCGGTACCTTAACTGGCGGGATCGCGCATGACTTCAATAATATCCTGACAGTAATTTCCGGTTACGCTGGTTTGTTGCAATCCCTGTATGCAAACGATAAAGGCTTATTGCCGAAAATCAGCAAGATTGCTGAAGCGGCAGAACGCGGTTCCAAGTTGACTCACGGTTTGCTGGCGTACAGCCGTAAAAAGACGGGGCCTTCGACGCCGGTCGACTTGAACCACCTGATACTGCAGGTCCAAGATCTGTTCGGCAAAGTGATAGGAGAACATATTGACAAAAATCTTCACCTTGCAGAGCAGCAGTTATTTGTTTTGGCCGACACCTCACAGCTCGAGCAGGTGCTGGTCAATCTGGCGACCAATGCACGGGATGCCATGCCCGGTGGAGGCACGCTGACCATCACAACCTCACGGACGGTAATTGATAAGGACTTCTGTAAGGTACATGGCTACGGAGAGCCGGGCGATTATGCTCTGATTACAGTCACGGATACCGGTGTTGGAATCCCGCACCAGGTTTTGCAAAATATCTTTGACCCCTTTTATACCACCAAAGATACCGGGAAAGGGACTGGGTTGGGACTTGCGATTGCTTGGGGGATTGTCAAGCAGCATAAGGGATATATCTTGGTTGACAGTGCCCATGAGAAGGGTAGCTGTTTCAAAATTTATTTACCCATGACGACCCAAAGACCACTGAAGAAATATTCGCAAAGCACTTCAGAACTGCCGGGTGGCAACGAAACCATTCTCCTAGTCGAAGACGACCCTCAGGTTCTGGAAACGACCTATAACATTCTTACTTCTGTTGGTTATCAGGTGGTAACCAGTAACTGTGCTGACTCGGCTCTGAAGATGCTGGATGTCAAGCAGCAGGAGTTGAGTCTGATTCTCTCCGATGTTGTTATGCCTGGGATAAAAGGGATTGAATTTTATCAGGAAATCCGTAAACGAACCCATGTTCCCGTGGTTTTTATCAGTGGCTATACCTTCAACGCTTTACGCGACCAGGGGTTGGTCGGCGACGACATCATCTTATTGAATAAACCTATTTCACCGTTTCTTCTTCTCACGAAAATACGTGAGACGATCGAAACGATAGGGTCTTCGTACGCATCCTAGCCAACCGTATTGTACTGTAGAAAAGTCTACAATCTGTCTGAAGAATATTCCTCAAGTCGTGTAGCGTTTAATCCCAAAAAATATTTGAAATCAGCCTATTGAAGCTCTTTTCGCTTTTGGCATGAATCCTGATCTGTGCAGGGGGAATCTTTTTACTTGCAGAATGAGGAGTTGGGATGAAGTTAAAAATCATTGTCGTTATTTTGTTAAGTGTTGTTGCCGTGGTTGGAGCATCTGTGTACGCAGGCTTTACGACCCGGATCACGAAACAGTCTGATTTAGCCTTAGCAGAACTTCAGGTTGAGAATATGACCTGCGGTGCCTGCGTGGACAATATCACTAAGGCCCTGGACAAAGTTTCTGGTGTTGAAAAAATCGACATAAGCGTAACAACTGGAATCGGGAAGGTCGCATACGATCCTTTGCTGGTTACACCGAAGCAGTTGACCGATACCATTACTGAAGCGGGCTATCCGGCGTCTGTTAAACAGCTTCTCTCGACAGAGCAATATCATTTGCTTCAGAACGAAGAAACCCGTCTTGCTGCCAATTATGTTGCCAGGATCGGCGATCAACTTATTTCGCGGCAGGATTTTGAGCAGCAGCTTGATCAGTTTCTGAAAAATTCCGGTCCTGAAGAAAAGATGGAAGGTAGACAACAGGCTCTTGCCCAAGTCTGGCAAACGATTATGCGAAAGACTCTGTTATTACAAGCAGCTGAGAAAAACCTAGTTGTTGTTCAACCGGGTGAAGTGGAACTGCGTATTGAGGAGATGCAAAAAGGGATGCCGAACATTGGTTCTTATATTCAGAGTCGTTACGGTTCAATTGAAAATTTTCGCCGACAACTTAAGGAAGATATGGTGATCAGCCGCAATATCGATCAGTTCGTGATCGGCAAAACAAATGATCAGCAACAGCGGCAACAGGTTCTTGACCAATGGTATCGGTCACTCCTCGATAATTCACCTGTCATCATTTATGACCCACAATTGAAACAAGCTATTGGCTCGGGCGGGTGCGGTGGTAGTTGTTGCTGATCGCTCTGATGAGTTTTTAAAAACCAAAAAAAATCAGGAGATGTGAATGAGTAGGCAACGTCAGGCTAAAAAAGAGATGTTTGATCAGGAAAAGAAAAATGGTTTTGGCGGAATTATCGCAGCGGTTCTTGTCGTTGCAGTGCTCGCCATTGGTGGTGGTTGCTTTTTCCTTTTCCAAGGCGCTTCTGATGGTCATGTCATGGTAAACAGCAACAACGGTGAAGTGCGACTCGATATTAATGAAATAAGTGATGGCAATGCACACTACTTCAAGTATGCGTCGGACACAGGAGATATCAGCTTTTTCGTCATCAAAAGTGTTGATGGGGTGATGCGGGCTGCGTTTGATGCTTGTGATGTTTGCTATCGGGAGAAAAAGGGTTATCGGCAGGAAGCGACTTCAATGGTTTGCAACAATTGCGGTATGCAGTTTCGCTCCGACCTGATCAACGTGGTGAAAGGGGGCTGTAACCCAGCGCCGCTGAACCGTCGGATTGAAGGGAAACAACTGGTCATCAATGACAGTGATATTCTGCAAGGCGCAAAGTATTTCGGTGGGTAGGGGGCTGATGTGAAGTTGGAATCAATCGCTTTCAATAATCTGCGTCGACGGAAAAGCCGCATGGCTTTTTTAGTACTCGGTCTGATGATCGGTGTTGCCACGGTCGTGACATTGGTTTCTTTGTCGAGCGCCCTCACGGCAGACATTCAGCACAAAATGGAGAACTACGGTGCCAACATCCTGATCACGCCTAGAAGCGACAACCTCTCGCTTAGCTATGGAGGGATTACCCTGGGGGGAGTTTCCGTCGATAGCACGGAAATTCAGCAGGTAGATCTGGAAAAGATCATGATGATTCCGAATAACCGCAATATAGCAGCGGTTGCTCCGAAGGTGCTGGGAGCGGTAGAAATAGGTCAAGAGCGGGTGATGTTGATGGGCGTCGACATTGACAAAGAGTTTCACCTCAAACGTTGGTGGAGTATTGATGGTCTGGCAGTGACCAATGACCGGCAGCTGGTCGCCGGGTATGCGGTCGCGCAGAAATTGGGGTTGCAGGTGGGTAACAAAATCACTGTCGCCGGGGAAGAGTTCCAGATAAGTGGTGTGTTGGCCAAAACCGGATCTCAGGACGATCAGCTCCTGATCGGCTCTTTGCCGATGGCCCAGCAGCTACTGAATAAAAACGGCACAGTTTCACTGGTCGAGGTGGCAGCGCTTTGTTCCGAATGTCCTGTTACCGATATGGTTAAGCAGATCGGTTCGGTTCTACCGGGTGTTGAGGTCAGCGCGATCCAGCAGGTGGTTAAAACCCGCATGCACAGTCTGGAGCAGTTTCGCACCTTCTCTTTGGTGATAGCTGGCGTCGTTCTACTAATCGGTGCGCTTGTCGTTTTTGTCACCATGATGGGGGCAGTCAACGAGCGAACTCGTGAAATAGGCATATTCAGGGCGTTGGGATTCCGGCGCTCCCACGTCATGCGGCTGATTCTAATGGAATCTTCAGCTGTTAGTTTGCTGGCTGGGTTGCTCGGCTTTCTCACCGGGATGGGGGCAACAGAAGCGATTCTTCCCTTTATGACCGAGCAGGAAGTAAAAACGCTGTGGGATCCTGCACTGGGGGCTGGGGCGATTCTGCTAGCTTTGGTCGTTGGTTGTATAGCTTCTTTTTATCCGGCCCTGCAGGCCAGTCGACTCGATCCGACCGAAGCTTTGCGTTCATTATAGGAGTACCGTATGTCGTTTGTTCAATTCTCAAATTTGCACAAGGTCTATAACAGCGATGCGGTTGAAGTGAAGGCGCTGGACGGGATCAGTGTGGAGATCGAAGAGGGAGCTTTTGTCGGGGTTATGGGACCGTCCGGATCGGGGAAAAGCACCATGTTGTCGATCCTCGGCGGTTTGTGCCATCCGACTGAAGGTGCCGTGGTGGTTGATGGAATTGACCTTTATCAATTAAACAGCGAGAAACGTGCTGATTTTAGACGAGAATATCTCGGATTTGTTTTTCAGGCCTTTAACCTGATCCCTTATTTGACGGCAGAAGAAAACGTAATGTTGCCGTTGGCGGTAAAGAAGATTCATTCGCGACAAAAAAAGGAAATGGCTCATTCTGTGTTGCAACGGGTTGGTTTGGGACATCGTGCGGGCCATCTGCCGAATCAACTTTCCGGTGGCGAACAGGAGCGAGTCGCAATTGCTCGCGCTCTGGTCAACGAGCCACCACTGATTCTCGCTGATGAGCCGACTGGCAGCCTCGACACCGGAACCAGCCGTGAGATAATGCAATTACTGAGTGTTCTGAATAAGGAGGGGCAGACAATTGTCATGGTCACCCATAACGATGAAGTGAGAAGTTATTTCGATCGGACTTTGCTGTTGCGTGATGGACTTATCGCAAAAGATGTTTGCAAACGGGAAGAGCTATACGCTCGTGTCGGGTAGAGTATGGTTTTACTGTTATTGATCATATTGGCAGTTCTGATCTGGTTGCTGCAAGCTGAACTGGAATCGGAGCGACAAATCGAAGATGTTATGGAAATCAGCTGCCCAGCATGCCAGCGCATGATCGATATCGACGCGATGGTTTGTCCGTATTGCCAGCTTCAGTTGCGCGAGGCATGCTCCACTTGCCATCGTGGCAAACTGATCAGTCATAAACATTGCCCGTATTGCGGTTCGATACAGAAGAGGGGCAAATGAACGTAAAACAAAAAGCCAGAATCATGTACGCGGCAGCATCGTTATTGCTATTGGTGATCGTCGGTTACAATACCTGGTCATACTATGCCGGGTATTGTACTGTAGCGACCCTCACGAGATTCAGCATACCGGCCAAACTGTTGCTGCTCGGTATCGCTATCGCAGTGGTTTTCCTGTTTTCAAGTAAAGCAAAAAATCGTAACCTTGCAAAGCAGAACACCTGTGGCTGCGGGGTCTTGTTGCGCAGTCGTTGGGATTATTGCCCTGTTTGTGGTCAAAAACGCAAAGAGCTTGGTTAGCAGGAAAAAAACGGTGGCAGATGGCGCGCGAGGAGGGAGTAGGTCTTCAACCTTGAAATCTGTTCGGCCAGCTGTGTTACTTTCTCTTGTGCATTCCCCGTGGCCTGGTTCAGCACACCAAGCAGTTCGTCAGTCGTCAAAGACGCGAGGCTGTGAGCAACAGTTTCTTCGGCTACTGTCTGCTCTGAAGGCATATTGTTGATCAGGTAACCGGCAACCGGCAAGTCAAGGTTGCGCGCTGAGAAAAGGGTCAACAGCGTGTGGTTGATTGTACCCAGATTGGGACGACAGACTACCACCAGTGGCAAGCCGACAGCTCGGGCGTAGTCGGCCATCAAAAACCCTCCCGCCAGTGGCACCATCAGGCCGCCTGCTCCTTCGATTATGGTGAAATCGTACTCATTGATCGTGTTTTTAGCCTGTTCAACCAGTCGACTGTAGGCGATACGGATCCGCTCTTTCGAAGCGGCCACGGACGGAGCCAGTGGTGCCCTTAGGCGATATGGGCAGATCGAATCGTCGGTCTGCTGGTTCTGCGCCGCCCACTTTAAAAGATTGCCGTCCAGCCCCAGTTGCTCCGGTTGGTTCACTCCCGTCTCCGCCGGTTTCATAACTCCGACCTGGACCCCTTTGTCAACCAGCATCTTGGTCAAAGCTGCTGCCACTAGTGTTTTCCCGACACCGGTATCGGTACCGGTAATAAACAAGCCTTTTGCTTTGTTATTTGCAGACATTGATGTTGACCTCTGCATCTTTAATCATTTGCATGTCAACCTCATAATTGCGGCCGGTGGTGGTCAGGTAGTTGCCGATCATGGTTCCACTGGCTCCAGCCATAAAAATTGCTGACTGAAATTCACGAAGGTTCTTCTCCCGACCGCCGCAAACAGAGATCCTTTTTTTCGGCAGCATATAGCGATAGAGACAGATAATGCGCAGGCAATCCATCGGTGTCAGAAGCGCTGTATCCTGCAGAGGCGTCCCGGCAACCGGGTTGAGGAAATTAAGTGGAACCGAGTCAACGTCGAGTTCCTGCAGCGTAACAGCCAATTCAAAACGCTGCTCGAGCGATTCGCCGAGACCGAATATGCCTCCGCAGCAGACTTCCATGCCTGCCTGTTTGGCGCAACGGACCGTTTCGACATCATCTTCGTAATTGTGCGTTGTGCAGATTTCCGGGAAAAACGAACGTGCCGTTTCTAGGTTGTGGTGGTAAGTTTTGCAGCCAGCGTCAGCAAGGGCCTTGGCTGATGACGAAACGAGAAATCCAAGTGAAGCTGACGGAGAAATCGCTGTTTCTGCATTAATCATACGAATTGCTGTGAGGATCTGCTCGAATTCCTCACCAGGTTCTATGCGGCTGCCACTAGTGACAATACCATAGCAGTGATTCCCGTCGTTTTCGGCTTGCCGAGCACCCTGGACGATTTCTGCAACAGATTTTAACGGATAAATCGGGCTTTCTGTCTGGTAGTGCCCAGATTGGGCACAAAAACTACAGTTTTCAAAACAGCGTCCAGATTTGGCATTGATAATAGAACAGAGATCAATTTTATCACCGAGAAACCTTTCTTTTAAAAGTTGGGCTCCGGCCATAAAAGAAGTTAATCCTGCTCCTTTTGCGGTGAGTATTTGCAGCGCTTCGGATGAGCTGAGAGTCCCTCCGACAGCGATTCGTTCAACGAGATTCTGGGTTATATGATTCATTAATCTCTCCATTTCGACAGAGGCCGAAGATTATCCTTTTTTTTCGCAATTGTCAACCAGGCATATCTTCTTGGTTGACAAGCGGCTATAGATAAAGACCAAGGTGGACTACCATTTAATGTTTCTTATATCTCATATAGGATTGACACAAAAAAACAGGAATGATAAAACGTGATTTTAAAATTGTATGGAGTGCTTTGGAATGGTGAAAAAATTAATCGGAAGAAAGCTCAAATCGTCACGTTTGAAAAGGGATAAAACCATACAGGAACTTGCTGAAATGTCGCGAGTTTCGTCTAATATGATCTCAAGAATTGAACGGGGTTTGACAACTCCATCCGTAGAAATTCTGATGAAGCTAGCCGATGCACTCGGGTTAAGTATCAGTTACTTTGTCGAAGAAGCGGAAAAGGGGAGCATGGTTGTTCATACCCCGGCTGACAAAGGTGAGCCGATCTTCTTCTTTGAAGATAAACATCAGATCAGCAGTTTAACCCAGGGCCTTCGTGACCCTGGTTTTTCTGTTTTTGTCGATACTCTTGAGCCTTATTGCGACAGCGGGGAGGGTGGCATGGTACATACCGGCGAAGAGTTCGCGATGGTTCTTGATGGGCGTTTGGAATTTGTCATTGAGGGACAAACCTACACTCTTGATAAAGGAGATTCGATCGGTTTTAAAGCATCGATCCCCCATAGTTGGCGAAATCGCAGCGACCAACAGGCTAAGATCCTCTGGGTTGTTTCTCCACCACCAAACGTCTAACTGATGTTGAATGCTGACTGAACTGGAGATGATTAGATGCAGGTAAAGAAGATTGTAGGCAAGAAGCTTAAGGAAATCCGCTTGAAGCAGGATATGACAATCCAGATCCTGGCTGAAAAATCACAGGTTTCTTCCAATATGATTTCGAGGATCGAACGTGGCTTGACGATTCCTTCGGTAGAAATACTGATGCGTCTAGCGACGGTTTTCGATAAAAGTATCAATTATTTTGTTGAGGATGTCTCCACCTCGCACGAAGTTGTACATACTCGGCCGGGAACACGTGACAAGACAGTCTATGATGACGAGCATAACATGCATACTGAGTCTTTCACCTCTGGTCTGCGCGACCCTCAGTTTATGTCTTTTTTTTGCACGGTGCAAAAAGGAGGCAGCAGTGGCAGGAAGAATATGTATCATCCTGGGGATGAGTTGATTTACCTCCTGGAAGGGCGTTTGCGCGTCACGGTTGTCGATGAGGTGTATGACCTTAAGTCGGGGGATAGCTTATGCTTTAAATCACATTTACCCCACCGATGGGACAACGTTGGCGATGAGGATGCAAAGGTCATCTGGACGCTTTCACCCTTTACAATTATTTGAAAAAATGGCCACAAAACCTGCAACTGCCTGAAACTTTTGCCACTATTGTTGACATGTGAAAATGATATTGTATATTCAACATAAATGTCCGTAAGTTTAGTAGTTAATTTTCACACCTCCAGGGGGCAACATGAACAAGTCTGAACTGGTGGAAGCTCTGTCCATTAAAAAGAATTTGACTTACAAGAAAGCGGAGCAGATTGTTAATCTGATCTTCGATTCAATGTCCCAGGCGTTGATTGATAAAGATCGTATTGAAATACGCGGTTTCGGTAGCTTTATGGTTAAAGATTATAAGGCTTATAAGGGCCGGAATCCAAAGACTGGTGAAGTGATCCAGGTTAAGGAAAAGATGCTGCCGTTTTTTAAGGTAGGCAAAGAATTGCGCGAGCGAGTTGACGACTGAGAGGTAAACCAAAATCAGAAAGTTTTTTAGCCACTTATTAAAATGTGAGTGGCTTTTTTACGTTTTGCGTTTGGAATTTTCGATCATCCTTTGATATATGACATGAAGGTTAAATAAGGCACTTAAGAAGAAGGTAACTTTGTACATTATGTGTTAGATCTCAGAGCGTTGTTTACACTTTATCGCCATAAAAAATATTCCAGTAGTTTTTCATACTGCGTCATGTTGTCAGTGCCCTTGTGAGGCTTGACCGTATTTATTATTTTTCTGGTTTTGACGAAAAATATTCAGCAACTGCTAAACTTAGCTAGCAAAGATGGGGTGACGTAGTTGTCTACAGGGTCGCCCCAACGGTTATTAAACTTTTCAATGATTCCGCTCAAGTGGAAAGGTTTGTTATTAAATGAGTCAGGTCAGTTTTGATGGTTTACAAGATAGCCCCCTGTTCAACCAGATGAGTCCAGGTGAAATCAAGAGCTTAGAAAAAATATTTACGGTAAAGCAGATCGCTGAGGGGAAAACGATTTTTATTGAAAATATGCCGGGTGAATCCCTTTATCTGATCAAAGAAGGAACTGTCCGGATTTCCCGTATGCTGGCCGAAGGTGATGAACAGGTATTGATTGTTCTTGGTCCGGACGATGTTTTTGGTGAAATGGCCGTTTTGGATGGAGGTGCCCGTTCTGCCACTGCTCGGATCGCTGAAGATGCTGTTTTGTACGGGCTAAACCGCAAAACCTTTGAGTCCATGGCAGAAAATGATCCGGTTTTAGGATTGAAGTTTGCGCTCAACATAGTGCGCATATTCAGTTGTCGAGTCAGAAATTCGCAAAAAGATTACCGGGCAATGTTGCTGGCATGCTTGAAACGTAACAAGAAATAAATTCAGTGCGCCCTATGAATAAGTTACTTTTTATTCTTGCTGCTGTTTTCTTTATCCGCCTACAGCACTATCCACAATACACCTCAACCACACCCCGATAGTCAGATTGACATGGATGGGCTGCAGGAAGGGCGGGCCGCGGGTGAAGTGTGCCTGTTTGCAAAATCACAGGAAGTGATGGTGATACCCTCTCCAGGAGACTAGAATTATCGTTCATTCTGGGTGGAAGTAACCAACCAACGTGACGTTATGCTTACCCTGGGCTATGTGGTTTCTTACTAGCCGACGAACAGGGTCGTCAGTATCAATCGCTCGATCCGTGGTAACTCCTGGCTAAATTAACCGATTCTGCCCCCTGTCTGATTCCGTATCTGTATGTCGGTTTTTATTGTTTTGAGGATTCTCTGCGTACTCAGGCTGATGCCCTACCAAATGATGGTATTTTGCCTGCCTCTTCGATTCATGAGGCTATCTATTTCCGGGCGGAGTTGCGAACTATGAAGAGCATTGATCTTCGTTACCAGATCGGCGCTTTGCCGGGGCAGAAATCTTTTTGAATTTTCCTCGCTTTTCTGGTTGAGGAAAAATAACCCACAAGTTATCTTTTGTGCCTTAAGAAAAAAGCGGTAGATTTGTTGATGAATCTATCGCTTTGTTTTTGTCTGCTGTTCGGTTGAGACTTATGGATTCATTATTAAATCAGAACTTTATCTTCAGTCTGTTTGGCGGTTTGGGACTTTTTTTATTCGGCATGAAGGTTATGTCGGAAGGGCTGCAGAAGCTTGCGGCCGACAAAATCCGCAAAACATTCTCTATTCTTACCAATAACCGGTTTGTTGGGATTTTAGTCGGCATTGCGGTGACCGCAATTATTCAATCCTCAACCGCAACCACAATTATGACCGTCAGTTTTGTTAACGCAGGTCTGCTGTCGCTATTGCAAGCGATTGGGGTCATTTTTGGTGCCAATATCGGAACGACCGTTACCGGTCAATTGATTGCTTTCAATATTGGTAAATTCGCGTTACCGGCTGTTGGCCTCGGTGCAGCTTTCAAGCTTTTTAGCCGACATAAACGGCAAATTTATACGGGAGAAATTATCCTTGGGTTCGGTTTGTTGTTGCTTGGGTTAACGACGATGAAACTCGGATTCGATCCTTTAAAGTCGAGTTACGAATTCAAGGAGCTGCTGGTTAAGGTTTCTAACAATAACCTGCTAACGGTGCTGATTGGTGCATTGATGACAATTGTCGTGCAGAGCAGTACCGCAACTATCGGAATTACTCTGGCGCTGGCTACATCTGGGTTGATCTCGTTTGAAACCAGTGTAGCGCTAGTTTTGGGGGAGAATATCGGTACCACGATCTCGGCAAACATTGCTTCGATCGGCACTTCGGTTGCGGCGCGCCGCACTGCATTTGTTCATTTTCTGTTTAACGTCATCGGCACATTTATCGTCCTTTCTTTACTGCCGGTCTATTTGAAGCTTGTGGCAATGTTTTCTCCTGGGGAAGCTGATTTTATTGTTCAAACCCAAGCGCAGGCTGAGAGCCTTACAGCTGCGATCGGAGACAAGCCTTATATCGCCCGGTATGTAGCCAACGCCCATACATTGTTCAATGTGATTAACGTTCTTATCTTTCTACCATTTACTGGTTTGCTTGCCAAAGTGGCGACGATCGTCATCCGTGGTAAAGATATCAGCGATAGTATGCAGGTCAAATTCATCGACAATCGGGTGTTGAATACACCACCAATTGCAATCGGCCAAGCCCGTCGTGAAGCGCAGCGCATGGCCTTGATCGCACTCGAGATGTTGGAGGAGACGACCCTTTTCCTGGAAGATTTCGACCTCAAACGAATCTCTGAACTAGAACGACGCGAAGAACTTGTTGATATGCTGCAGAGGGAGATTACCAACTTTCTGGCTGTGCTTTCGCAGCGTTCTATCTCTACGCAGACATCTGAAAGTATTGGTTCACTGATGCAGATCATTAACGATCTTGAGCGGATTGGGGATCACTGTGAGAATTTGTGGCGCTTAGGGCAGAAAAAGGCCGACGCAAGAATAATATTTTCCGATATAGGGGAGAATGAAATATCTATTATCGGCGAAAAAACCATTGAGTTTTTACGTTTTGTCGTTGAAGCGATGGAGCAAGGCGATACATCAATCGCCGCTATGGCGATTAAATTTGAAGATCAAGTCGACGAGATGGAAACCAGCATGCGTCTGAGGCATATCGCACGCTTGAACACCGGTGAATGTGCCGTTCAGCCTGGTTTGTTGTTTATCGATATGTTGCATAATTTCGAAAAGATCGGTGACCATACCTACAAAGTTTCTGAGGCGATTGTTGGTGAAAGATAAGCGCATTGCAGCAATAGATGTCGGTAGCAACACCATCAGGATGCTGGTCGGCAACTGTACTGGAGTAAATTATTTTCCAGAGCTTTATCGACAGCAGATCACCCGCCTTGCTGGCGGTTTTCAGCCAGGTCAGGGGTTGGCTAGTGCTAGTATGGAGCGAACTCTGGCTGTATTTTCGGAATATGCGGAAATTTTGCAGCAAATGGGAGTCGACCAGGTTCGTGCTGTCGGCACTGCCGCTTTGCGCAGGGCCGAAAATGCTCAACATCTGATTAATTTGATCAAGTTAAAAACTCGTCTGGATTTGGAAATTATTAACGGGGAAGAAGAGGCGCGATTAAGTTCTGCTGGCGTTTTGTCGGCCCTGCAACCAATACCTGACAGCTCTATGATTGTTGATATAGGCGGGGGTAGTACGGAAGTTATCTTCTGTCATCAGCAAAAGGTTTTGTTTTCATGTAGTTATCCGCTTGGGGTTGTGCAGCTTTGCGAAGAGATGCCGGACGAAGAGCATAGACTTGAATATCTGAAAGCCATGGTCGTGAAATTTGCTTCTGACCTGTTACGTGCCAAGGTTTCGGCTGAATTGCTTGAAACATGTCAATTGGTTGGGACTGCCGGCACTGTGACTTCCCTGGCGGCGCTTGATCTGGAAATGCGCGAATATGACCGCAACCGCATCAATAACCATCGGTTAGAGTTCGAATGGCTGGAAAATGTACTGGATACCTTGAGTGGTATCTCTGTTGCTGAACGGGAACAATTGCCTGGATTCGAACCGGGTAGGGGGGATGTCATTATCCCCGGCTTGCAACTGCTGATTGCTTTGGGGCGTTACTTTAAACAGAGCTCTATTCTGGTGGCCGATTCCGGTTTGCTGGAAGGGATTTTGCTCGATTTCTGTCAAAACTGATCTGATTGACAGAACCATCTCAATTGCCTATTATTCGGGCTCGCTATACTCATATTTCAAGTTATTAAATTCACAAGGATTGTTATGCAGAAAGTTATCCTCTCTGGCAATGAGGCCATAGCCCGGGGTGCGTATGAGGCCGGGGTGTTGGTCGCATCAGCATATCCCGGCACACCGAGTACCGAAATTCTGGAAAATATAACCAAATATAAAGAGATTGACTCCTCTTGGGCACCGAACGAGAAAGTTGCCTTGGAAGTGGCTATCGGTGCTTGTTTTGGTGGCGCACGTTCGCTGGTTACGATGAAGCATGTAGGCGTCAATGTCGCCGCAGACCCGCTTTTCACGCTATCCTATACCGGAGTTCGTGGCGGCCTTGTGTTGGTCGTGGCGGATGACCCAGAACTTCATTCCTCCCAGAATGAGCAAGATAGCCGCAACTACGCAAAATTCTCCAAGGTACCGATGTTCGAACCGGCAGATAGCCAAGAAGCGCTTGAATTCACAAAACTCGCGTTTGATGCCAGCGAGCAGTTCGACACCCCGATTTTCTTGCGCAGCACCACGCGAATTTCCCACTCTAAATCGATCGTTGGCCTTGCTGAGCGCAGATCTGATTTGCCCGAACCGAAATTGGAGCGCAACGCTGCCAAACTGGTCATGTTGCCGGGGAACGCCCGCAAACGTCATTACGTTGTTGAAGAACGTTTGCAGCAGATGGAAGAATGGGCCTGCCAGCAGCGGTTCAACCGGGTTGAAAAAGGGGATGGCAAGGTCGGGGTTATCACTTCAGGTGTCTCATACCAGTATGTCAAGGAAGTGATGCCGGAAGCAGATGTTTTGAAGATCGGTCTGGTTTATCCGTTGCCGAAGCAGTTGATTCGTGATTTCGCGGCTGGCTATGAGACCCTCTATGTTGTGGAAGAACTCGATCCATTCATCGAAGAGCAGGTTCGGGCGATGGGGATCAAGGTGATCGGCAAGGAGAAGATTTCGATTTGCGGAGAATTGACTCCGGGACGTTTGCAGAAAGCACTGTTCGACAAAACGGCTCCCACCGAGGATAACTCCCCGGAATTGCCACCCCGGCCACCGAACATGTGTCCCGGCTGTCCTCATCGCGGGGTTTTCATGGAGCTGAATCGTGCCAAAGCTTATGTGACCGGTGATATCGGCTGTTATACCCTCGGTTTCCTGCCACCGCTCTCGGCGATGGATACCTGTGTCTGCATGGGAGCCAGCATCGGTACCGCTACCGGGATCAGCAAAGTGCTCTCCGAAGAAGAACAGCGCAAGGTGGTTGCCGTCATCGGCGACTCGACGTTCCTGCATACCGGCATCAACGGTTTGATGGACATGGTGTACAATCAATCAGCCTCGACAGTGATCATTCTCGACAACCGGATTACTGCGATGACCGGCCGCCAGGAGAATCCAACCTCTGGATATCGGCTCAATGAGCAGGAAACCTATAAAGTGGATATTGAACAACTCTGCCGTGCCGTAGGTGTCGAGCACGTTAAAATAATCGATCCGTATAATATTAAGCTGACCCGGAAAACGATCCGTGAAGAGATGGCTCGGCCGGAAACTTCGGTGATCATCACTAACCGTCCCTGTATGCTGGTGCCGCGCGACAACATGGACAAGCGGATGCCGCTTTATGTCGAACATGATAAGTGCACCGGTTGCAAGACCTGCCTTCGCCTCGGTTGCCCGGCAATTGCTTGGGATGAAAAGAACAAGAAATCGAATATCGACAAGATTATCTGTGTTGGTTGTAAAGTCTGTCAGCAGACCTGCGGATTTGATGCTTTTCTGGAGTGTGAATAACCATGAGTGATGTGAAAAATATTCTGCTGGCGGGAGTTGGCGGGCAGGGCACTCTGCTTGCCAGTGAAGTTCTCTCAGAGGTCATGATGATGGCCGGCAAGGACGTAAAGAAGAACGAGATCCACGGCATGTCACAGCGTGGTGGCAGTGTCACCTCGCATGTGCGTTATGGTGAGAAGGTCTTCTCGCCGATTATTCCGGAAGGAGAGGTCGATATCCTGTTCAGTTTTGAACTGCTGGAAGCCAAACGTTATCTACCCTTGTTGCGCGAAAACGGACAGGTGATCGTCAATAATCTGAAGATTGCCCCACCTTCGGTTGCGCTCGGCAAGCAGGATTACCCGGAAAATCTAGCCGAGGAGATCAGCATGCAATTTCCGGACACCAAGGTGATCAACGGCCTCGATTTGGCCCTCGAAGCGGGAAATCCAAAAACGGTTAACACGGTGTTGCTCGGTGCGCTGTCCAAGGTGCTTGATGTCGATTATCAGCTCTGGATCGATGCACTGAAGAAGATGGTTCCGGCAAAGCTGCTCGATATCAATCTCAAGGCATTCGAGCTCGGCCGTAATGCCGCTTAAATGTATCTGAAATTTCAGGAGACACTAAATGATCTGGAACGATGATTTTGAGACTCTGCCGCGAGAAGCAATTGAATCGCTGCAACTGAAACGCTTGCAGCAGACTGTAGAGCGTGTGTACGCGACGGTTCCTTTTTATCAAGAGTCGTTCAAAAAAGCTGGTATCACTCCGGCAGACATTAAGTCGCTTGCTGATCTGCAGCGTTTGCCGTTCACTTTGAAGCAGGATATGCGCGACAATTATCCTTATGGATTGTTTGCTGTTCCTTTGGAGCAGATCGTTCGGATTCATGCCTCCTCTGGAACCACCGGCAAGCCAACTGTCGTCGGTTACACTCGTCGCGACATCGAAACCTGGACTGAGCTGATGGCGCGTTCTTTTGCTGCTGCTGGGGGGAATAAAGGTGACGTTCTCCACAACGCTTACGGTTACGGTCTGTTCACCGGCGGACTCGGAGCTCACTACGGTGCTGAGCGGGTCGGCGCATCGGTTATTCCGATGTCAGGAGGCAACACTAAAAAACAGCTGATGATTATGCAGGATTTCGGCTCCACTGTTCTGACCTGCACCCCGTCTTACAGTCTGTTTCTTGCTGAAGCAGCGACGGATGAGGGGATCGACATCAAAAAACTGAAGCTGAAGGTCGGTATCCTCGGTGCAGAACCTTGGAGCGAAACGATGCGTCAGGAAATAGAGGCGAAGCTGAATATCAAAGCGATCGATATCTACGGGTTATCGGAGATCCTTGGACCCGGCGTTGCTATCGAGTGTATCGAAGCACAGAACGGCTTGCATATCTGGGAGGATCATTTTATCCCAGAAATCATCAATCCGGAAACCGGAGAAGTGTTGCCGGTAGGGGAGAAGGGCGAACTGGTTATCACCACGATCACCAAGGAAGGGATTCCGTTGATCCGTTATAGGACCCGCGACATTACCCGCCTGATCAAGGAGCCTTGTATCTGTGGCCGCACCCACGCCCGGATAGAGCGTCTGTCCGGACGTAGCGACGACATGCTAATCATTCGTGGTGTCAACGTGTTCCCGAGCCAGATCGAGTCGGTGTTGTTCAATATCGAGGGGGTTGAGCCGCACTATCAACTGATCGTCGAACGTGAAGGGAACTTGGACACGCTGGAGGTTCAGGTCGAAGTCAATGAGCAGACCTTCTCTGATGAAATTAAGGAATTGCAGAATATGTCGAACAAGATTCGCAAGGATATCAAGGATCTGCTCGGCGTAACCTGTAAGGTCAAACTAGTTGAACCCAAAACTATCGCACGCAGCGAAGGTAAGGCTGTGCGTGTGATTGATAACCGTAAAAAATCATCCTGAAAAAAGGGGACTGGCAATGAAAGTTGAACAGATTTCGATTTTTATTGAAAACAAATCGGGCCGGTTGGCTGAGGTCTCCGGGGTTCTCGGCGATGCAGGGATTAACATTCGTGCACTGTCGCTGGCAGATACGTCCGACTTCGGTATCCTGCGGCTGATTGTCAACGATACCGATAAGGCTTTTAATGTACTGCGCGAACACAATTTCACGGTCAGCAAAACGGAAGTTATCGGTGTCGAAGTTCCCGATTCACCCGGGGGACTGTCATCGTTGCTGCAGACCCTTGATAAGAACAACATCAACGTTGAGTACATGTATGCATTTGTCGAGCGTTCTGGCGATAACGCGGTCATCATTTTCCGCTTTGACGACGTTGATGCCGCCATTGATGTGCTAACCAAGAATAGTATTAGGGTTATTGAAGGCAAGAAGTTAACCTCTATTTAACAAGTAGATAGCTCTATTTAATTGATCGGATAGTTGAAGTAATATGGAACAACAACCCACCATCTGGAACCCCGTTGCCGAATGCATGCCACGAGAAGAACTGCTCACTCTGCAACTGGGCCAGCTGCAGCAGACTTTGATGAGAGTTGCCGAAAATGTTCCCTGTTATCAGGGAAAATTTAAGGAGGTTGGGTTTAATCCAGGGGATTTGAAAGACTTATCCGATCTTGCAAATCTTCCCTTTACCACCAAGGAAGATTTGCGACTGAATTACCCTTACGGCATGTTTGCCGTACCGATGCGTGACGTGGTGCGCATCCATTCTTCTTCCGGTACGACCGGCAAGCCGACTGTGGTCGGTTATACCAAAGCAGATCTGGCCAGTTGGACTGAGCTTGTAGCTCGTTTCATGACAGCCGCAGGTGTGACCAACGAAGACATTATTCATATTGCCTTTGGTTATGGGCTTTTTACCGGTGCATTCGGTTTGCACTATGGCTCGGAAGCGATTGGAGCGTCGGTTATCCCGATCTCTGGAGGCAATACCGACAAACAATTGATGATCATGCAGGATTATCGTTCCTCTGTATTGGTGTGTACTCCCTCCTATGCTCTAACAATCGCTGATCGGATGGAAAAACAGGGAATAGCTCCGGAATCCCTGGCGTTACGGGTCGGCCTGTTCGGGGCGGAGCCCTGGAGTGAGCAGATGCGCGTTGAGATCGAAAATCGTCTTGGTGTCATTGCTACTGATAATTACGGTCTGTCGGAAGTCATGGGGCCGGGTGTGGCTGGGGAATGCCTCTGCAAAGCCGGTATGCATTTGGCTGAGGATCAATTCATTGCTGAAATTATTGATCCTGACACCTGTG
This sequence comes from Malonomonas rubra, assembly GCF_003247215.1. GTDB lineage: Bacteria > Desulfobacterota > Desulfuromonadia > Desulfuromonadales > Geopsychrobacteraceae > Malonomonas > Malonomonas rubra_A. The sequence continues at coordinate 34,211 of NZ_QKAP01000083.1, read as the reverse complement.
AAGTTTTGCCGGAAGGATCTGTCGGTGAACTGGTCTTGACTAGCTTGACAAAACAGGCTTTTCCGATGATTCGCTATCGTACCCGTGACATAACACGCTTGCATTACGAAACCTGTGATTGTGGACGGACCTTTGCCCGCATGGAAAAGACGCGTGGCCGCAGCGATGATATGCTGATCATCAAAGGGGTCAATGTTTTTCCAACCCAGATCGAAGAAGTTTTGTTCCAGATCGAAGGCTGTCAGCCACATTATCAATTGGTTGTTGAGCGGGAAAATAACCAGGACAAACTGGAGGTGCAGGTCGAGGTTAACGAGAAGATTTTCTTCGATGAGATGAAACAGCAGCGTGCTTTTGTTACCGAAGCAGAGAAGAAAATACATTCCGCATTAGGCCTTAGTGTAAAAGTAAAATTAGTTGAGCCCTCCAGCATTACCAGGCACGAGGGAAAGGCCTGTCGGGTTTTCGATAATCGCAAGAACTAGCTTGACAGATAACTGTAAATACAACATAATCCGCCACGCGTTGAGTTGACGGGGCGTAGCGCAGCCTGGTAGCGCACGTGCATGGGGTGCACGGGGTCGGAGGTTCAAATCCTCTCGCCCCGACCATCAACGCTGAAGCCGATTTCCTTAGGAAATCGGCTTTTTTTGTTCTATTCAGATTCATGTCAGTTCTCCCTAATATGATAGCTTTTTTATATGAGGACATATGCGATGATATGCCACTATTTTGATTCATGCGCACAGTAAGCTATCCAGTTGGAACTTGGAAACAGTTACCCGTGATTTGCACCTTGGTGGTATTATCGACCTGAATCAAATCCGAACGTTAACAGAAGCTGAAGAAGCTTATTCATGTGATATGCTCAAGGACGGAGAAAAGTTTTGTCTCTGTACCTGGAAAAATAATCATTTCGTAACAAAAGCACTGATTTTAAGGCGCTCCCAAAGTCACGGCCTTTTTTGTTGCTGGCTTTTGTCTAGGCAGGTATTTTGTCGGCAACCTCAAAAAAGGAATGATTAATGGTGCAACAAAAACGGTATCGATTCGGAAGAACAAATCTAAAGATTTCGAGGCTGGTTTACGGCTCTCTTCCGTTAGGGCCTCTGCAAGCAAATGTTGCTCCGGAAGAAGGGGGGGAGCTAATCCGGCATGCGATTAAACTTGGTGTCAATGTTATCGACACTGCAGAACTATACGGCACCTATCGACATATTCGCGAAGGACTAAAAGGAGTTTCACAACAGCCTCACATCATCAGTAAAACCCATGCTGCGACAGCCGTTGATGCGCGTAGGCATGTTGAGCGCGCCCTAAATGAGATGAATGTGCAGAAACTTGATGTGTTGCATATTCATGGAGCGCGCCTAGTCAACCCCTTTATCGACCGGGCTGAAGTACTGGCGGAAATGAAATCCATGCAGCGGGAAGGTTTGGTCGATTACCTCGGTTTGTCGACCCATTATATTTGTGCGGTCAAACAAGCGGCAGAACATCCGGACATCGATGTAATCCATCCGCTGATCAATCGTGACGGGATGGGAATTCTCGATGGAACACCCGCTGAGATGGCTGAAGCGATTGCCTACGCGGCAAAATGCGACAAAGGCATCTATGGGATGAAGGCGTTGGCTGGTGGCAACCTGATTAAAGAGGCGCGTGAATGTTTCCGTTTTGTGCTCAACCTGCCTGGAATGCACGCTTTAGCGATCGGTATGTTGTCAAAAGAGGAGATAGAAGGCAACTACAAGCTTTTGACCACGGGTGAAGCTGAAGCAACAGTTTGGGAGCAATTAGAAAAAAGGGAACGCCAGATCCAGATTATGGAACAATTTTGCAAGGGATGCGGTGCCTGCATACCGGCGTGCACTAATCATGGGATCTTTCTTGAAAATGGTAAGGCTAAAATTATAAAAGAAGCCTGTATCCTCTGTGGTTACTGCGCTGCTGCTTGTCCTGAATTTATCATTCGAGTTGTATAATCATGTATTTCTGCTGTCGTCGTGATCGTTTAGAAAAGGACTTTGCTGAACTCGCCCAATTCGGATCGCTCGAAAATGGCGGGTTTACCCGGGTTGCTTATTCCCTTGAAGACTTGGCTGCACGTGGTTGGTTACAGGAAAAAATGGAGGATGCCGGGCTGCAGGTCGTGGTTGACGCGGTTGGGAATATTCGTGGTCAGCGGCCGGGACAAGAGGATCTGCCACCGGTTATGCTCGGTTCACATCTGGATACCGTCCCCGAAGGCGGCAATTATGATGGCTCGGTCGGCATTCTCGCTGCGCTTGAAATTATCAGGGTTCTCAATGATCGCGAACAGGTTACCAAAAGGCCGATTGAGGTGGTCAACTTCTCTGCCGAAGAATCGAGCCGCTTTGGAGTTGCCACCATTGGCAGTAAGGCTCTCACAGGAAAGCTTGATTTAAAGACTTTGAAATCATTGACCGACAGCGATGGGTTCACGCTCTATGACACACTGAGAGAAAGTGGCTACCACCCTGAAAATATCCAGTATTCATCATTGTCGCGAGAAAATGTTCATGCATTCCTTGAGCTACACATAGAGCAAGGCCCGGTCTTGGAAGAGAAGGAATGTCCCATCGGTTTGGTCTCCTCGATTGCCGCACCGACACGCTTTAACGTTGTGATTTCAGGTCGATCTGACCATTCTGGCAATACTCCGATGGCAATGCGTAAGGATGCATTGGTGGGTGCTAGCGAATTGGTTCTTGGCGTAGAAAATATAGCGACGGAGGCGGCTGGCAAGGATACCGTTGCAACTGTCGGTTATCTAAAAGTCTCCCCAGGGGTGATGAACGTTGTTCCCGGCAGGGTAGAACTGGGAATCGATATCCGTGACATAAGTTGTAGTGACAAAAATAAGGCGGTAAAGGCTGTTACAGAGCTGATGACCCAAATCGCTGCCAAAAGAGGTTTGGACATTTCTTGGAAAAAATTGTGTGATGACACTCCAGTCGAGCTTTCAAAACGTATCATGACATCGCTCGAAACGGTTGCTAAGCAAAACAACATGTCGTTTATTAAAATGCCGAGTGGCGCCGGGCATGACGCTATGAATATGGCAAGCATTACAGATGTGGGGATGATTTTCGTTCCCAGCGTAGGCGGGGTAAGTCACAATATAAAAGAATACAGCCGCATGGAAGATATTTGTATAGGGGCAAAATTACTGCTGGATGCAACGGTCCGGCTCGCTGAAGAATAGCTCCCCTTAAACTAAATTTCTATTCCGATTTAGTGCTTGTCCAAACACCCATTCAGATAGCTGAAAAGACCCATGCACTGGCTCATATCCAGGATACCATTCAGTTAGCTCCGGTCTTTCAACACGTTTATGGATTCGCAAGATCTATTTTAACCTTTGTAGTTTTAATATATAAAAGAATCTGTTTGGCCATCAAACCTAGCAAGCCTTCAGAAAATCACCAAAAATAAATAATATCATCAGGCAAAAGTTCGGTTTTACTCATTTATGGAAAATATAGAAGGCTCCAGACTAGCAGAAAAGCTCTGATAGTCTAGAGCCTATAGAAAATTCAAACTCGATGGAGAATATTCTTCAAATTCTTTACTCTTTTCCCCAGTGCTATCTGTAACGCACTGACATGAATAGTTTTTTATTCTGGCATGAGCTTTGATTATAAGATGATATGATATTGGTTAAACACTTAATGTCGCCTAAAGGAGAACATATGAAAAAAGCTATAATGATGCTTCTGATGAATTCTTTTTTAGTGCTTATTGCTAGCATAAGCTTTTCTGCCTCAATGCACGAGGCTCACCATAAAGGAGGAGAGTCATCATCACCTTCATGTATGATGGGTCCGAACATGATGGGTCCGAACATGATGGGTCCGAACATGATGGGTCCGAACATGATGGGTCCGAACATGATGGGTCCGAACATGATGGGTCCGAACATGATGGATTGTCGGAAAGAACATTTGTTTTTCCTCGGTCAAGCTAAGGAACTAGAACTCTCAGAAAAACAAATTGCTGAGCTCAAAACGATCCATTCAGATTGTCGTAAAGAAAATATCCGCACCGCTGCAGAAGTAAAAATTGTCCGCCTGGAGTTGGCTGAGTTGCTGGCAAGTGACGATTGGTCACTGAAAGACGCTGAAGACTTAGTGCGCAAAGCTCAAAAACTGGAAGCCGATATTCAAGTCCGTCACCTACAAGCGTTCAACGCTGCACGCAAAGTGTTAACCAAAGAGCAGCTTGACAAGGCTCGCTCAGGCGGTGGCGTTAAAAATCTCGAAGATCTTTTCCAGTAACTATAAAAGACCGATGAGGGATGGCTAAGCTATGGCCAGATTTAGGAGTTGGCCATGAAATCAACATATTTTCTTTTGCTATTAATATTAATAGCGGTTCCAGTTCTGGGCTTCCCCGGAGACAAATTGCAACAATGGCAGCCGAAAGAACTTTCTGACCTGCCCGGGATGTCGCCTGCTGGAGACAAGTATATGCTAGGAGCGAATGAAGTTGCAGGGGTTAAAAGCGTCGCTTATTTGAACGATGTGCGAAAATTGATGGCCAAGTACGGGCTACAAAAGACCCATCACATTATGGTTACTTTTAAGGAAATTTCATCCGGGAAGTTTCTAGAGAACGGTAAAGTAGAAATAACAGTCATGAGGCCTGATGGGACAATCGCTAAAACGGTTTCGCTATTGGCTATGGATGGAAGTTTCGGTGCCGATATAAATCTTGACCGCAAAGGAAAGTACAATTTTGAAATCAGTGCGTCACTTGCGGATGGGGTTAAAAGACTCTTTAAATATCAATTTGTCAATTAGACGTCATAGCTTTGCTCGGTGCATTTAATGGAAAGGGGTTTGTGAAACAGATTGTGTAAATGCACCGCTGGGCAGAGCAGCAGCATCCGCTCTTCAAAGATTACCGAAAACTGATTCAGTGCTGATCGCAACATAGTTAAGGCTATGCCGAACCATGTGAACAATGCAGAGCTGAGCTTGCATACCCGGAAAGACGGCCTCGATCGCTTCAGTAAAGCCCTTGAGCCCATCGACGTTAGCGACAAAAATATCCTTGATGCCTCGGTTATCTTGACAGCGATTAGCTTTTTAGTAGCATTTTACTATAGATCAAGCTCTTCAATTAACATTTGCGACGGCTAATTTTTTATTGAATTATCTTTTTGGGCGGGATGAATATTTAAACTTTAAGATCTGTTTAAGCTTTCCTCTATTATTGCTACTTCAGGTGCCTGAGAGGATTTTGCGTGAATAACAGTATTTCTCCCATCTCACTACTTCCCTGGCTTAAAAGGGAGAATAATGTCTTTCTGGATATCTATTCTCACCCTGTAAAAAATAACTTACTCACATCGGGGCAAGGCGTTTGTCGGGTTCTGTCGGACATCAATCCTTTTTTCCGAATACTGAAAGTCGATTTATCTACCGTATCTGGCTTTTCGTTGAAAGAACTGTTCCTGATTCAGCAAAAAGACGATTATTCATATACCAAAAACATTCTTGAAACCATTTCCAACTCTGTCATCGATGGTTTTTGGCAGGACAATATATCTTGTAGTCGCTCGCAAGGGACATGTGTCGAGCTGATTTCCTCTAGCCCAGACGCTTGTGCTCCAGCACCTTTTCGAGCACTATTTTATTGTCAATTTAAACAGCTCTATTTCCATCCCATCTGCCCAGAATGTGGTGCGCTTCTCGACCAATATTATCAGGATGAACCATTAGCGGAAGCAGGAGTGCATCCTTATTCCTCTACGCTAAGGCGCTATCTGTATTGCTCTGCCTGTGATTCTGATAGTTATTACGTTTATCAACGTGAAGATGACGATGCTCCTTTTGTTTTTGACCGGTTCGTCTTGATCCGTGATTTTGGCAGACAGGCTAAGGCATCAACAGCCAGCTCTTTGCCCTGCTGTACCTGTAATTGCAAAGAAGAGTGCTATGGCGAGCAGGGGTTGTCTGTCTCACGGATTTCTCCTTTTTCCTTCTATAACAGTTATATGGTTGCCTTTAGTGCCTCGTCGTTAACCTCATTCGATTTTATTGCGCTGGTATCAGGGGCCTCGCCAGCAGAATTACAAGCAGCGGGAAATGACGGCAGGTTTTTAGACGTTGCATTCAGTGAACAGATAAAAAATAACTTTTTATTTTCAGGCCGGGACAAGTGGTTTTTGGAGATCCTCTTTCTGAAATTGACCTACCTTTCGCAACTGGCGCATTTTGCTTTATCTGAGGAAGTGCTTAAAAACTATTCTGATCTGGAAATTTCTCTCGATCAGTTCTGGATCGATTTTCCAATAGTGAACAATCATTTGCCCAACTTTTGGAATTTTACTGTCAAGCCGCTTGGCGGGGGGGTTTTGGTCACCAACAGGAATGAATCTTTTTTACCTGCCACTCGCAGGCTGCATTCATACATTTTAATCTGGTTTGCGACCCTCTTGGCGAACTCACGACAATCAATAGCGGATATCCGTTTATTTCTCATATCCATGACTTCCCGTTTAGATGAGGAAGAATTGCCTGAGAGTTCAAGCAATCCACTGTTGGCTGCAGAAAACATTTTCTGGAAACCGCAGGAATATAGATCAGAATCCGGTTTGTTCTTCTGGACACGTGCTCTGCAGTTAGGATGGGATTTGTTCCGAACTAGCCAGAATCAGCAAAGGGGCTGTCAGCCAGGTATTTTTACCGAGGCGTTGCAGAAATTGACTGCTGAAGTTAAAGATGCGCTTTTCACAGAAGCGACTGCAGAAGTGGCAACCAGTAAGGAGGTGGGTGATTTAAGGTCGCTCGGAACAATTATCGGTGAAATCAAGGAACGGTGGCAACGGGTGGACGCGGAATCCGTTTCTGAACCCTATGAAGAACCGCATCCTGAGCTTGAGGGGCCGCCCATTGCGCCAACGAAGACGGTTGAAGAACTGGATAAAACAGTCATTCTGCACGTTGCCGAACCTGAGGTCGATCTTACCAATGATGCCAAAAACGAAGACATCGATAAAACCGTTATCATTGCTGTTGAACAAAACCCTGAGAACGCAGAAGTAGAAATGCAACCGCCTGTGACTCCAGAGCCAAGCAATGATGACCACTTGGATGAGACGATTATTCTGAACCCGGCTGAATTTGAGCAGAAGATGAAACCGAGGCGACATGATTAGCTCGTTAGAAGAAAAGAAAATTAGTTCGGAAGTAATGCGTCTCTATCGGGAGGCGCAGGGAGACCCCTCGACTGCGATCGAAGATTATTTGCAGCGTTGTTTGGTTGATGAACCGTTGGACGTGAAAATTGTTTTTTTACAAAAACTGGCTTCGCAATTCTCTATAGATAAACCCGTTCAGCAGTCTGGCCCCCAGCTAGATAAGCAGGTTTTCGAGAAGCTTGTGCCGCTGTTGTTGGGGAAGCAAGTCGAAGAAATTGAGTGCTCAGCAGACGAATTGCCGGAACGTCTTGCGGAATCCTTGAACCTGATTTTCGACACCCTTAACGAATTGATCCTGGGCATCAACACAACTTTTATGGGGCAGGTCGGTGGCAGCGAAACTATCCGGCTGGTTATCAGGTCCAATGTTGATGAAGCAACAGAATCGATTTCCCTGCAAAGCTATCTGGCGCAGATTAAAGAAGCTTTTTCGATCATGCATCGGGCTTTTACCGATGCAGCGATGACAAAAATGGAAGAGATGTTAAGAGAACTTGACCCCCGGAAGATAGAAGCCTCCCTGAATGGCGGCATGAAAATAGGCCCCTTTCAAAAAGCGGAAATGTACAAAATCTACGAAGAGAAATATCGTACGCTAGACAACTGGCACAGGACCGGGTTGCTCAAAGAAGCGTTATTGCGAGAATTTGAAAAACACTGCCAGCAAATTTATGCAGAAAAATGAGGAAATCATGACATCTGTAGCGAAATTGATCAGTCTTGTCGGGTTATTGGCTTTGCTCTCCGCGTGCTCCGGTTCCGCGGTTGCACCTGTGGTCGCGGCAACTTTTTGTGAAGATTGTATCCGCCTGGAAATATCGGCCGACCAGCAACTTAACTTTCACCAAGGGATACCACACAGCTTGAAACTCTGTATTTATCAGTTGAGCGACCCAAATAGTTTCAAGCAGTTAACTCATGACATGAATGGACTGTACGATTTGCTCGACTGCAAACGGTATGACTCATCGGTTAAGGTTGCACAGCAGGAGTTTGTTCATCCCGGCAAGCATCAAAATCTAACCTTTGACCGAGCTGAGGGCACCAGGTTTGTCGGCATCGTCGCAGGCTACTACAACCTGCGAAAAGAGGACATTATCAGACTTTATGAAATACCGACCAAAAGGAGTTTTTTCTCCAAAATTGATACGTTACGACTTTTTGATCAGCGTTTGGTATTAGGGTCTCAGCAGATTTCAGAATAGTGGACGGTTAGTAGGGGGCTCAGAATGGGCATCGAAAAACCGATTTTCTGGCATCAAGGTCTTTTCCTCCAGCCTCAGCATTTGCAGCTGACTGACCTTTATCATCAGTCTCTGATTGCGCCGCTCTATCGTTTTATCGGTCCTTATTTTTGGGGGGTTGTCAGGTTGCAAGTAGCTGAGGCAGCCCTAAGCAACTTTGTCTTCGAGATTCAGCACGGAGAATTTCTTTTTCAGGACAACAGTTATGCTGCGATTCATGACAATGCCGTGATGCGTAGTCGCTCCTTCGAGGATTGTTGGCCCAATAAAGAAGAACCTCTGCCCGTTTTCATCGGTTTACGCAGGTTTAATAGCGAAGGGGGGAATGTCGGGGAGTATAACGACGAATCAGATCTTGCCGATTTGAACACAAGATTTGTTGCCTCTTTTGATGCCGATGAGGTGGTAGATCTTTATCAGCAAGGCCCGGACGGGCAAGTAAAAAAACTCAGCTTTTTGTTGAAGCTCTTCTTCGGCTCTGAGAAAGAGCAGGCCACTAATTATCAGCTTATCGAACTTGCCCAACTGGAGGTGCAAGCGGATGAAATCATCCTGTCTGAAAACTTTATCCCGCCCATGGTTACACTGCAGACCTCTCAGCAGTTATTGACACTTGCCAGAGATGTCTCCGACCAGATTGCCAGCCGCGGTCGTCAACTCGAAGCCTATAAGCGGCAACGTGGGATCCACACGGCAGAATTCGGTGCCAGGGACATGGTTTATCTTTTGGCCCTGCGAACCCTTAATCGGTATATCCCCTTGCTGCATTCCTTATTGACTGCTCAACACACCCATCCCTGGCAACTGTACACTGCGGCCAGACAATTGATCGGCGAGTTGTCAACATTTTCCGGCGAAGTCAGCGTGATGGGTAAGTTGGCAGATGGTGGATTGTTGCTAAACGAGTATGATCATTCGAACTTGTCGCAAAGCTATCGGGAATTGCAGTCGACGGTCACTAGACTGCTTGATGAAATAACCGCCGGTCCCGAGTACGTTATCAACCTGCTTTACGACGGAACTTACTTTGCCTCCGAACTGCAGCCGGCAATTTTCGATGGTCGTAACCGTTATTACCTGGTTATCGAAAGTGATGAAGATCCCCAGCAGATCATCGAGGCTTTACTGGGAATCGCCAAACTGGCCACTCGCGAATCCTTACCTCTATTTATTGCTCGTGCGCTGCCTGGCGTCGGGCTGGAACATCTGACCATTCCGCCACAGGAATTGCCACGCAGGGCAAATTGTCTCTATTTCCAGATTGATCATCACAGTGAGCCCTGGGCCAATGTTCAGCAGTTGAAAAACCTTGCGCTTTATTGGGATAAAGCACCAGAAGATTTGAAAGTCGAATTGATGGTTGTCGGGAGAAATTAACCATGCGAATGACAGATTGTTTTTCTGAAACGGTTGCTTACGTTTCGTATTTTCTGATTGCTGATGCAGGTCGCCAGATCGGCTTCGATCAGTTCAGCTCGGAGGTTCGCAGGTTGTTGACTGAAAGCGAACAGTACGTCAGGAACAATCAAGTCAGCCAGGATGATTATAATCAGGCCCGGTTCGCCATTTGCGCTTGGATCGATGAGGCCATCCTCAGTTCCAATTGGCCAGAGAAGGGGCGCTGGCAACAGGAAACCCTGCAACGATTTTATTATCAGACCGCTGATGCTGGTGAGGAATTCTACACCCGGTTGAACAGTCTTGGGTTGCAGCAGCAGGATGTCCGTGAAGTTTATTTTCTTTGTTTGGCCATGGGGTTTAAGGGTCGTTACTGCCAAGAGGGGGATGAGTTCCTGCTGGAGCAACTGAAGACGTCCAACCTGAAGCTATTGACTGGAAGTTCGCTCGGCATCCCGTCGCTGGAACGAAGTGAGCTGTTTCCCCAGTCGTATGCCTCCGAGGTTGAATCGATTCCTCTGAAAAGTGAACGCTGGCGCCTGTCGCCGACAACCCTCGGTCTGCTCGGGTCGCCGATTCTGTTGTTTGCACTATTGTTATTGATTTTTACACTGATATTGAAGATGAAGGTTGCAAGTTTCTGATACCGGGTTGCGGGAGAGTGACAAATGGTTGCGAAAATCTTCAAGATTCTTCTCATTGTCACAGGAATTTCCTTAGTTCTTCTATTGGCGGTTATGCTGATCATTGCCTTGGGTTGGTATGGTTTTTTTATTCTGCTGGCGATTGTCGGCTTCATTATCAGCGGCCTGTTTTTCCGTAAAATCTGGATGCGGCGGCGAGAACAGAAGTTCGTCAACCAAATCGTTGAGCAGGATGAGCTTCAACAGGCGAACCTTAGCGCGCCTGAAAGGCAACAGCGCCAGGAACTTCAGGAACGCTGGAAAGAAGCGATTGGAACGCTCAAACGTTCCCATCTTAAAAAACTGGGCAACCCGCTCTACGTTCTCCCTTGGTACATGGTTATCGGCGAAAGCGGTTCTGGAAAGACCACCGCGATCACTAGTGCTAAGTTGTCCTCCCCATTTGCCGAAGCCCCCCGCGTCTCCGGTTTGTCCGGGACGAAAAACTGCGATTGGTGGTTTTTCGACCATTCTGTCATTCTCGATACGGCGGGCCGCTACGCTATCCCGGTCGATGAGGGCCGGGACAAAGACGAATGGCTGAAGTTTCTGCGCCTGCTGGTCAAATATCGTAGAAAAGAGTCTTTAAACGGCCTGATCGTGTCTCTGCCCGCAGACAAGCTGCTTTCGGCTGATTCTGTGGCAATTGAGGATGATGCCCATAGCATCCGGATGCGCATTCAAGAACTGATGCTGGCTTTGGGAGTCAAATTTCCGGTTTACCTGCTCGTCACCAAATGCGACCTGATTCAGGGGATGACGCAATTCTGTGATCAACTTCCGGAATCTGCCCAGAAGCAGGCGATGGGGTATCTGAATCAGGGATTGGATGAGGCAACGGACAAGCTAGTAGGGTTGGCTGTTAATTCAATCGTGGATCGCTTGAGAAACCTGCGTCTGCTGTTGATTCACGAGCATAAGAAAAGCCAGATCGCTCCAGAACTGCTTCTTTTTCCCGACGAGTTTGCCAAACTTCGCAGCGGTCTGGAAACTTTTGTCCGGGCAGCTTTTAAAGAAACCCCATATCAGGAAAATCCGATCATCAGAGGACTTTATTTCAGCAGTGGTTGCCAGGAAGGCACGCCATACTCCCATTTTCTGAACAAACTTGGCTTGATCAGTTCCAAAGACGTCTTACCAGGAACTAGCAAAGGGTTGTTCCTGCACGATTTCTTTTCCCGCATTCTCCCTGCAGACAGGGCTATTTTTGCGCCGACGGGAAGGGCGTTGGAATGGAATCGGCTGACGAGAAATTATGGACTAGCGGCTTGGCTGTTGCTGGGAGTTGCGTTCTCCGGTTTACTGGCATTTTCATTTATCAACAATATTACCGCCCTGCAGTCTGTCTCGAATGATTATATTCAAGGGCCTGAGTTCAGGGATGAGCTACTATCCGACCTCGGGTCTCTTGATGCTCTGCGTAAAGAAATCGAAAAGCTTGAGAGCAAAAACAGTGACTGGCTCGTTCCCCGTTTCGGGCTGTCACAGAGCCTGCAAGCTGAAGAAAGAATGAAAAAACGCTACTGCGACAAATTTAATCGCTATCTGCTTACCCCATTCGACCAGACCTTGCGGTCTGAAATCAGCAATTTTTACGAACTGACCCCGGCCGAAGATATTGGCAATTACGTTATCCATCTACTGCGGCGGATTACCCAGCTCAAGGATCGGCTGGATGATCCGACGGCGGCATCCGAAGACCTCCCTCTGATACCGGTTAAAGAACTGAACCTGGATAGAACAACAGACATGCCTGCAGAAGTAAGTGCAAAGATGCCTGAACTTTATCGCTCTTATCTGCTCTGGTCGCAAAATGGCGAGAGGATGTTCACGGAAAAAGAGCATCTGAATGATTTGCTGCAATCAATATTGTGGCACAAAGGAGGAAACCTGAACTGGCTGGTTGCCTGGGCAAACGCTCAAGAATCGCTGCCCCGTATCACGTTGGTCGATTTCTGGCCAGGAGAGAACACGCTGGATAGCGAACAGATATACGTGGACGCGGCTTTCACTGCCAAAGGCAAAATGGCGATAGATAACTTTATCGAGGATCTTAAAGTCGACCTGACGATCGCGAAAGCTGAAGAATTTGATCGACAGGTGGCAACATTCAAGCAATGGTACTATATCGGCTATTTTACCGCCTGGGAAGAGTTTGCCGAGCGATTTAACGAAGGGCAGCAACTGCTCATGACTGGCCAGGATTGGCGCTTGATGTCGCTGAAGGTTGTGGAAAGCCTCAGCCCGTATTTCGCTCTGTTGCAACGTATGGCCAGCGAACTGACGGTATTGTCGCTACAGGACGATATACCGGCTTGGGCGGTACAGGTCTTTAGGCATCAGGATCTCAGTGCTTCTGTTTCTGCCACTCAGGATGAAGAGAAAAGCCTGATTGGTGAGGCCGTTGACAAGGGGAAAGAGCTTATCTCACAAGGACGTCAGGCCGTCGACCGGGTAAAAGGTCATCCCTGGGAACGTGTCAAAGCCATAAACTCTTACCGAGAAATGCGGCAGGCTTTAGTCGCTATCTCCAAGAAAACCGCTGCGAGCAAAGCGGTCTATGACGCGACTGCACAGGTTTATAACGAAGATTCCGTGACTGGGGAGTCGCCATTCTATCTTGCTTATCGCGCACTGCTCGCTTTACAGAAACATATGGGGAGAGAGCCGCAACAAGAGAAGATTTTCTGGCAACTCCTGGCCGGGCCGCTCGACTTTCTCTGGCATTATTTCCAGGTAGAAACCTCCTGCTACTTGCAGGATCTTTGGGATGCCGAGGTTCTGCAGAAGATCAGCAGGGTCAGTTCGGATCGACAAGAGTGGGAGATGCTGTTCCGCAATCCTGGTTTTGCCATGAACTTCGTAGAGGGTCCGGCGAAACCCTTTTATCAGCAGGGGCAGAAAAAGCGGGAGAATTATTTTTACGATAAACCGTTCCCATTCAAGCCGACGCTGTTTTCCATGATGGAGAAAGCGCAGCTACCACCGCCGGTTGCCCAATCAAGCTATCTGATTTTCATAAAAGGGTTGCCAGCCGATTTGAACAAAGGTGCTCGACTCAACCTACATGCCACGCATCTGCTGATCCCTTGTGCCAACGAAAACCTGATTCTTGCGACCGAAAGCTTTCCGACGAGGGCGACGCCTTTTACCTGGTATCCGGAAACCTGCGGGGAAGTGAATATGCGAATTGAGTTCCAGAACAACTTTGTACTGGAAAAAACATATTCGTTCCCAGAGCTTATCAAGATTTTTGAAGATGGGCAGGCCATTTACCGGCCGAAGGATTTCCCTGCAGAAAGGAATGTTCTGGAGCGTAGCGGAATTGACCTAATCAAGGTCAAGTATCAGCTGAGCGGTAAGAAACTAAAGACCATCAAGGCGCTCAGTGAATGGTCACTCGGCACCATCCCACGAGATATCGGTCAATGCTGGGATTGAGAAAATATAAGCCGGCATGGAACTGGATTGCCCATGGGAAACATCCTGTGGCTGGTGATTATTTCACCCTTGGAGTTGGAGATTCACTGACGAAAACAATCTGTAGCTGGCTCGATCGCGGTTATCAGCCCTGCTGTCAACAGGGCAGGCAAGAGGAGAAAGCTTATTCATGGCGTTTTTGGCTTAAATCTCCGCGCAAAGGAGCACTCGCCTGCGGAATTTTGAAGAACAGCTCTGACCGGAGCGATCGAAGTTATCCGCTTCTGATTATGGGGCACGGAAACTTAAACGGATGGGAAAAAAATTTACAGCTGTTGCCGCTGGCGCTGGAAAAGACCTGGGTACAGATGGAATTCATTTCGGTGCAGCGTTATGCAGAATTGTCGGATTTTGAACGAGAGATAGCTCGAGTTCCTGCCCCTGGCAGTGATTGGGATATGCTGGCGAACGCAGCAGGAGATCAGGCACAGGGCAAGGAGCTGCTGTCTGCTTGCGATTGTTCGGTAATCGAACGGAATGCTGAGCTGTTCAGCAATTTACCCACAACAACAAATGAAGAACTGGATCGTCATATTCTCGGTTTGCTTATGATGTTGAAAACAGAACTTGCTAAAATACCGACAGCGATTTTTATCGGCGGAAATATGACCAATTCGGCCATATATGTATTGAATCGGTCATTGGTTTTGAGTGATTTGAAAAAGCTTATAGATGGGAAGAGCTATTAAATAGAGGGACTCTTTATCGCCTGATTTTAGAAGGTTTTTTTGCCAACGGGCTGTAGGTTGATTGCAACCTGCTAAAATATAGATAGATATGGGCCGTTAATTAAAGCAAAGGGGAGACCACAGTGGAAGCTAAGGAACTGCTTAGGTCTGGTCGACTTTCTGAGGCCCGAGAGAATCTAATTGCTGCTGTAAAATCGGCCCCAACTGATCTCTCGTTTCGTACGCTTCTGTTTCAGGTTCTGGTTCTCTCCGGAGAATGGGACAAGGCTGAACGCCATCTGAATGCAATCGTGCAGCAGAATCCTGATTCGGAAACTGGAGTTCAGGTCTACAAAAATCTTCTCCATGCGGAAAAGGAGCGTTTGGAAGTCGTAAAGCAGGGCCGTCGCCCCTGCGTTTTTCCAGAATCACCTGTCTATCTCGATGCATATCTTGCAGCCTGGCAAGCGCTGGAAACAAACCAGCTCGACAGAGTAAATGAATTAATCGCTCAAGTCGATGAACAGATCCCTCAACTTGTCGGAACACTGAATGGGCGGGACTTTAGAGGACTGATCGATACCGACCAGTTTCTTTGCCGTTTTCTGGAAACCTTTACCTATGAACGCTATGTCTGGATGCCGTTCGAAGCGATCCGGGAATTAATCATCGAACCACCCAAAACACTTTTCGATCTGATCTGGACATCCGCCCGGATTACCACGTGGAGCGGACATGACCTGAACTGTTATCTGCCGGTTCTCTACCCGGAATCATATCTCCACGAAGATGAGCGGGTAAAAATGGGCCGTATGACTGATTGGCTCTCTCAGGGAGGAGGCTATGCTAGAGGGGCGGGGCAACATGTTTTTCAGTTCGGGGAACAAGATATAGGCCTCCTGGAAATACGTGAAATCGTTTTTGCGGCGCGCGAGTAGAGGTTTTCGTCATGCAATTCGTGATAGACGTCAACGACATACTTACTCCGATTCCTGGTGACAACCCTTCTGGAGCCGATCTGCGTTACGAAGCTGTCTATGACGAGATAAAAGACGCACGTAAGGCGGATGATGAGCTGGAACGAGGAGACTGGCAGCGTGATCTGAAATCATCGGACTGGAACAAGGTTATTCAGTTGGCAGCAGAAGCCTTGGCCAAAAAGAGTAAAGACCTGCAGCTGGCAGCTTGGTTAACGGAAGGGCTGGTCAACGTTGATGGATTCGAGGGGCTTGCAGTTGGATTGCAGGTTGTCAATGGCCTGCTGCAGGAGTTCTGGGAAACTCTGTACCCGGAAATAGATGATGGTGACCTCGATTATCGTGCCGGACGGCTGGCTTTTTTGAACGACAACCTCTGGCTGTCGATCAAGCAGATTCCGTTAACCGACAAAAGCAAAACAACCCCCTATAGTTGGCTTGAATGGCATGAGTCGCGAGAAGTCGGTTACGAAAAAGATCTCGTTGCAGCCGATGGCACTGTCGATGAAAAGCGACAGCAGAATCGCAGCGAGGCGATCGCCGACGGCAAGCTTGCACCGGAAGAGTTCGATAACGCTCTTGCGTACACCGACGAGAACTTTATCCGGGCACAGTTGCTTGCGCTGCAGGACTCTCAACAGGAGTTTATCCGACTTGACGAGCAGGTTGATGAGAAGTTCGGGGACCAGGGACCAAGCCTGGCGCAACTGCGAGAAACTCTAGAGGACTGTGAGAAGTTTTTCCAGCGGCTGTTCAAGGAAAAGGGCTGGTCGCTCGAGGAGGAGGCTGCTCCGGATGAGGATTCTGCTGGCGAAGTAGAAAATATCCCGGAACAGCCTGATGAAGTGGAAGAACCTGCTATGGAAGAAGAAATCGCTGCTCCTTCTCAGCCTGAGAAAGTTCAGAAAAAAGCGCCGTTGCCGGCAGACGGTCAGGAAGAGTCGGTTTGGTCGGAGGCCTTGTCGCTGTTGCGACCGAATAACATCGATGCCGCGCTGGCCTTGCTGTTTGAAGCGTCCTGCAGTGCGTTGTCGATTCGTCAGAAGCATCGTTATCGACTTTTGATGGCCAGATTATGTCTGAAGGCCAATAGGGTCGATCTGGCCAAACCTATTTTGGAAGAGTTGAACACACTGATTGAAGAGTTGAACTTGAAGCTTTGGGAGGCACCAACTTGGATTGGTGAAGTTATAGAAGGTTTGTACCTGTGTCTGACCAATCCTGATGAACGTTTTCAGGATCTTGACCGGGCGGCTGAGCTGTTAAAGGTGCTCTGTACGACCGATGTGACCAAGGCAACGAAATATAAGCAGTAATAAAGAAGAGACTACTAATCTAAACGGATCGCAAGGAAGGAGGTTCGCTATGGGCAAAGAGAGTCTGCAACATAAAATCGACAGGGTGCGCGCACCGCGGGTGCAGATTACTTACGATGTCGAAATCGGTGATGCCATCGAGATGAAGGAAATTCCTTTTGTTGTCGGTGTGTTAGGAGACTTTTCCGGGAAGCCGGATGAACCCTTGCCCAAATTGAAGGACCGCAAGCTGGTCGAGATAGATCGGGACAACTTCAACAATGTCCTGGCCGGCATCAAGCCGCGCCTGGCATTTAAGGTTGATAACAAATTGACCGACGAAGATACCCAGATTCCTGTCGAACTCCGCTTTAAAGCGTTGGATGACTTTCATCCGGAACAAGTGGCCAATCAGGTTGATCCACTACGCAAGCTTGTTGAAACCCGGACTAAGCTGTCTGAATTGCTCAGTAAGCTAGATGGTAACGATAAGCTGGACGAACTGCTGCAGGAAGTCATTCATAACAGTGATGCCTTGAAAAAACTCGGCGAAGAAACCGGTGACAAGGGGCAGGAAGATTAGGAGGTTGTTATGGCAGATAAAGAAGCTGTAGAGCAGGTCGAATCAACAGCGGCTGAAAGCGTAGAAGAAAAAAGTCTGCTCGACCAGATACTGGAAGACGGGCGGATGGCTCGCGAGGAACAGCAAAAGGGCTGGGCCAAAGATGTTATTAGCGAGTTCGTCAGCCAGATTATGGATGAAACCATTACGGTTTCCAGTGATACCGAAGCCATGATCAATACCCGCATTGGTCAGATCGACAAGCTGATTTCGGACCAGTTAAACGAGATCATGCATCATCCCGATTTCCAGAAGCTAGAAGGGTCCTGGCGTGGGTTAAATTATCTGGTGCAGCAGACGGAAACCGGAGAAAAGCTGAAAATCAGGGTCATGAATGTCTCGAAGAAGGATCTTCTCAAAGACCTTGAAAAGGCCAGTGAGTTCGATCAGTCAGCACTGTTCAAAAAGATTTATGAAGATGAGTTCGGTACATTCGGTGGTTCGGCGTTTGGCGCCATGATCGGAGATTACGAGTTCAGCAATCATCCACAAGACATGGCGCTGCTGGAAAAGATTTCCGAGGTGGCTGCCGCAGCCCATGCTCCCTTTGTTTCTGCAGCGGCTCCTGAGCTTTTCAACTGGGAGAGCTTCACTGAACTAGGTGGGCCGAGAGATCTGAACAAGATATTCCAGTCGGTTGAATATACCAAGTGGAAGTCGTTCCGTGAATCGGAAGATTCTCGATATACCGCGTTGGCCTTGCCACACATTCTGATGCGACTGCCTTACGGCCAAGCGAATGTTCCGGTGGAAAAATTCGGTTACGAAGAGCAGGTCGATGGCACCGACCACAGAAAATACCTGTGGGGGAATGCCGCTTATGCACTGGGGACCAGAATGACCGATGCCTTCGCCAAATATCACTGGTGCGCAGCAATTCGTGGGGTCGAAGGGGGGGGATTGGTTGAGGGCTTGCCGACCCATACCTTCAATACCGACGAAGGGGAGGTCGCACTAAAATGTCCGACCGAAATCGCGATTACCGACCGGCGCGAAAAGGAATTTGCCGACCTCGGTTTCATCCCCTTGGTGCACTGTAAAGACACGGACTATGCCGCCTTCTTCAGCACCCAGACCAACAATAAGCCAAAGGTTTACGATACCGACAGTGCAACTGCGAACGCACGACTATCATCACAACTACAGTACATCATGGCGGTGTCCAGATTCGCGCATTACCTCAAATCGATCATGCGCGACAAGATCGGCAGCTTCATGACCCGGCAGAACGCACAGGACTTTCTCAATCGCTGGATCAATAACTACACCCTCGGTGACGACGATGCCAGTCAGGATATGAAGGCTAAATATCCACTTCGCGAAGCGAGGGTCGATGTCGTTGATGTGCCCGGGAAGCCAGGCGTCTATAAAGCTGTCGCATTCTTGAAACCGCATTATCAGCTTGATGAACTGACGGTATCTCTGCGCTTGGTTGCAGAGTTGCCGCCACCAGCTGCCTAAAAAATAGGGCTTCGAGTAGAAAGGAGGATTAACTGTTTTAAGTGCTTTTAGCCGATCTCATGGAGGGCAACTTGGTACTCATGGCTGCTTTAACCGGCAATCGTTGATAAGGAGATGAGAAAATGGCTGTTGATATGTTTCTGAAAATAGATGGGATCAATGGAGAGTCTGTTGACGATAAACATAAAAAGGAGATCGATGTTCTTGGCTGGAGTTGGGGCGCGACTCAAAGTGGAACGACCCATGTAGGTGGTGGTTCTGGAGCTGGCAAAGCTAACTTTCAAGATATCAGCGTCACCAAGTGGGTCGATTCGGCATCTCACAAACTGCTGGGGAGTGTCGCTAAAGGCACGCACATCAAAGAAGCAACTTTGACTGTGCGTAAAGCCGGAGAAAAGCCGCTTGAATACATCAAGTTGATCATGAAGAACTGCCTTATCTCCTCTGTTTCGACCGGCGCATCAGGCAGTGAAGATCGTTTGACCGAGAACATATCGATCAACTTTGGTGAATTTGAATTTGATTATACTCCTCAGAAGCCGGATGGTTCTGGTGATTCTGTGCTGCCGTTTAAGTTCAGTATTGCCGAGAATGTTGAGAAGTGAGTGAGCCTGGCTTTTATGTCCGGACATCGATTCTGGACCGGTTGATAGACCTTGAACCGAGTGTTTCAAGTGAACCGGTTCAGAATCGCATGCAGGGGATCGAACCGATCAAAAAATCGGTTGTCCATCACTTGGAGCTTCTGTTGAATACGCGCAGGCTGATCGAGGAACCGGCAGCAGAACTGCGCGAACTCAACAAGTCTCTACTATTGTATGGTTTGAAGGATTTTACTGCCGAGAACCCGAACAGCATTATTATCAGGCAACAGTTGCGGCAGGACATTGAAAAGACTTTGGTGAAATTTGAACCGCGATTGAAGAACGTCAGGGTCCATCTGGAAACAGGGGAGCAGAACCTGCGCAAACTCAGGTTTCGGATTACTGCGGTGTTGCATGTCGAACCGCTCTCCGAGCCAGTTGCATTCGACACATTCTTCGATATGAATCGAGGGCTTTGTACCGTTACCGGTTAGCTTTATTGCCGGTCGGGTAACGCAAGGGTCGGCATGGATGACAAACTGCTCTACTACTATGAACGGGAATTGACCTTTGTCCGAGAAATGGCTGCCGAGTTCGCCGGCAAATATCCTAAAATTGCCGGGCGCTTGCAGTTGGAGGCGGACAAATGCGAAGACCCCTTTACTGAGCGGTTGATAGAAGCCTTCGCCTTTATCAGTGGCCGGATTCATAAAAAAATCGACGATGATTTCCCCGAAATCACCGAGTCGCTGCTGAACATACTCTACCCACACTATATCAATCCGATTCCGTCGCTGTCTGTGGTCTGCTTCGATCCCGTTAATCAGAACTTGTCGGAGACCGGGTACCATATCGAACGAGGGAGCAAAGTTTATTCAAAGCCGGTCGCTGGCACCCCGTGTGAATTTTCAACCTGTTACCCTGTGCAGCTCTGGCCGATCGAAGTCATCTCCGCGACCTTGAGTGAGCCCGACCACAACCTCGCCAACGCTCAGCAACAACTCAGTTTGCGGTTGAAAACCTTTAACGACATCAGCTTGTCAACACTCAATTGGCAGTCGTTGCGCTTCTTCCTCAGTGGCCCCTCACAGCATGTCTTTCATCTCTACGAGCTGTTGTACAACAATATCTGCCATCTTGAACTGGTTGCAGAAACCAGCGAGGGCAATCAGAAAAGGATCAGCCTGCAACCGGATAGATTGGTGCCGGTCGGATTTTCCGACAACGAGAACCTTTTGCCTTATTCGAAGCGTTCATTTTCTGGCTACCTAATGTTGTTTGAGTATTTCGTCTTCGCTGAAAAGTTTCTGTTCTTCGATCTCTGCGGCCTAGACCGCTTCACTCACGAAGAGTTGGGAAACAGCTTCGAGGTCAAGATTTATCTGAACCGGATGGCTAAAACCAACTTGGTTGTCAACGCAGACACGTTCATGTTGAACGCAACTCCTGTGGTCAATCTGTTTCAGCGGATCGCCGAACCGATCCGGCTGGAGCATCGTCAACCGGAGTACCGGATTGTCGCCGATGTCCGCCGTCAGTTGGCCACGGAAATTTACTCGGTCGATCGCGTTGTCTCGGCCCGCACCAACAATATTGGCTCGACTGTCGAGTACAAACCCTTTTATTCGATGCGCCATCACCTGGAAGAAGATGGCGGCACTCGAAGCAACGCTTTCTGGCACAGCCAGCGCAGGCCTTCCGGTAAAAAAGGGGATAACGGAACCGAGGTCTACCTGTCCTTTACCGATCTTGATTTCAACCCCACACAACCGGGTGTGGAAGTGCTGACCCTGAACGTCACCTGCACCAATCGCGATCTGCCTGCTCGTCTTCCATTTGGTGATGCGCAGGGGGATTTCGACATGGAAACTGTCGCTCCGGTGCACCGAATCTGTAGTTTGATCAAACCGACCAGCTCCTGTCGGCCGGCGTTGGGAGGGGCATTGCAGTGGCGCCTGATATCGCATCTGTCGTTGAACTATCTGTCGATTGTCAACGATGGCGAAGAGGGGCTTAAAGAGCTGTTGAAGCTTTATGATTTTGAAAATTCTCCCAGCAATCAGCAACAGATTGACGGGATTGTTTCCTTACAGTCGCAGTATGTAACGCGCCGAGTCGGACAGGCGTTCTGCCGAGGTGTCCAGACGACAATCACCCTTGATGAAGATAAATTTGTCGGCACAGGCTTGATGTTGTTCGCCAGCGTATTGGAAAGATTTCTTGGACAGTATGTTTCAGTCAACTCCTTTTCCCAGCTGGTGGTGAAAACCCTCCAGAGAAAAGAGGTACTAAGACAGTGGCCACCAAGAAACGGCAACCAGATCCTGCTGTAGCGGAGCTGCTTGCTGAGGAATATTACCGCTTTTCTTTCTTCAAGGCGGTGGAGCTGCTCGAGCAGTCTGCTCGTGGCAAGAAATGCCTGGGGCAGGCATTGGTGCCAGGAGAGGAGGCCGTACGCTTCAGCGTGCCCGCCAACCTGCAGTTTCCTGCCAGCGATATCTCATCGCTGGTACCGGGCACAGAAGATCTGCCGGCTGAATTGGAAGTGACATTTCTTGGCTTGATCGGGCCTTCCGGCATTCTGCCATGCTGGTTTACCGAACTGACCCAACAGCGGGTCTACAAGAAAGACAGAACCTTAAAAGCCTTCTTCGATGTCTTTCATCATCGGCTGATCAGCCTGTTTTATCTTGCTTGGAAAAAGCACAAGTTCACCGTCAATTATCGCTCCGGTGCGCATGATCGCTTGTCGCAGCATCTGCTCAGCCTGACCGGTTTGGGTACGGCAGGATTGTCAGAAAGGATCGGCCTGCCGGAAGAATCGTTGACCTTTTACAGCGGTCATTTTTCCCGCAATGCCGCATCGGCCACATCGATACAGGCATCGGTCGAGCACTTTTCCGGTGTCCCGGCAACGGTCAGACAGTTTATCAACCGAGTGCTGCCGCTGGAAAAGGACAACTTGTCACAAATCGGCGGGGTCAATGGAAAACTCGGCGTCAATACCGTTGTCGGCAGTCAGGTATGGGAATGTCAGACCAAATTCCGGGTTGAACTCGGGCCTCTCAGCTTTGATGAGTTTCAACGCTTTTTGCCGAATGGCAGGATGCTACGCCCGATCTTCGCGCTGGTGAAGTACATGGTCGGCGTCGAATTCGAGTTTGATATCCGGCTGATTTTAAAACGGAGCGAAGTCAGACCTTGCATGCTTGGGGGAACTGGGCCTGATGCCGCACAACTCGGCTGGACGAGCTGGATTAAAAGCTCGGAATACAGGTGTTCATATGACACCGCTCTGGCATTTGCGGAAAAGGATTTATCGGTTGCGATCTGAAAACAGACCGCTGCAATAAACAAGGAGACCAATTATGGCAACGCACGATCTTAAATCGCTGATCGGTAAGCTCAACAGCACCTGCCGAAAAGCACTTGAATCTGCTGCAGGGCTTTGTCTTTCCCATACCCATTATGAGGTCGATATTGAACATTTCCTGCTCAAGCTGCTGGAGGTGCCGGATACCGATCTGCAAAAGATCCTGCGATATTTTGAGGTCAATCAGGATCACCTGATCGGTGATCTGACGGGTGCGATCGAAGAGTTCAAAACCGGCAATGCGCGAACCCCGGCTTTGTCGCCCAATATCCCTAAAATGGTTGAACAGGCCTGGATGTACGCTTCGGTCGATTTTCAATCGGGGGCGACTCGTTCCGGGCATGTCATGCTGGCTTTGCTCAGCGACTCCAAATCTGCACGTACACTGATTGAGAGCTCCGATCAGTTCAGGAAAATTAAAATCGATACCCTGAAGGAGAATCTGGTCGATTTGACCGCTGGATCGGTGGAGGAGCGTGATGTTCAGTCTTCTGGAGCGGCACCACGCTCTGGGGGACGGGCAACAGGGGCTGCTATTGGCACCAAGGCCCTCGACCAGTTCACCATCAATTTGACCGAAAGAGCCCGGCAGGGGCAGGTTGACCCAGTGTTGGGACGCGATTTTGAAATCCGCCAGATGGTCGACATCCTGATTCGGCGGCGGCAGAACAACCCGATCCTTACCGGCGAGGCAGGCGTCGGCAAGACCGCCGTGGTGGAAGGCTTTGCTCTACGCATTGTCGAAGGGGATGTGCCGCCACCGCTGCAGGGGGTCGCCATTCATACCCTCGATCTGGGATTGCTGCAAGCTGGTGCGGGCATTAAGGGGGAATTCGAGGAGCGTCTCAAGTCGGTCATTGAAGAAGTTAAAGCTTCGCCGGTGCCGATCATCCTGTTTATTGATGAGGCGCACACCATGATCGGCGCGGGTGGTGCGGCTGGTTCCGGTGATGCAGCCAACCTGCTGAAACCGGCTTTGGCGCGCGGTGAGCTGCGCACCATTGCAGCGACCACCTGGTCGGAATACAAAAAATACTTCGAAAAAGATGCCGCACTGGCCAGACGTTTCCAGGTGGTCAAAGTTGAAGAGCCGGACGAGAAAACGGCACTGGTAATGATGCGTGCCGTTGCACCTTTCCTGGAAAATCACCACAAGGTCATGATGACCGACGAGGCGCTGCTCGACTCGGTGCGCCTGTCACACCGATACCTGCCTGGGCGGCAGCTGCCGGATAAGTCGGTCAGCGTCCTCGATACTGCCTGTGCCCGCGTGGCTATCGGGCAGAACACCATCCCGCCCGCAGTCGAAGCGGCCAATCGTCAGCTCGCCGCGTATGAGCGTGAAACGAAAATCCTCAATCGGGAAGAACTGATGGGGCGTGAGCACAGCGAAAGGCTGCAGGAATTAACCAATCTGCAGGAAGAAACCGCCGCGAGACTCGATATTCTGAACCAAAAATGGCAGAAAGAAGTGGAGTTGGCCGAGCAGATTCGCGAATTGCGCCAAGCCATGCAGGACGAGATGGAAAAAGATCCTGCTGAAGCAAAAAATATGACCGAACAACGGAACAAACTTCAGGAGCTTGAGCAGGCTCTAGCCGACGTCCAAGGCGATACGCCGATGGTGCAGCTGGAAGTCGATTCCGAGATCATCTCCGAGGTTATTTCCGGTTGGACCGGTATCCCCACCGGCCGCATGCTGGTCGACGAGATTGCAACAGTGCTGAAGCTCGACAAGCTGCTGGGTGAACGCCTGATCGGCCAGGATCACGCTCTCGAAGCGATTGCGCAGGTTGTCCAGACTGCACATGCTGGTATCGAAGACCCCTCAAAACCGACCGGCGTCTTCCTCTTCGCCGGGCCGAGTGGGGTTGGTAAAACCGAAACGGCACTGGCAATTTCCGAACTGCTTTACGGTGGCGAAGAGAACGTCATCACCATCAACATGTCCGAATACCAGGAAGCTCACACCGTCGCCAGCCTGAAAGGTTCACCACCCGGTTACGTCGGTTACGGAGAAGGGGGCGTGCTGACCGAAGCTGTCCGTAAACGACCTTACAGCGTGGTGTTGCTTGATGAGGTTGAGAAGGCCCATCCAGACGTGATGGAACTGTTCTACCAGGTGTTCGACAAGGGGATGCTTGAAGACGGCGAAGGGCGGCGCATCGATTTCAAGAACACCCTGATCATCCTGACCTCGAACCTCGGTACCGACACCATTATGAGCCTCTGTGCCGACGAAGAAACCATGCCGGATGCAGCTGGTTTGGCCGAAGCCCTGCGCCCGGACCTGTTAAAGCATTTCAAACCGGCTTTTCTTGGCCGCTTAAAAGTGGTGCCGTACTTCCCGCTGACCGATGAGGTTATCCGACTTATCGTCCGGCTCAAGCTGAACAAGATCGCAAAACGAATGATGGAGAACCGCAAGGTGGAACTTAAGTATGGAAATGGGTTGATTGAAGCTATCGCGAGCCGTTGTACGGAAGTGGAGAGCGGGGCACGGAATATCGATCATATTCTCAGCAATACTCTGTTGCCTGATCTGTCGCGTGAGTTGTTGGCGCGCATGGCGGATGGAGCGCAGATCAAGGAGGCGATTGTGAGTTTGAGAGGGGAAGGGTTTGGGTTTGAGGTTAGGTGATTGAAAACAAGAGAAGGGATGCTTGATGGTGAAATGACAAAGATGTCCCTTGGTGTTTTCCCAAAGCAATTTGCTATCAATGAATTTAAGGAGAATAAAGTGGAAGAGATGACAGGTCGTCAACTCCCGGATACGTTTCAAATTTGCTACGAGAAGGAACGCATAGAGGCTGACCTTGCGAAGAACATCTATACCGTGTTCAATGGAGGAGAACCTCTCCGGAGGTTACAATGTCTAGGAGTCGCGATCCTCACAGCGATGGGGGACGAACCTGGTCACTTGAAGGCATTTGACGCAGCGGTGACAGAAGAAGGCAATCTTCGTCTGTGGGACAAGGTTCAGAAATCCAAATCCGCTTTCAAATTGTTCACCTCCAACCCTCTGTATATAAAGCGCTTAGACGCGACGGATGTGGCTGATCTTATTCGACTAGCGGGCACTTGGGTAGAAAAAGGTGGTGGTCAGACCGCAAAGGATAAGGAATCTTACCGCGGTGGTGTAGGAGCAGACGCTCAGAAGGTATGGCATCAACCGAAAAAGTTCTTTGGGAAAGTCATCGCTGACCTGAAAGCTGAGGGATTGCCTGTTGCCCAAAATGAAAGAGGAGCAAGGTGGAGACATGAAGGGTGGCAGGTTGAACCCCAATTGCAAGAGTTTATGCGTGACCCTGCAGGATTCTCTGGCATGGGTGGGATCAAGGATAAGAAGACCGGAAGATGGGAACACAGCAAGAGACTTGTTTCGGGGGCAAATCTCTCGATAATTAACCGTTTGTTTGGACTCACGTGGGGTTGCGATATCTCGGGAACTACCTGTGACCAAGTGTATGCTATTGACAGGTGGGGGGTTGATACACTTGGGCATCCCGCATATGCGTTGCTGCCACTCGGGGTTATCGTTCACAATTGCCACCATACGCTCCTTGAGGTTGCTCTGCCATTGTCGATCAACGACAGGATTGACTATCGAATAGGATTCTTCGACACACTCGTTCCTCGCCAAGGTCTGCCGGAGGAGCTCAAGGGGATTAAGTCTGCAATTGAGCAGGCCAACAATCTTATGAGAGGAAAGCACCTACTTCGATACTATGCTAACCAAAAGCCTGCAGGCTGTTTCAGGTTCGAACCGAACGAAATCCAAAAATTGAGGCGTGCGGATATTTTTCACGCCAAGAGTTTACTCCAGCTAGCATCGACGAGTCGTATAAGCGTATTTCCCGGAAGAGATGAAGTTTTGAGTCTGATTGAGCGCTATTTTAATTGAGATTGTGAGGAGTGTGACGTAATGAGCACTGGGAGCGATTTTCAACCCAATTTATCTGGCAGGCCAGTTTGCTTAACGATCGAGGAGGCAACACAAACTGCTCTGTGCCTTCATCAATCAGGAGCACTGCCGGAAGCAGAACTCATTTACAAACGCACTATTCAAACGGCTCCCGACGACCTGAACGCTCTCCACTACTACGGTCTGCTCTGCCACCAGCAAGACCGTCACAAAGAAGCTACTGAACTGATCCAGCAGATCATCAATCTCGCCCAGAATAATGCGGATGCGCACAACAATCTCGGCAATGTGATGGAGGGATTGGGGCGGATCGACGAGGCCGAAAGATGTTACCTCAAGGCGATTGAGCTGCTTCCGGCGCATGCCCCGGCGTACAACAATCTGGGTGTGATTCTGATGGATCAAAACACAACGGCTGAAGCTCTTGAGGCGTATAGCAAAGCAACATCGCTGAATTCCAATTCTGCTGATTTTCAATATAATCTGGGGAATGCACTGCGCCGTACCGGTAACTATTCACCGGCTGCGGAAGCTTATCACAGGGCAGTCCAGTTGAATCCGGAACATGCAGGGGCATGGCAGGGACAGGCTCAGGCATTGGTTTTGGACGGGCGGAAAAATGATGCTGAGCAGATGTTTGAGGAGTGGCAAGAGAGTGACCCGGCAAATCCGATCATCCCTTATCTGAAAGCCTCATGTCTCAGCGAGCAAGCACCGGAAAGGGCGCCGAACGCTTACGTTGAGCAGATTTTTGACGATATGGCGGAGCGCTTTAATGCCCACCTGTTGGAAAATCTGGAGTATCGGGCCCCGGCATTGATTGCAGAAGTGATAAAAGAACAGTTGCCTGAGTCTGTGGCGAATCTGGATGTTTTGGATGCTGGTTGCGGTACCGGGCTTTGTGCTGATTTCTTGCTCCCTTATGCCAAGCATCTCTGCGGGGTTGATCTGTCTGCCGGTATGCTGCAAAAAGCGAGCGGTCGGCAAGCCTACGACGAACTGCGCAAAGCTGAGCTGCCCCAGTTTATGGCGCAGGCTCCGGAAAGCTATGACCTGATCGTTTCGGCCGATACGCTCTGTTATTTCGGCGAGCTTGGGGCAGTTACGCAGGCAGCGAGTCAAGCTTTAAGGCCTGGTGGGCTGCTTGCTTTTACGTTGGAGGATGCTGGAGGAGGGCAGGATGTTGTTTTGAACGAAACCGGTCGTTACGCGCATCGCTGAAAGTATGTTGAGCAGGTGCTCGCCTCCTCCGGGTTGCAGTTGCTGCAGCTTGATGCGGTCGTTTTGCGCAACGAGGGCAAGCACCCGGTAGCAGGTCATCTGGTTCTGGCAGACAAGGGGTAATCGTATTTGAATTCTGGGCAGATTAAGGCTGTGAACCTTGACATTGGCTCGTCTGCTGCTATTAATGAAAATAGAAAGTTTTCTTTTATTACAATGAGTTGCTAGTTTGCCACACCTCACGGAAGTCGTGGAGTCGCAGTATCGCTCTGCTTTGTGTTTCCTGCCAAAGGTGGGCTCTTATGATTACTCAGGAAAACCGGTTCATCACTATCAATACGCCGCTTGGGAAGGACAAGCTGCTGCTGACCGGTTTTCATGGCAAAGAGCAACTTTCGGGTCTTTTCCAGTTCGATCTTGACTTCATCTCAGAAGATCACAGCATTTCATTCGACCAGATTATCGGCAAAAATGTTTCTATCTCGATCTTTACCGCTGAGGGGGAAAAACGTTTCTTTCACGGCCTGATTGCCAGGTTTTCTCAAGGTCGGGGTGGTGGAGAAGGAGAGGGGGATAGTCGCTTTTCACACTATTCCGCCTGTATGGTGCCTTGGCTGTGGCTGCTCACCCGCACAACCGACTCACGGATTTTTCAGGAAAAATCGGTCCCTGATATCATCAAATCTATCTTTGAAGAGTATGGGTTTCAGGACTTCAGCTTCCGCTTAAATGCCAACTACTCTCAGCGTAATTACTGCGTTCAATACCGCGAAAGCGATTTCAATTTCATCAGTCGTTTACTGGAAGAAGAGGGGATTTATTACTTCTTTGAGCACAGTGAGAAAGTCCACACCCTGATCATTGCCGACAGCCCGGGCGAACATCCGCTCTGCCCGAAACAGGAAGAGGCCAGCTGCGAGATTGCTGCCGGTAGCTGGCTTGATCAAGATGTCATTACCAGTTTGGAAATTGAGCAGCAAATTCGCCCCGGCAAGTACTCCTTGAACGATTTCAACTTCGAGATGCCGACAACTAGCTTGAAAGTTACGGCAACTGCGAAACCGGAACAGAACCTGGGGCCGGGGGAGCGAGAGATTTACGACCATCCGGGAGAATATGCGGTCAAAGCCGATGGCCAGAAACTGGTTGATATCCGCATGGAAGAGGAAGAGGCCCAGTTCTCCACGATCAGTGGTGAAAGTGTCTGCCGTGCGTTCAGTCCCGGATATCGTTTTAAATTGATCAATCACTATCGCACCGATCTGAATGACGAAGAATATCTCCTGACCCGCCTCGAACACAGCGCTCAGCAGGGAGGATACGTTTCGGGGGAATCTGATGCGACCTATAAAAACAGCTTTACCTGCATGCCGCACAAGGTTCCCTTTCGGCCGGTCAGGTCGACACTGAGGCCGATTGTCGAAGGGGTTCAGACCGCGATCGTGGTCGGACCTGCCGGTGAGGAGATCTATACCGACAAGCACGGACGGGTCAAAGTGCAATTTCATTGGGATCGCGAGGGGAAAAAAGATGACAAAAGCTCCTGTTGGATCCGGGTCAGCCAGCT
Source organism: Malonomonas rubra (assembly GCF_003247215.1). Taxonomy (GTDB): domain Bacteria; phylum Desulfobacterota; class Desulfuromonadia; order Desulfuromonadales; family Geopsychrobacteraceae; genus Malonomonas; species Malonomonas rubra_A. The sequence goes on along the minus strand of NZ_QKAP01000083.1, from coordinate 4,482 downwards.
TTGGGCCGGCGCCAAGTGGGGAGCGATGTACATTCCCCGGATCGGCCATGAAGTGATCGTCGATTTCATCGAAGGCGACCCCGATCAGCCGATCATCGTCGGCCGCGTTTATCACGGTGACAACCAACCGCCATATTCATTGCCGGCGGAAAAGACCAAGAGCACTATCAAATCAAATTCTACCATCGGTGGCGGGGGCTCGAACGAGTTCCGTTTTGAGGATAAAAAAGGCGAGGAGGAGGTTTTTCTGCATGGGCAGAAGGATTGGACCATTGCCATCGAGAATGACAAGAACCAGACCGTAGTGCACGACGAGACGTTGTCGATCGGCAACAACAGAAGTAAGAGTGTTGGTGTCGATCAGAGCGAGGAGATCGGCAACAACAAATCGATAACTGTCGGCAACAACCACACCGAAGCAATCGGCGCCAACATGAAGCTGGATGTCGGCAGCAATAAAAACGAAACGGTTGCCGTCAACACTGCTGAGAGTATCGGCGCAGCAAAAGAACTGACCATCGGCGCGGCCTATCAGGTAACCGTTGGCGCAGGGATGAATGAAACCGTTGGCGCTGCCAAAGCCGAAGAGATCGGTGCCGCCAAGTCGGTGAATGTTGGCGCCGATAGCAGTGAGAACGTCGGCGCCAATAAATCTATAGATGCCGGGAAGGATATCGCATATTCCTCCGGTAAAAAGATGACTCTTTCTGCCGGTGATGATTTTGCGGTATCAGGGAAAAAGAATGGAGTTATTGATATCGCCGATCAACTTACCCTCAAATGCGGCAAAGCGTCGATCACTTTGAAGAAGAGTGGCGACATCCTCATCAAAGGGAAGGGGATCACGATCAAGGGCTCTGGCAATGTGGTGATTAAGGGCAAAAAGATTCTGGAGAACTGAGCATGAAACAGGACCTGACGAAAAGCATCGAACAGGTTGAATTGAGTGAACGGATTGACGGGGTGCAGGTTGGTGTTGTTGACCATATTGACAGCAGCGGCGACGTGTTTGTTGATTTCCCTGGAAGCATGGGCTACCCGGTTGCCGCCCGTTTTGTCAGTTCCCTGAAACTGGAACTTTTGCATCAGGCATGTACTTCCAAACGGGAAGTGCTGCTAACTTTCGAAAATGGCGATCCACGGTTGCCGATTATTATCGACACCCTGCATTCGTATCTGGATGAAGTGATCGAGGCTCCAGAACTGAATCTGCAAGCGGATGAGGAACAGGCTGTTACGGTCGATGGGAAGCAGATTGCTTTCGATGCAAAAGAGCAGATTGTGCTGCGCTGCGGGAGGTCAAGTATAACCTTAACAAAAGCGGGCAAGATACTGATACGCGGCGCTTATTTGTTGAGTCGATCGTCCGGGGTAAATCGGATAAAAGGTGGCTCGGTGCAAATCAATTGAGCTGTTTCTGGGGAAAAGATGGATCTTTTGAACGCGACAAAAATGGTGGCTGGATACACCATGGGGATGAATCCCGAAGGACGGGAGTCGCTGGTTGTCGTTGCAAAAGGTACCTACGTAATCCCTGAAGAGGGAGAAGAAGCCAGGCTCTGTGAGCAGCAGGAACCATTGGTCGAAGCGGACAGTTTTACCGGAGAGCCCGGATTGTCTGCGCCGGTTTATGAATCAGACTATGCCCCTTTTAAACCCCGCTGCGATGTACTCCTCAATGGTAGCGCCTATGCGCCAGGCGGAAGGGCGGTCACTAAGGTACCAGTCACTCTTAAGGTTGCTGGACTAACCAAGTCGTTTAACGTAGTTGGCAATCGCTGTTGGCATAAATCCCTCATGGGAATATCCGTTTCTTCCCCGGAACCGTTCACGGTTATGCCGCTAAGTTACGACAATGCGTTTGGTGGAACAGATAATTCTCACGAGAAGGCGGATAAACATCAGGCGTTTATGCCTAACCCCATTGGTGTCGGATTTCATTCCAATCAGGAAGCAAAAGCAATCAAAGGACAACCTCTTCCAAATACCGAACAGATTGGGAAATCTGTCCGCAAACCGACAGGCTACTATCAGCCGATGTCTTTCGGCCCGGTAGGGCGTGGTTGGGAATCCCGTCTAAAGCATGCCGGAACCTATGATCAAAACTGGCTGGACAACATCTTTCCGTTTCTTCCCCCAGACTTTAAAGACGATTATTTCCAGAGTGCCCCTCTGGACCAGCAAGTGCGCTATCTCAAAGGTGGAGAGAAGGTAGAGTTGATCAATATGACACCTCAAGGGAAAACATGCTTCATTCTTCCGAAACTTGACTTGCCGGTCGTGTTCTTTCTGAAAAATTATGATCGTAATTCAACTCAGATGTTTGCCGATACTTTGCTTATAGAACCTGACAAGGGTCGATTCATGGTCACCTGGAGGACCAGTTTGCCGTTGAAGCGAAATATGTTCGAGGTCGTGCAGGTTGTTGTGGGCGAGATGTCGCGTGGCTGGTGGCGGGCCCGGGAGATGGGAAAGACCTATTATCGTTCTTTAGCGTCTTTGGCCAGAGAAAAAAGCAAAGATGCGCAGGGGGAAAACGTATGAGCACCAGGCCGCTGGCAATAAGCGGATCTGGAATGGTCTGCGCTGTTGGCCTGAGCGCTCCTTCCGCCTGCGCTGCAATCCGCTGCGGCATCGATAATGCTCAGGAAACCCGTTTCATAGATTCGGGTGGTGAGTGGATTATGGGAAGCCGCGTCCCGATTGAGCAGTCTAGGCGGGGAGCCTTTAGGCTCATTAAAATGGTGACTTGTGCCTTGCAGGAATGCGTTGCAAGTGATCCCATGCTTAAATTAGAACAAGTGCCTGTACTTTTTTGCCTGGCTGAGGAGGATCGTCCCGGGCGCTTGGATGATCTTAATAACCAGGTTTTTTCAGGAGTGCAAAAAGAGTTGGGGATCCGGTTGCATGATAAATCGGAGTGTTTTTCTCAAGGTAGAGTCAGCATTGCAGCAGCTATGCAGCGCGCCCGAAAACTTATCTTTGAAAATGGTCTGGGTCAGGTCATTATCGCTGGTGTGGACAGCTTATTGGTTGGTGCAACTCTTAAATCCTTTGAAGAATGCGGGCGTTTGCTGACCAGCCAAAACTCCAATGGCTTTGTCCCTGGTGAAGCAGCTGCGGCCATATTGGTGGAAGCCCCTGACGGTAGGGCTGGCCTCACCTGCATTGGGATTGGCTTTGGCAGGGAAAAAGCTACCATTTCCAACGCAGAGATTCCACTGCGTGCTGACGGTATGGTGGAGGCGATTCATGGCGCCTTGGATGAGGCCGGTTGCAATCTTGGAATAACGGATTTCCGCATAACTGATATCTCGGGCGAACAATACGCATTTAAAGAGGCGACTCTGGCTCTTTTGCGTGTTTTAAGGCAGCGAAAAGAGTTTTACGACATCTGGCATCCGGCAGATTGCGTTGGTGAAGTAGGTGCTGCAATCGGACCGATTATGTTGGCGGTCCTGCTCGCTGCTGGCAAGAAGAGTTATTTGGTGGGAAACAACATTCTTGCTCATTGGGGGACAGATTCAGGCAACCGTGCTGCAATGATATTGGCTCAACGCATAGAGAGGGCTGATTGATGAGCAATAATGTTTTTGCTAATGGTCGTGAGATTTCCTGCAAGGCTGCATCGGGGAAGACTATCTGTGCAATGCCTGATGTTTGTATGACTCCGCCGGAGAATCCTGCTACACCTCCTGGTGTGCCGGTGCCATATCCGAATACGGGAATGGCATCCGACACCACAAAAGGCAGTAAAAAAGTCAAAATTTCAAATAAAGAAGTAGGGTTGAAAAATAAATCATATTTTAAAAAAAGCGTAGGAGATGAAGCAGGCAGCGCGGCAAAAAAAGGGGTGATTACCAGTACGAATAGAGGGAAGGTATATTTTAATTCGTGGTCAATGGATGTCAAAGTTGAAGGAGCGAACGTAGTTAGGCATTTGGACATAACTACACATAATCATGCCTCGCAGATAGGTCAAACACCTCCATTCCCTGAAATAGACGGTATGTCTGCTGGAGTTGTCACAATTACTTGTAAAGATGACTGGACGCCCTGTCAGAAGGCTCAAGCAAGAGCTAAGGTTGCTGAAATGAACAAAATGTGCCCATTGACCAGGAAGCCCGGCATATCCGCTGCTGATGGGCTAGCAGCAAGTACAAGAGATTTGGGTAATGCTTTTGCCAAAGGGTTTAAATCACATTTTAAAGCGATGCAAAAAGGTACGAAGAGCAGGAGCCAATGGATACGGTCAGACCGGATGCCAAAGGGAGACGATAGCGATTTTATGGATCCTTGTATGAAAGAGGAATTAGAAAAAAATCCGAATGCAATTGATAACTGGAGTGCTGACCATGTACAAGATTTGCAATTTGGCGGTAGTGAATCAGGGCCTTTTAAAATGCTGGATAAGAATGTTAATCAGTCCTTGGGAAGCCAGATGAGTAATGGGCCTCAAGTCGTTGCTGAATTTAAAACTGA
>NZ_QKAP01000099.1 GCF_003247215.1 Malonomonas rubra | reverse complement strand
GGTCGCGATGCGAACAGGATATGGATGTGGTCCTTATCCGTTTCCTGCTCAATAATCTCAACACCGAATTTCTCGGCCACGGAAAGGTTGATTTCCTTAAGGCGAGAAGAAATGTTGTCGCTGAAGACCTTTTTTCTGTACTTGCCGCATGCGACATAGTGGAACTGAAGACTGTATACCGAATGCGCACCCTTGTCTGTTCTGTATCTCATGTTTATATAATCAGGTAGAACTGAACATTTTACAACAAAAAATATTTTCGCCTTTCATCCCCCACCTTTCGGAAAGAGACTTCCCAGCGAAGTGTTAAACTATTGAATAGTGCAACAGGGGGAGGTTCCGGGTCAATCCTGCAGGTAATTATTCCGACTTTATAAAGAGCATGTAAATACACAGGCCTACGATCACCGTTCCGGCGCCAACAATAATATAGATGCCTCCACCTTGAATTCCTTCGGTTCCGACTCCCTGGGCAACTGTCAAAGAGAGCGCCAGAACGAAGCCGCCAATGCCTAGCAGGAATGCCGAGGTTGCGCGCATGCCGAGAAAATAGGTGATCAGGATGACCGCTGCGAAGCCACCGAGGAACCAAGGGTTATGACTCAAGTCGCCGACGTTCCAGGCTTCCAGTTGGGCCATGATATTGTCGGTGCGGAAATTGGTCATGAATTCTTTGAAGCTTTCCCAAATCATCTCTTTCTCCCCGGTTTACTGCGGACAGTTGAAGTAACCGGCAATAATATTAACAGATTATCAGATTTAGAAAACAGAATTTATTGGCCAATGCCCGTAAATCTTGACTTTGTATGGTTGCTTCAATAGGATGACGCCCTTGATCTGACGGGGTTTAGCCGTCATTTCCGGGGTGAACAAGCGGCACAGATTTAGGTTTGGAGCTTTTTGTGCTACATCGTGCGATCGGTATATTTGATTCCGGGGTTGGTGGGTTGACCGTATGTAAAGAGGTGATCCGCCAGTTGCCCGGAGAAAACTTGATTTATCTGGGCGATACGGCCCGAGTCCCTTACGGGACCAAGAGCGCGCAGACGGTCGAGCGTTATGCCTTGGAAGCGGCTGGATTTCTAGTCGATCAGGGGGTCAAACTACTGGTAGTCGCCTGCAACACTGCTTCGGCCGTTGCCCTGCCAGCGTTGCGGGAACGTTACCGGTTGCCGGTGATCGGTGTGATCGAACCGGGGGCGCGGCGCGCGGCAGAGAGCCGCAACCAGCGGATTGGCGTGATCGGTACCGAAGGGACTATCGGTAGCGGCCGTTACGAAGAAGCGATCCGCGCCTTATTGCCTGAGGCTGAGGTTTTTTCCACCGCCTGTCCGCTGTTTGTGCCGCTGGCCGAAGAAGGCTGGGCTGAGCATGAGGTCGCCCGGTTGACGGCTCTTGAATACCTGCAGCCTCTGATTTCCGCACAGATCGATACTCTGGTGCTCGGCTGCACCCATTACCCACTGTTGCGAACAACCTTACAGCGGGTAATGGGGCCGGGGGTACTGCTGGTTGATTCGGCGGCGGAGACCGCTAGCTGTGTGGCCGAACTGTTCCGTGAGCAGGGACTCGAACGCCCCGAACATGGCGGCCAGCGCGATTTTTATGTCACTGATGTACCGACCCGGTTTGAGCGAGTCGGGAGGGCCTTTCTCGGTCGGGAACTGTCCAAGGTTGACCAGGTTATGATCGGCTGAGCAGCCGCTGCTTAGGGGGCAAAATGAAAAAACTACTGTTGATGTATTTGGGGTTGTTGTTGGTAGGCGGATTGATCGGCTACGGAGTCGGCTGGTTCGGTCAACAAGAGCAGTTGCCGGACGAGGGGATTCCGATTGTGGTTGAAGAAGATCTGCCGCAGCGGGAGGTGCAGCTCTATTTTGCCGATCCCGGGGGGACATATCTAGTGGCTGAATCCCGCTTGATCAAAGGTTGTGATGACGACCGAGATTGCATCCGCAGTCTGCTCGAAGCAACCCGGGCCGGCTCGCAGCAAGGTTTGTTGCCTGTCCTGCCGAAAGAAACCGGTATCTTGGAGATCGAACTGGAAAATGATCTGGCGCGGGTCAACTTCTCTCGTCATCTGGCCGATTTTCATCCGGGTGGCTCGCTTTCCGAGTTGTTGACCGTCTACAGTTTGGCCAACAGTTTGAGCGAAAATTTTTCCTATTTAAGGCAATTGCAGATTCTGATCGATGGCGAGGTACGGCAGACCCTGAAAGGGCATGTGCGGATCGATCAGCCGATTTATCCAGATTTTAGTTATAGTGATCCTTCCAAGCCCGGACTTTTGCCGGAAAAAGATTAAGCCCCGGATGTCGGGTTTGGCAGCGTGATAGAACCTGAATTGAAAATCGAAAAGGTGACGGAAGATGAGTTGTTTTCGGCGGGCCATAGCAGATCGGGTATTGGTATTGGACGGAGCGATGGGGACCATGTTGCAGGAACGAGGTCTGGCTCCCGGGGCATCACCGGAAGAGATGAATCTGAAGCATCCGGAATTGGTCGAGGCTGTACATCGTGAATATATTGCTGCCGGGGCCGATATCATCGTTACCAACAGTTTCGGTGGCAACCGGCCCAAGTTGGCCAATTATGGACTGGAAGGGCAGGTTCGGGAAATCAATGCCGCTGCGGTTGAGATCTGTCGCCGGGCAGCGTTGGAAGATACTTTTGTTGCGGCCTCTGTTGGGCCGACCGGGCGTTTTCTTGAACCGGTCGGTGATGCCGGGTTCGATGAAATGGTCGATATTTTCAGCGAGCAGATCAGTGCCCTAGCCGAAGCGGGGGCCGACCTGATCAGTTTCGAGACCTTTCTCGATATTCGTGAATTGCGTGCAGGAATTATCGCTGCCAAGGCGGTTTGTGATCTGCCTGTGATGGCGCTGATGACCTTTGATGACGCTGGCCGAACCGTCCTCGGCACCCCGCCGGAAGCGGCAGCGGTCACGCTTGATGCTCTTGGCGTTGATCTGATCGGCTCTAACTGTGGCCTTGGCATTGAAGGTATCTATGCAATCCTGAAAAAGATGCGTAGCGTAACCAGCCTGCCGTTGATCGCCCAGGCCAACGCAGGGTTGCCGGAGTTGCGTGACGGGATCACCGTATTCCCCGGCACCCCGGAGGAGATGACCTCCTATCATCAGCGGTTGATCGAGCTCGGTGTGCGCGTAATCGGTGGCTGCTGCGGCACCACTCCTGCGCATATCGAGGCGATGCAACGCGCCTTGGCTGGTTTTGACCAGCAATGGAAGCCGCCAGCACGGCGCTGTTTGCTGTCGAGCCGTACGCGGGTGGTCGAAGTTGGAGGTGATGCGCCTTGCGCGGTGATCGGCGAGCGGATTAATCCGACCGGCAAAAAAGGCTACATCGCAGAATTGCTGGCAGGGAAGACTGCTTACATCCGCCGCGAAGCACAGGAACAGACTGTCGCTGGGGCTGATCTGCTCGATATCAACTGCGGTGCACCTGGTGTCGATGAGCCAGCGGCTTTGGAAAGAGCGGTATTTAGCGCCAATGGCGTCAGTGGTACCCCAGTTGTACTCGATTCCTCCAGCCCGGTGGCGTTGGAGGCCGGGCTCAAGGCCGCAGACGGAAAGGTTCTGATCAATTCGGTCTCCGGCGAGGAGAAGAGCCTTGCAGAGATTCTGCCGTTGGCGAAGAAGTACGGCGCAGCGATCATCGGTTTGGCCCTCGATGGTGATGGCATCCCGGAAACTGCCGCCGACCGGTTGGCGGTAGCTAAAGTAATCCTTGATCGGGCTTTGTCGATCGGCATCCCGCGCGAGGATGTGATTATCGACTGTTTGACTCTGACCGTTTCTGCCGAACAGAAGAGGGCCGCCGAGACCCTGCAGGCGCTGCGGTTGGTGCGCGATGAGATGGGACTGGCGACGGTGTTGGGCGTCAGCAACATTTCTTTCGGGCTGCCGCAGCGGCCGGTGTTGTCGGCGACCTTCTTCACACTCGCTCTTGAGGCGGGCCTGAAAGTCGCGATTATCAACCCGAAGGAAGAGCGGATGATGGATGCCTTGCGGGCGGTCAAGGTGCTGCTCGGCCAGGATCTGCGTGCCGAAGGGTATATCGGCCATTATGCTCAACTGACTGCTGTTCCGAAAACTGTAATTCCTGCCGATGATCGACCTCTGAAAATTCGTGAATTGCTGGCAAACGCGGTTCTCGAAGGGGATAAGGATGGGATCGTGTCGTTGGTTGAACAGGCCTTCAATGAAGGGCTGGAGCCGATGCAGATCAGCAACGAAGGGCTGCTGTCCGGCTTGGAAGAAGTCGGAAAGCGGTTTGGTAAGAACCAGCTTTTTCTGCCACAGGTGATGCTGTCGGCGGAGACCATGCAGGCCGGTTTTAACCGTATCAAGGCCGAGAGCCGTGACCAGCAGATAGAGCCCCTGGGCAAGGTGCTGATGGCTACAGTCGAAGGGGACATCCACGACATAGGCAAGAATATCGTATGTACTCTGCTGGAGAACCATGGGTTTGAAGTGATCGATCTGGGCAAAAATGTCCCAGCGGATAGAATCATTGAGCAGGCCAAATCGCAGCAGGTTGACGCTGTTGGCCTATCTGCACTGATGACCACTACCCTGCAACAGATGGAGGTGACGATCGAAGCGTTGCGTGATGCTGGCGTTAAGGTATTCACCATGGTCGGCGGTGCGGTAGTCACTCCGGATTATGCCAGCCAAATCGGCGCTGATCTTTATGCGGCCGATGCCCTTGAGGCGGTTGCCAAGATCAAACAGCTGCTGCTGAAGGAATAGAGTGGGTTGCTGGGGTGGTTCTTAAAATGCCTAACCTACCTTGACCTAAAGACTGGCCTGAGAGTTTTCGCCATTTCGCGGTTCCGCGAAAAACCTTTTCTTTCATGAAGATAGTTGATTCATTTCGCCATTTCGCGGTATAACCGATCAGTTCAATCGGGAAGCTAGAGGTTTGCTATGATCGTTGGGTTCAACCACAATATCAGCTATAAAGGGGTCGGTTTCCATGTACAAACAGAAGATAGCGGGTTGAAAAGCCCGCATCTGGTGACCCTGCTGTATCACGGTGGAACCATTATCGCGTCACAGAAGACGGTTTATGCAGACATTCTCAATGTCGATAACCTGCAGCAGGTTGTCGAGGATCTTGCCAAGGAGCAACACAAGGGGATGCTGCGCCGTTTGACTCAAGGGGAATTCGACGAGAAAATTCTCTCGCTGAATATTCCGCTTGAAGGTGTTTCCCCTGTTAAACCTGCGATTGTGTCAAAGCGCGCGGAAGCTCCGAAGGAAGAGCTGACACCGGAAATTGAGGAGCCTCTGGTCGAAGCCGAGCCGGTTGCCGCCAAAGTTTCAGGGACTTCCCCGGTGACGATTGTTGAGGAACGAGTGGTCGATAAGTTTACGGTGGCACAGCAGAAGCGGCGCAAAGAACAGACGCTTGATGAGCTGATATACGCTTACCTCACCGGGGCCAACGAGTACTAGCCTTTGGCTCCGTTTTGACCCTACCGCATTAAACATGGAGATTTCCATTGTTCAATAGCCTGATCAGCCGAGTCATCTTGTTGAACGTGCTGCTGTTGATCCTCGGTGTGGGCAGTTTTGCCATGTATCACCTGCAGCGCGAGCAGAAGCATCTGATCAATGTCCATCGGCAGAGCGCTCAGCTGGTTCTTGATACGGTCGAGCGGGCCATCAGCCATTCGATGAGCGTGGGTGATACTGACAATGTTCAAGCGATGCTGGAGAAGGTTGGTGAGGGATCACCGCTGCAGCAAGTTTATGTTTTTGATCTGAACGGAACGATCAAACATTCTTCCGATCCGCAGTTGATCGGAACGGCAGCACCGGAAGATGCGGTTCGCCTTTTTCAACAACATAAAATAGAACTTGTCCACTTTGTGCCGGGTGGTAAACAGATACTGACCGTTCAGCGGCCAATTACGGCGAACAAAAACTGTTTCCGCTGCCATGGGATTTCACGCGGTGTGATCGGTGTGTTGAACATCGATTTTTCTCTGGCTCACATGGAAGATCAGTTACGTGAAACCGGCACGATCTTTGTCCACTCGACGATGGTGAATCTCATTGTTTTGGCGCTGGCGATTTCCATCATTATGTCGCGCATGTTGAGAAGGCCATTGGGGGAAATTTCCGAGGCGATGCGCCAAGTGGAGGCCGGGGACTTGAGCGTAAGGATGGAGCAGCAGAGTAACGATGAGGTCGGTCAATTGATTGGTGGCTTCAATTCAATGGTCGACAACTTGGATCGTGCCCAAAATGAGCTGCAGAAAATTCATTACCAGCAGATGGAACGGGCTGATCGGCTTGCCTCAATTGGCGAGATGGCTGCCGGGCTGGCTCATGAAATCAAGAATCCACTGGCCGGAATCGGTGGCGCGATCAATGTGCTGGCCGATGATTATCCCGAAGGCGATCCGCGCCGCGAGGTGATGGCGCAGATTCAGAAGCAGGTTGATCGTATGAACAAGACCGTCACCGATCTGCTCTATTTCGGCCGCCCCGGAAAACCGGAGTTCAGCTACGTCGATATCAACAGTCTGATCAAGCAGACCCAGTTGTTTGCTTCCCAGCACCCAGAGGCGAAGAATGTGAACTGGATCGAGGAGTTGACCCGCGATCTGCCACCGGTATGGGGAGACCAAAAGCAAATTCAGCAGGTCTTGCTGAATCTGATGATCAACGGCCTGCAGGCGATGAAAGACGGTGGTGTTCTGACGGTACAGACCGAGCTTTGCTCGGAGAACGGGCGTGACTTGATTCAGGTTGATATCAGGGATACCGGGCCGGGGATACCAGAGCCGGAGATGAAGAATATTTTTACCCCCTTTTATACCAGCAAGACAGAGGGAACCGGTTTGGGGCTGCCAATCTGCCGTCAACTGTTGGAAACCAATGGAGGCTCGCTAAAAGTTTCGAGTGTTGTGGAAAAAGGGGCTTGTTTTACCGTTTTATTGCCGATCGCTGAGGGGCAGGAGGGAGCGTTGCTGGCAGATCAGAAAGCTGATCAATAAGGCGATAAATGTCTACGCTTTAGGAGATCCGAAACTGTGAGAAAACAAAAAATTCTAGTTGTTGATGATGAACATTTGATTCGTTGGTCGCTTGAACAGAACCTGAAAAAACAAGGTTACGAGGTGATCACGGCGGGGTCAGGTGAAGAAGCGATGAAGCTGATCCAGGAGGATACCCCCGACCTGATGTTACTTGATGTCCAGTTGCCGGGCATGAACGGGATGGAAGTTCTGGAGAAGGTCAAGGAGGCCGAAGAAGATGTCATCGTGATCATGGTGACCGCGCTCGGCGTGCTGGAAACGGCAGTCAAGGCGATGCGTCTGGGCGCTTACGACTACATCAATAAGCCTTTCAATCTTGACGAACTGGCCATTGTCATCAAGAAGGCTTTGGAAAATCAGGAACTGAAACGGGAAGTCGCCCAGTTGCGCTCAACACAGCCCAAAAAGTTCAGCATCGACGGGATCGTTGGTGAAAGTGACGAACAACGACATGTGCTTGAAATGGTCCGTAAAATAGCCAAGAGCGATGCCGGGACGGTACTGATTCAGGGCGAGAGTGGTACCGGAAAAGAGTTGGTTGCTAAGGCAATTCACTATGAAGGTTCCCGTGCGGACAAGCCGTTTATGGCGATCAACTGTGCCGCTGTCCCGGAGACTTTGCTGGAGAGTGAGCTGATGGGGCACGAAAAGGGTGCCTTTACCGATGCCAAAAGTCAGAAGAAGGGCCTCTTCGAGATGGCTGATGGTGGCACGGTCTTCCTTGATGAAATTGGCGATATGCCACAGGGGATTCAGGCGAAGTTGCTAAGGGTGCTTGAGGATCGGGCTTTCCGGCGGGTCGGAGGAACCAAGGATGTTCATGTTGATGTGCGGATTATTTCCGCGACAAACAAAGATCTGCTCGAGGCGATCAAGGAGAAGAATTTCCGCAACGACCTTTATTATCGTTTGCAGGTGATACCGATTTTCCTGACCCCGCTACGTGAACGGCGTACCGATATTCTGCCTCTGGCGAGATATTTTATCAACCAGTTCAACAAAGAATTTGGCAAGTCGGTCAAGGATATTTCTGAAAATGCCAAGCGTTTTTTGTTTGAATATGATTGGCCGGGAAATGTGCGCGAGCTGAAAAACGTTATTGAGCGCGCGATCATCCTGGAAAATGATGAGGTAATGCGCCTGGAGCACTTGCCTCGCGAGCTGGTGTCGCAAGCCCCTAGCAACGAATCTGGACCGTTCGAATTTGTTCTTCCGCCAGATGGGATTGATATCGAGGATGTCGAACGCGAACTGATCCGACAAGCCCTGGAAATGGCTGATGGGAATCAATCACAGGCGGCAAAGAAACTGAATTTGGGGATAGATGCTTTCCGTTACAGGATGAAAAAATTTAAATTTCTATAGACGTTTCATTGGGTTTTACATATATTTAATATCAAAATAGAATGGGGTTTTTGCAACCCATTAGAATTCCTGCTTTTTTCTTCAAGCGGAAATTGGGAAAATTTGGTATTGGCACCTCAATCGCACTTTTGGGGGGCCATGGCAAAAACAAACATAAGATTGAAGAGATACCGGAAGCCGAAAGTGGTAGGGAGCAGCAACGTTCATCCCCGCTGATAGATACAAAAAAGGGTCGCTCGATTGAGCGGCCCTTTTTTGTTGGAGGTGATAGGCTCGGACGAGCTTAGACTTGCCCATATAATCGTCTGCGCAGATATTATTCCGGCATCACCGAAATATTGTCGATCAGCACCGGCATCCGATCACTGGCCGGGCCTTCGCGAAAAAATACCAAGTGGATCATATGGGTCTGTGCGCTGGTGGTGAAATCGAACTGAAAGCTCTGCCAGTCGTTGGTACGATTTACCCGTAGCAGTTCCGTGCTGCCGAGGAAAATTTTATTATTCAGGCTTTCCGGGTACTGTTCGCCAATCCAGAGAAACTGCTTGTACTCGAGTATGCCGAGGCCGGTGGTGGCTTCATCCGGCAGATCGGCCTTCAGTTTGAGGCCAATTTTGTAATGGGTATTTGGCTCGACTGCCAGCGGGGCGAAGTGGCCGACCGAATCGATCCCCTTGATGCCGCGATAGACGAAGACCCGGTTGCCGCTGACTGGGTCGGCTTCAACCATCCCTGAAATCTTCATCAGGTGCTCGCGGTAAGTGCGCCAATAGGCGAGGCGGTCCTCGTCGTCTTCCGGGCGGAAGTCGCCCAGCCGGGGAAACAGTGACAACTGCGGCGAGCCCTGAAAGGTTTCCAGGACCGGCGGGCCGGGCGGAGTCGGTTGCTGGTCACTTGATAATTGAGACGGTTTGGGCCTGTTCGGCAACGGTTGGTAGTCGTGTGGTGTAAAGAGCATGGCCAATCCTAAAAATAGCAGGAGCAGGGGTAAATTACGTTCAAGCATGGCTTATTCTTCTTTCTGTTCATTCGATTCGGCAGTAATCTCTTTTTTTAATTCGACAATTTTAGCCGGAACCTGTGGGTGATAAATCGTGGACCACTGTTGGGGGGCTTTGTCCAGCTGGTCCAGCGCAGCCCGTGGCTGTCCGCTGCGGGAGAGCAGGAAGGCTTTCTGCAGACCAATGAAGGGGTTTTCAGGCAGTTGTTGTTCCGCCAAGGTCACCAGCTCAAGTGCCTTGTCGAAATTGCCGTCTTGAATTGCCAGCTGGGTCAGTTCTAGGTAGCTGGCGGCATAGCCGGGATCAAGTTCGACCGCTTTGGCAAGAGACTCAAGGGCCGGTTCTACCTTTTGGTCTAAGAACAACGCCTGGAAGCGGTCAAAATTCGCGGCGGCGCTTTGCGGGGCAACAGTGACCATCTGCTCCGATAGCTCAATTTTTTTTGATTCACTGTACATATCCCCGGCATAAAGGGCTTCACTGCGCAGCTGCCACTCTTTAGGCATCTCCTGATTAAGCAACTGCGGATTGCGCATCAGCTTCGCCAGGTCGTTGATAACGAAGCGAACATCGAGGGCGACCGCTCCCTCGAGGGTCGAATAGGAGAGGGTGGTGGCGAGTGGCTGCCAGTTTTGTTGGCGGATGCCCTCCACCGTGTTGCGCAGTAGGGTGTAAAGGGGCGATTTAATTTCGTTATCGTAGAGGCCACGAAAGAAACCGAGTTCTATATGCAGCACGAAAGGTTCTTCCATTTTGAATAGTTGTTGATGGTGGACCGCCTCGAAAGGAATTCCGCGCACTTCACCGCTGTAAATACCGTCATTCAGTTTAAGTTTGGCGGCATCCTCTTCGGTCAATAACTGCTCTTCCACCATCTGGTTTCGGAAAAATTCCAGTTGCAAAAGAGCGGGATCCGCTTTGGATGGGAAAACCCAGATCAGCTTCGAAAACAGTCCGGCGTCGAGAGCTGCGGCAACGGCCTGGGTCGGCAGGATCAGCGGCTCGGCGGTATTGAAACTACCGTGGAGACGCAATTCTTTCGATGAGCCGGTCAACGTTAGCTCACGCGCTTCTTCCTGCAGGCTGGGGTCGATGCTTTTCAGCAGCGGGTCGTAGGAGAACAGCACCAGCGCCGGTTTTTCTGCTGTATTGACACGCCAGTAAGCAAGTGCTTCGCTCGGTAGTTCAACCAGTTTGGGGGTAATCGGTTGGTGAAACAGGCCGCTGCCATTTCCACCAACCGATTGCTGTTGAACCGTTTCCGCTTTCTCTGTTGCTGATTTGATTTCCGGAGGGTGAGATTCTTTTTGCTGCTCTTTTGCCTGTTCGCAGCCGAACAGCAGAAAGAGGGTCAGTGTGATCAGGATGGTGGAGAATCGCATTATTGGTATCTATCCCTTGCTGGTTTGGGGTGTGTGGGCGCCTCGCGGGCCGCCCATCCATTGCAATAAAATTATTCTGCTTCCTGTGGTGGGGGCGCTGGTGTTCCTTTTCGGTGGTTCATTCTGCAAAGGCAACGCCAGTCGGAAACAGGTATATTCATCTCTGTAGCTATCTTTATCCCAGGGAGTCCTGTCGTCGGCACATTGGTAGCTGACTTCGCTGTTCGCACTCCCCCCCGGCGGGTGCGTTCAGAGGAGACCTCTTTGGTGACCGGACCCTGTTTTGGGTTTTGGCTGTAATAGCCCACTAGGTAGGTGTCAATACACCACTTATAAACGTTGCCCAACATATCATAAAGCTGGAGGCCGTTGAGTCGTTTCTGCCCGACCAGTTGTGATTTATTACCGGAATTTTCTTCATGCCAGTAGACATCATCCACTGTGTTGCCGCCGCTAAGTTTTTCTTTCTCTCCCCGTTGCACGCCGCTAATTCCCACTCTAACTCGGTTGGAAGACGATAACTTTCTGTCGTTCCACTAAGCTTTTGGGTGAACCCGGTCGCGTCTTTCCAGCTGACAGAATCGACGGGAAGATTTTTACCAGTATTTGCTGAAGGATTGTAGCCCATTACTGTTTGCCACTGGCCTGTATCACCTCAAATTTGCCGAGGTAGATATCATCAACGCAAACCTCATGGAGAGGCCGTTCATCCGCTTCGCCGTCAACGAACAGGTCGCCCATCGATAGCAGCTCCTTTTGACCAGTAGCCTCTTGATTCCGGTCAGGAGTTCAGTAAAGTTGCGAACCCGGTTGTCTATCTGAGTTTTGACATGCAGCCAGTTTGCCTCCAGAGAAGTTGAAATCTGCCGATATGTTTCTTTGCGTTGGTCTGCTTTGGCTGCCGTTTCCTGTTGTTGCAGCTTTCTCTCTGTATCTTTAAGTTGATTCAGTGCCACCAGGAAATTTTCGCCACGTCGGTCGAGGTTGTCGATGTACCAGTTGTATATTTTATCGCCTCAGCGTAGTTTTCGGTTTTATAAAGGGCATCGGCATAGTAGTAAAGGCCAAAATCGCTTAGTGAGTCCTCTGTGCTTGCCGGGCGGAAGGCTTCGACCGCTTTGGGGTAATTGTTCTCCTCAAAAGCGGTCAGTGCTTGTTGGTAGATTTGGTTAATCGGGACCGGAGCTGTTTGCGTCTCAGTTTCTACGGCGATTTTTGATTTCTGCTCCTGCGAAGCGTTTGGAAACCCGGTTCCAGCGCAGCCGCTAAGTAGGAATACAGAGAGCAGGATGAAGGTCAGCAGGCCTGTATGATTGCGTTTGATGGTCATCCTCTCCTCCGGGAACAGATCGAATCAACCAACCCAGATTATTCGGGAATGAAGGCACAACCTATATATAGTAGGCAAGCGCTCAGGAAAAGGCCAGCTAGAAAGATGAGAATTTACTATGGAAACGATGACTAAAAGCATTTACTATGAAGTGAATCGATAATTTACTGTTGTTCCCGGAGTTTATTTATGAGACGTCAGACGATATTCCTATTTAGTTTTTTATTGATCATTCTGTTTGCGGGACCGACCTTTGCCGATGAGTTGGTAGCTGTGTCCGGTAAGGTGACTGTTGGAGCGGAGAAAAAGCCGGTCGCAGGGGTCAAGGTTGATGCATATCCGATCAGCAGCCAGAATTTGAGCGGGGAGGCTCAGTTCACCTCAGGGCTGACCGCCGAAGATGGCTTGTTCAGTATGGAGTTGCCGATCGGTAGCTATTATTTTATCGCCCAAGGCGAAGAGTTCTACTGCTATTACGGTCGCAACCCTGTAGCCGTCCCTGAAGGTGGCGTAGCGGAGATGAACATGTCACTGGTAACAAAATCCCCACCTCTGCCAACTGTTGAGCCGCGGGTCAAGACCGGTCTGTTCGGCCAGCTGACTTACAACGGTGAGCCTCTTGAAGGGGCTGTGGTGACTGTTTATACGGACCTGAACAATCAACTTAAAGGGATGGGCTTGGGAATGACCGCGCCGACCGATGCAGAGGGCATCTTTGAAGCGGATATTCCGGCAGGTACCTACTATCTGGTAGCTCGTAAGCGCAACAGTGGTGCTTTTATGGGACCGCTCCGCGATGGTGATTTTTTCGGTTTTTACGCAGCCAACCCCTTGCAGATAAAGGAGGGTGAGTTGGGTCGGGTAACGATCGCTATGCTCGAGGTGCCGCAGAAGGTGATCCGTCTGGCTGACCGCCTGTTCGGGCAGACCAGCATCAGCGGCATCGTTGTCGATGGTGAAGAAAAGCCCGTCGGGGGAATCCGGGTGCTGTTGTATGATAATCCGATGATGCTCAATCGTCCTCTTTATGTTTCTCAGCCTTCCGCTGATGATGGCAGCTTTGTGCTCTCTTTTCCTGCTGGTGGCATTTATTTTCTTGCGGCTCGTGATAGTCTCGGCGGACCTCCGATGCCGGGGCAGAAATATGGCCGCTATCTCGGCAGCCCGGATGGCTCCGTTCGCCTGAAATCGGGGCAGAAGCTAACCGATATCAAGTTGGTTGTCGAACCGATGCAGTAGCTTGCGTCTGTTCACGAATATTGCCTTTTAGCCGTCGTTGCTCGAGAGAACCTGACCGTCGATGCTCAAATTGCTCACCTCAGTCAAACTGACCCTAGTTCTGCTGCTTCTGCTCGCACTGGTTGCTGTCGGAGGTACTATTGTACCGGTAGAAGCTCAGCGCTTTGAAATTTACTACCAGAGCCTTTGGTATCGAGTGCTGCTTGCGTTGCTGGCTATCAATCTGCTTTGCTGTACGCTGAAAACGTTTCCGCAGAAGTGGCATTATCGGCAGCAGTTACTGGGTTTTTTGCAGCAACGTCAGAATAGCGGCGAACAGTTGTCGATTACCTTGATGGATGAGGTAGCTGCAGGGCTTTCTGGTTCTGGCTTTAGGGTTACTGAAGAAGAGGGGCAACTGCTCGCCGACCGCTCTTGGGGGCGCTGGGGTTCAACGCTGATCCATGTTTCCATTCTGCTGATCATGCTCGGTGGACTGTTGGGCGAGGCCGGTTTTGTCGGTACCATTAACACCTATCTGAGGACTCCCAATACCCACTATTTTGATTGGGATGCCGGGCATGAGAGCGAGCTCGGTTTTCAATTGCGGGCTGATGCCTTCCGTCTGCGATACTACCCGATACTCATCAGATTCGAGATTTATGAAGTGTCGAGCGGGGCCAACCTTGGAACTTTGACGTTGTATGACAACGAACATTTTACGGTTTCGGGAACAGATCTGGCTGGACAGCTGCGCGGGTTCGACCCCGATGCGCGCATCTTGACGATCGATGTGCTGGAGCAGGGCCGGTTACTGGGTCAATACCGGATTGGTGACAACTATGAGAGCTTCGGAGAGAAACACTACCCGGGGTTCCGTTTGCGCAATCTGGAATTCCGGGATCCGGTGGTCAAGCAGATCGAAGCAGATGTCACGATTATTGACGGTGGACAGGTGGTGAAGAGTGGCACGATCCAGGTCAACCAGCCGCTGCGATATAAAGGGATCAGTATTTATCAAACGGCATACGGTCAGGACGAACAGGGAAACCGCACGGTCGGTTTCCAACTCTCCAAGGACCCTGGGGAAAATCTGGTCTGGGGGGCAACTTTTTTATTGATGTTCGGTTTTGCGCTGGCGCTTTTCGCACCTCGCCGGGCAGTCGGCGTCAAACAGGTGGAGGGAGTGCTGATGCTCTTTCCTCTGGTCGGCTGGCATGGTGAGAGCGGGCGTGAGCGTCTTGCTCGGCTGCTGGAACGACTTGCGAACAAATAGCTAGAAGTGGGGCGCTGCAATAGCACGCCCGCTTTGTGTTTCTCACCAACGGTCCTTTTCAGGCTCCAAATTATTCAAAACATACTCACGATTTCCGAGGCCGATTTTTTCGCCATGCCCCAGTGTGACTTCCCAATTGATCGCTGGATGAACGCCCCGGAACTTATCGCCGCCCGGTTCGTGGCCGCTTTCCAGCGCTGTGCCCGGCAACCCTTGCGCTTGGTTGACCAAGTCGGCGCAGGCTTGGTCAAGGGCTACTGGATCGGTGCTAGCGAGAATGCCGATGTCGGGTACGATGGCGGCGTCTGAGTGCCCGTAGCAGTCGCAAGAAGGACTGACCTGGGTGATGAAGTTGACGTATAGCTGCTTACCCTTTTTACCGCTCACCGCAGCAAGGGCATACTCAGCCATTTTGCGCATCACATTGTCGGCCGCTTCGTTCCACTGGATCTGAATCGCCTGCTGCTGACAGATGGTTATGCAGCGGCTGCAGCCCACACATCTGTCCGGATCAATCTGCGCGGAGGCCTCCATGAAGCTGATGGCGTCGTGGGCACAGGCCTGCAGGCAGGCATGGCAGAGATTGCAGAAGTCTTCAGCAACCTTAGGTGCTACGCTGGAGTGTTGTTCCAATTTTCCTTCCCGACTCGAACAGCCCATGCCCAGATTTTTGATCGCCCCGCCGAAGCCGGTCAGTTCATGGCATTTAAAGTGGCTGACGGCAATCAAGATGTCCGCTTCGAGGATTTCCAGGCCGATATCGGCGCTGGAAAGAATCTTTCCAGCAACCGGTACCCGCTTGGATGAAGAACCACGCAGACCATCCGACATGATGAGCGGGGCATCAACTACGGCATAAGCGAAGCCGTTTTGGATACCACAGGAAAGAGCAGACACCGCCTCTTTTCGCTGGCCTGGGTAGAGGGTATTGGAATCGGTAAGGAACGGTTTACCGCCAGCCTGTTTGATCTGCACGACGATCTCCCGGATGAACACTGGTCGCACATAAGCGTGGCCCCCTTTTTCGCCAAAATGCAGCTTGACGGCGGCCAGATCTCCCGGCGCGACGATCTGTTGCAGGCCGGTTGAGGCTAGCAGGCGGCGGAGTTTATCGAACATATTTTCCCGAGAACCGGAACGTAAGTCTGCGAACCACACTTGTGCAGGCATTTTTTCCTCCATGAAGATTTAGATTGGCAGCCGAAAGTGTAGCGGAAGTGATCCCTACAGCGCAAGAGATGGAACCTCAGAGAGAAAAAGACAGTTGTGCGCCTGGCAGAACTTCTTCAAGGAAAGTCACTTCCGGTTGTTGAAATTGGATGCCGACCAGAAAGGGGCCTTTAGGGCCACTGCGGCGGGTATGCTTGACTTCACCGATGGCCTGATGCTCGTTCGGCCAGAAGGGATGGGGAAAGCGTAATTGTATCTGCGCTCCGATGATTGCTGGAGTGCTGCTTTTCAGCAAAATGCCGATCTGGTTGATGTCGGAACAAAGAGAGTGTTTAAATTCTCCAGAGTCCTGATTGAAAATCTCGACGATGTTCAGATAGCTGTGACGCTGGATGCGGCGCATATTATCCGTTCGTGGAAAGATACTGTTGCGAAAAGCCTTGGCTTCGTACAACCTGCAGTCAGCATGCGAGATCAGGGTATCACTTGTCACCCCTGCCTCGGGGTAGGAGGCAATGCCGCCGCTGATGGTCAATTTGCCCGTATCGAGACGATCTTCACCTTCGAATTCGGTTTGATCGATTTTCAGGCGGATTTTCTCCGCGAGATCAATCGCCTGCTTCAGGTTGGCATCTGGCAGGATAACGGCGAACTCTTCTCCGCCATAGCGAGCGGCTATGACATTTGCGGGCAGTTGCCCACAAATCAGCTTGCCGATTTTATCCAGCGCGCGATCTCCGCATAAGTGCCCACAGCGATCATTGAATTGCTTAAAGTGGTCAAGGTCAAAAAGTATAAGTGAAAAGCTTGCCCCCTCTTTTTGCTTTTTTTCTAGGATGATCTCAGCAAGCTGATTCTTGAGATAGGTTTGATTGTAGAGGCCGGTCAAGCCATCGGTAACTGCCTCTTCCTGCATTCGTTTCAGGTCATTCGCTTCTATAATTCGAGGATTACTCAGTATGTTGGTGTGGCTGAGTAGGTAGTCGAGGATCACAGAGCGCCAGTTGGTTCGCGTTTTCTCTGGGGTGAAATGGTGTATCGCCGCCCGCCACAAATTAGTCGCGGCGTCTTTGCTGAAATTGGTGTTCAGCAAACTGTTCAACAAGCGTTGGAAGATATCATCACCATAATATTCAGCGAGATGCTCAAGACTGCAATTGGGTTCATGTGTTTCGGTCTGGTTGGCAAAATAGAGATCAAAGGTTCTGCTGCTAGACATGGATAAAATATCCCCCCCGGAAAATGTCCCCAAATCACTTCTGTCATTTGCCTAGCAATAAATAGCTAGAAGGTAATGATTAGATAATATCAATAGAATTGTAATATTCAAGAGCTGAATATGTAATTAAAAGGTAAAATAAAAGATTTTGAGTTAGGGAAGTTGTAGGGTCTAGATTAGCGATCCGGGAGTGATTTCTCAGACATCTGGTTTAGATAGAGGGTTTGGCTGGGAAAGGCGATCTCAAGGCCTAGCTTTTCCAAAGCGTCCTTATGAGGTAGGCTGGAAAAGGTGCCGCCAATTTGTTAGCCTACGGGCTCAAGGAGGTGTCCATTGGAACGAATCCCACGACAATTCTACACACAGGGATTTAGGCAGGAGGCGGTGAACCTTGTTATCAACGGCGGGCTATCGGTTGCCGAGGTCAGCCGCCGACTGAGCATATCGCAACAAACGCTGCGTAATTGGATCAAGAAGCATAAGGGTGAAGGGTTGGCCGCTTCCGGCAGCAGCTCGATAACGGATCTGGAGGCAGAAAACTCCCGGTTTAGCAAAGAGCTGGCCGAAGCCCGGTTGGAGAAGGAAATCCTAAAAAAGGCTATGGTAGATTCAACTGATCGACGCTACACCTTATAATTTTCGAACTTGCAAGGTGGTGCGTATGGCGAGAATGGGAAGGTCTGGCCTTTCTGATACAGAAAAGGCTGAGCTTTGGAAGCGATAGAAGAGATCAGGGAATATATCGAGGTGTATTACAATCGGCAGAGGCGATATGCCAGCCTGGGGAATCTCTCCTTGGCGGCATAGTGGAGGTCGATCAGTCAGCAAGGGGCTTCCTGACCAACGTTATGGTGTCCACTATTGCGGACCGTCCTCAGTGTTAGCGGGGAACTTATATGTTTAAAAGCTGGATTGAAAATTGGCTGACCCAATTTGGGGTTACCACAGATCTCGCGGGAGAATTGACGACAATATCGACAATAATCCTGTTGGTCCTCTGCACTTTTCTTGTTTACAGGCTATTCAGGGACTATTTGGTAAATTTGGCCCTCCGTGTAACCCAGAAAACCTCCAACAGATGGGATGATGGCTTACTGGAATATCGGGTTATTCAACGTGCCTTGAGGTTGATTCCCTTTACTTTCATCTATCTTGCTATCGAACGATTGGCACCCGACCAGTACACCCTGCTTAAGCGTATCCTGTTTGCTGTCATTATTCTGGTAGCAGCCAGAGCTGTTGAATCCTTTTTTAATACTGTTTCCGGAATTTATCATACGGACAGCGGACCTCAGCGCAGACCGATTCGACCTCTGTTTCAAGCCTTGGTGATCGTTCTCTATCTATTCGCTGGAATCTTTATTATTTCCGTCTTGATGGACAAGTCCCCATGGAACCTTTTTGGGCTAATGGGCGGGCTCACCGCCGTCACCATGTTGGTTTTTAAGGATACAATTCTAGGCTTCGTTGCCGGCATACAACTCGGTGCTAATGATATGGTACGCGAAGGTGACTGGATAGAAATGCCGAAATATGGTGCCGACGGAGATGTTATTGAAGTCGCCGTAAATACAGTAAAAGTTCAAAATTGGGATAAAACCATAACGACCATTCCTACCTATGCCTTGATCTCTGACTCTTTCAAAAACTGGCGCGGCATGAGTGAATCCACCGGCCGTCGAATAAAGCGCTCAATCTGTATCGATATGAATTCGGTTAAATTTGCAGATGAGAAAATGCTGGCCAAATTCAAAAAAATGGAACTCCTGAAAGAATATGTGCAAAAAACTCAAGAGGTTATAGATTCTTCGAATACTGAAAAAAATATTGATCTTTCTGCCGCAACGGTCAATGGACGGCGTCAGACAAATTTAGGGATTTTCCGTGCATATCTTGTGAACTACCTCAGCGATAAACCAATAATCAACAAGGATATGACATTTCTTGTTCGCCATCTTCAACCGACCCCCCAGGGTCTGCCGATTGAAATTTATGTGTTCAGCTCCGATAAAAACTGGGTAAATTACGAAAGAATTCAGGCGGATATTTTTGATCACATTCTGGCTGCTATACCCGAATTCAATTTGCGGGTATTTCAATATCCAAGCGGTATGGACTTCACAAAACTGCGGTGAACTACCCCGCCGCAAGCGACGGAGCTTCCTGTTTCAACGAACCATGACTCGTAGACTGGCTCTTGCGAGCCGTTCCGCCGTCAGAGGATTCTCCACGGGCGTGACTTCGGGCAGTTCCTGCCCTAGAAAGAATATTGAGTGCCGCGTTGTGGTCACGATCTATGACCAGGCCACAACTCGGACAACGATGTGTCCTTGTTG
>NZ_QKAP01000043.1 GCF_003247215.1 Malonomonas rubra | reverse complement strand
TTTCTTCGCCCGCAACGCTTCAGCGACAACTTCAGCGACATCCTTGACCCGGGTGCTCTCCGCCCCCTCATCCTTCAGTCCATCCTCCATCATGGTCATACAATAGGGGCAGGAAACACAAATGGTATCGGGGCTCTGCGCAAGGGCCTCCTTTACCCGGGTGCGATTGATCCGCTCGCCGCTCACCTCTTCCAACCACATCCGACCGCCGCCGGCACCACAGCAGAAGCCTTGCTCTCCACTGCGACCAAACTCGTTCGGAACCGTTCCGGTGGCACTTTGCAGCACCTGGCGTGGTGCCTGATAGGTGTCGTTATGTCGACCCAAATAGCAGGAGTCATGGAACAGCAACTTGCCCTGTCCAAGCTGCGACAATTTGAGTTTGCCTTCTTTGATCAGCTGATTGATCAATTCACTGTGATGCAGAACCTCGACCTCCAAACCATACTGGAGATAATCATTTTTCAGCGTGCTGAAGCAATGAGGACAAGCCGTGACGATCTTCTTGACTCCCCGTTCCTTGAACAGGGCAACATTCTGCTTGGCCAACCTATCGAAGACGTACTCGTTGCCAAGCCGACGCAGGCTGTCCCCACAGCAAAGCTCTTCTTTGCCGAGCATGCCCCAGCTGACACCAGCCTGATCGAGAATCGTGGCCAACGCCACAGAAACCTGCTTGGCCCGGGTATCGAAGCTGCCGGAACAGCCGACAAAGAACAGGATTTCGCTGGTTGCAGCGTCGAAGGGGCGCTCTCCGAGTTGCGTACTCCACTTGCTGCGTTCGGATGGAGCGATGCCCCAGGGATTACTGCGCTGCTCCATATTCTCGAACAGGGCCAACAGTTCAGCCGGAAATTCAGCTTTTTCCTGCACCAGATGCCGTCGCAGTTTGATAATCTTCGGCATCTGCTCGATCAACACCGGGCAGGCGCTAACACAGGAACCACAGGTGGTACAGTCCCATAACACATCGACGCAGCTGCTCCCCTCACTCTGCTGCGCATCAATCAGCGGCAAACCGCCCTCGAGTCCTTTTTTCAAACCAGGGCCATTTTTCAAAAGATTAACCTTGATATCATGCACTATACGGCGCGGGTTGAGCGCCTTCCCGGTATTATACGCCGGGCAGAGATCCTGACAGCGGCCACACTCGGTGCAGGTGAAACTGTCGAGCAGATCCTTCCAGCTGAATTGTTCAACGTTGCTGACACCGAACCGAGCCCCTTTTTCGAAAACTTCCCGTGGCTGGGTATTCGGTTTTTCCAGGCTGGAAAAATAGGTATTGGGAATGGCAGTCAGAATATGCATGTGTTTACTGCGTGGCAGCAGATTCAGGAAAAGCAGCAGGACAACCGCGTGGACCCACCAGGATGCCTGCGCCAGAATCTCCAGCGAGCCGACCGAAACGCTGGAAAGTTGCTTGCCGATCAACGACGACACCGGGCGAAAAGCATCATGAATGCCAAGCGCACCTTGCGCTCCATGCAGCAGAAAAAATGCGATCATCAAAGAGGAAATCATCCCCAAAATCAGCAAAGCTTCTCCACTGTGGGGCGAGGTATACTCGTTTCCAAGGTAGGACGGTGCTGAAAACAGGCGACGATAAAATGCGATGCCTACGCAGATCAGTGTGACCAGCGAAACGATATCGAATACGACGGCAAGAGCCTGATAGAGACTTCCGGGCACAATCTGTTGCAAAACACCTGGGAACAGTCCATCGAACAGGAATTCGGCATTGGCCAGGCAAAGGAGCAGAAAGCCCCAGAATAACAACGAGTGATTGACGCCGAACGGCCGCTTAAGCACCCGCTTCTGGGCGAAAGCATAACCTAACATTCGCCACAACCGCTGTGCCGGACGATCAAAACGCTGCTCCGCCGCTCCCAACGCAATTAGTTCCAACCGCCCGACACAACTGGCAACAAACACCAGTATCGAAGCAGACAACAGAAAAATATAGATGATTTGATTGATCGACATGGTCTCTCTCCTAGGCCGCACTTAATGGCTTACGGCCATTTTTACTCTTGAGCTCTCTGATCTTTCGGGTCAACGCCGGAACCACTTGAAACAGGTCGCCGACGATGCCATAAGTGGCGACCTGAAAGATCGGCGCCTCTGAATCACGATTGATTGCGATAATCACGTCCGAATCCTGCATCCCGACCAGATGTTGAATGGCACCGGAAATCCCGCAGGCGATGTAGATTTTCGGCCGTACCGTCTTGCCGGTCTGACCCACCTGCCGGCTGTGCGGTTTCCAGCCGGCATCGACCGCGCTACGCGATGCACCAACAACAGCACCCAACTCATCTGCAAGTTCCTGCAGGATCGTGAAGTTCTCCTTGTTCATCATGCCGCGACCGCCGGAAACGATAATCTCAGCGCCAGCGATATCGACCTCGTCGCCACTCCCCTTGTCGGTGAGCACTTCCAACACCTTGACCAGAATATTCTCTTCGGCCGGGGCAAACTCCTCGCGGATCAGCTTCCCTTTCCGGCCGGGAATATATTCGGCGATCGGCATCACCTGAGGCCGAACCGTTGACATTTGCGGTCGAAAATGATCGCACATGATGGTCGCCATAATATTTCCGCCGAAGGCCGGACGGGTTTGCGCCAGGTTCCCCTTGGCGTCGATCGCCAAACCGGTGCAATCAGCGGTCAAGCCGGTCCCGACCACGGTCGCCACCGATCCTGCCAAATCGCGCCCCTGTCCGGTTGCACCCATCAGGATGATTTCCGGTTTATGCTTGTCGATCAGATAACAGAGTGCCTCGGTGAAGGGTTCGGTGCGATAGTCCTTGTAAACAGCGGCATCCATGAGAATTGCAGCATCGGCGCCGTAAGCGTAGGCTTCGTGTTTGAGTTCTTCGACCTGGTGGCCAATGATCACTGCCGACAGCTCAACGCCGAGGGTGTCGGCCAGCTGTCGACCGCTGCCAAGCAGTTCCCAGGAGACCTTTGCCACCTCGCCGGCGTATTGCTCAACAAATACCCAGACCCCTTTGTAGGCTGCAAGCTTCTTGCGTAAGGCCTGTTCTTCCGGGTCAAGCGCCACCTCCCCTTGATTCTGCGCTTCCCACAACTTGAGCTGTTCCAGCTGCTCGGGGGTATAGAACATCTCCAGGGCACCGACAGCGCAGACTTTGACACACTTGACGCAGCCAATGCACTTTTCCTGATCGACCGATTGCAGTTCCCCCGCGCCGTTCATCTGAATACCGTCGATCGGGCAGGCGCTGACACAACGCTCGCCGCAGGCGACACATTTCCCTTCAACAACCCGAGCTACACCCCTCGGCTTTTTCACTTTTGTCTCTCGCATAACACTTATCCTTATGGGATCAGACCGCTGGCTAAACCGCCAGCAGATCCTTGGAAAGAAGCTTGTCAAGTAATAGCTGTGCAGTCCCCTCCGGGTCGCTCAAGCCATCGCCGATAATTTCGCCCTGATCGCGCTCCGGGGAAAAAATCTTGCTCACCCAGGTCGGCGAACCTTTCAAGCCGATTGTTTCCACATCAAGCTGCAGGACACTGTTATCCCAAACCTTGACCTCCACATCTTCCGCCGCCAGCCGCAACGGCACGGTCGGGTAGCGCGGCTGGTTGATCTCGCGCACCACGGTGATCATCACCGGCAGCGGCGCTTCGACGATCTCATAACGCCCTTCCAGCTTGCGCCGCACTCGGATCTTTTTCCTTTCCAGATCAAGCAGTTCGATCCGGTCGACCAGTGTCAGTTGATGTAAGCCCAACCGCGAGGCGATGCCGGGTCCGACCTGGGCGGTATCGCCGTCAATGGTCTGTTTACCGCAGAAAACGATCGCCAGTTCGTCGAGCATACTCAGCCGCTTGATAGCGGCGGAGAGCACCATGCTGGTCGCCAGGGTGTCGGCCCCTCCGAAACAGCGATCCGACAACAGGATGGCGTCGTCCACACCAAGAGCACAGGCCTTGCGCAAGGTCGCTTCGGCATTAGGTGGCCCCATCGACAGGGCGACCGCGCGCACACCGTAATCGTCACGCAGCCGCAGGCTTTCTTCCAGGGCGTGGGTGTCATAGGGGTTCATGATAAAAGGGATACCATCCCGCACCAGGGTATTGGTAACAGGATCGATCTGCACCTGTGTGGTATCGGGAACCTGTTTAAGACAAGAGATGACCTGCATGATATCAACATCCTTTCCGATATAGATTATTCCTCCGCCACTGCCCGCCCGAAACAGGTGGCAGCAACGGATCAAAGTGTTATTTCAGTAAACTCCATATCGAGTAGATCGATAGACAGCGCGCTATCAGCGAGAATCGAACCTTTGTCGAGCAGCAGTTTACAGACTTCCGCAATTTCCAGCCCAGCAACAACTGCCAGAGTGAAGAAGGGGTTGCCCTTCGTCACCTCAACCCCCTTGCCACTGGCGTTATTCCCGTAAAGTCGATCAAAAGACAGGGTTACTGGAAGAACAGTGCTGATATGGCCTTACATCCACCACATCGGCGCCTTGCAAAAAGCGTTCACCGTTGCCCATTCCAAAAGCTTCGTGACACGCAATCACCGTCACTGCAGGATTGATCGCGCCAAGTTGCTCAACCGTCTCCAACCAGCTGAAACAAGGAAATCGTATCACCTTCATGCAACGGCTGCGCCAACTGCGCATGGCATCCATTGACCAGCACCACTCCCAGTTCCGCCAATGTGATTTCAAGCATTGCAGCCACCTCAACACAGGTCGTGGTCGCGGCAAGTTCTTATTCTTGAATCTTGAAACGCCACTGACGAAAGTTGGCAAACAGTTTGACCAAAATCTTCAAATGCCTCTAGGAGTCAATTGTCTATCCCGCCAGTTACCGGGAAAAAAATTCCCGGAGTGGGTCACAGTGCCCCACTCCGGGCAGGAGAGAGAGTCTACCCTCTCTTGAGATACTGTTTAAAAATTCCAGAACTCATCGATTTCTTCATCGGTGAAGGCCTAGACCACGTTATGCAGCAGCACCAGCTCGACGTTAAAGAATTCGGGCAGACGATCATCCGTGTTGGTGAAACCGGTCGCAAGGTTGAATCCACGCTCGGTCTTTAGGATGTTCTTGCCGAGTTCGGTTACATCATCACCGATCAACTGGATGCCGAAGCGTGCATTAAACTATTTTTTACACTACAAAAACAAAAAAGCCCGCTTTTTGAGCGGGCTGAAGAAGAATATGAAACAAAATACTCTATGGTAGAATTATTTTATTATCAAATTTGATAAAGTAGCTGATCCACTTGCCACTGTTAAGGTGCCATAAAATGAAGTGCCAGATATTACATTTGTAAACATATCATCATACCCGCCTTGGACTCCGACGATTACATCCCTGTCAAAATAAAGATTTTCTGGAGCCTGTTC
>NZ_QKAP01000139.1 GCF_003247215.1 Malonomonas rubra | reverse complement strand
TATCCGCAATCTGGGCACTTGAGATTCAGCGGATTTTCACTGCGGAAACTGGCACAGGCGACCAGCAGATTCAGCAGCACGATTAGCACCAGATAGCTCAACAGTTTCATGACTTCCCCCAATACGGTTAGCGAACCGGATCTTTCTCTTTATTTTAATAGTGCCTCGAAATGAGGAAGATGCAATTGTTGGTTTGCGGCGGTGGCTCTTTTTCTTTGCCGTTCTGAAACGGAAAAAAGCAACTTCAGGGCTGTTCTGTCACAGGTTTTTAGCTCGGGCTAGCCGAAGATTCCCGGCGTGAACTGATAAAACTGTGCACAAACAGGGAAATCAGCACGACGAGGCCACCGATGTGAACCCAGATCGGAGCTGGCCAAAGCAGAGCCACCGCACAGGCAAGGGACAGCAGACGCAACGGCCAGCTGAGTTTTGCCTCCATGAAGTTTTCCAGCCCGGCGGCAAACGCGTACAGACCGAAGAAAGCGAAGAAGAAGATCGTGAAGTCGCCGGCCCAAGATCCGCCGATGAAGTCGGTATAGGCGAACAATAGCGGAATCACGTATAGCCCCTTGGCCAGTTTCCAGGCTTGAAAGCCGGTTTCCATCGGTTTGGTGCCGGCGATGGCTGCACCGGTGAAGGCGGCCAGTGCGACTGGAGGAGTGACGTTGGAATCCTGACTGAGCCAGAAGATGATCAGGTGTGCAGACAGCAGTGCATAGGTCAGGGTATGCTCGCTCAGGACCGCTTCGCGTACCATTCCGGCCATATCGACCGGTACGGCATCGACAATCGTGCGTGCCAAATGCTGGCTCATCGGATTACCGATCTCAGCCAAGTGCTCGGGTGCGGCGAGCATGAAGAGCGCTTTAGCCGTCTCTGGAATTTGCCCATTCATCAGGGCATCGACCAGGAAACCGTCGGCGATCAGTGCATGCAGTGCTGGGGCCGACAGGGTGCCGAGGACGATGTAAGCGGCCGTAACCGGCAACCCCATGCCGAGTACCAGCGATGCCAGGGCAATCAGCAGGATGGCGATCACCATGTTGTGGCCGGCCCACTCGTTGATCATCAGTGAGAAGGTGTTGCCGATGCCGGCGGTGGAGATGACGTTGACGATCAGGCCGACTGAGCAGAGCAAAATGGCAGTCATCACCATGTTCTGCGCGCCCAGCGCCAGCGCCTCGATGATCGACTTTAGTCCCATCTTGTTGGCGGAGAACCAGGAGGCAACCACCACCGCGATAATGCTAAACCCAGCCGCGTAGGTTGGGGTAAAACCGTAAATCAGCAGTCCGATGAGGACCGCAATCGGCAGAAGGAAAACGATGCCACCCCGCTTGAACACATCCAGCGCCGAGACCGACTCGTTGTCGAGCGCAGTGACGTGGCTGCGCTTCGCCTCGATTCGGACGAAGAAACCGACCGCGGCAAAGTAGAGGATTGCTGGTAGGGTGCTCACCAGCACGATGGTGTTATAAGAAATCTGTGTGTAAGTGGCCATGACGAAGGCACCGGCGCCCATGATCGGTGGCATCAGCTGGCCACCGGTTGAAGCGGCCGATTCGACCCCGGCGGCGAACTTGGCTGGGAAGCCCGCCCGCTTCATCAGCGGAATGGTGATCACGCCGGTTGAGGCAGTGTTTGCCACCGCGGAACCGGAAATGGTGCCCATCAATCCCGAGGCCATGACAGCGACCAATCCCGGGCCGCCGACCATTCGCCCGGCCACGGCGCGCGCCAGATCGATGACGAACTCGCCGGCGCCGGAACGGAGCAGGAAGGCACCGAACAGGATGAACATGAACACGTAGCTCGAGGAGATGCTAGCGATGGTGCCGAACAGCGCATCGTCACCGTAGATGCTGCGGAACAGGATGGTTTCCGGCGACAACCCGGCAAACTTGAACACACCGCTGATTTTCCCGCCCCACCAGCCGACATAAGAGAGGGCGACTAGGATTAGCATCGGGATGAACCAGCCCGCGACACGACGGGTGAACTCCAGGGCGCACAGCAGCAATATGATCCCGGCAACCCACTCCATCGGCAGCAGGCGTACCCCTCGCGCATAGATGGCATCCTCCATGGCGATCAGGTAGATTGCTGAACTGGCCGCAAGTACGCCGAGCAGCATATCGAACACTTTCCATGGTAGTCCCCCTTCCTTGCGCAGTGGGTAAACCAGCGCGGCCATCAAAACAAAGCCGGCAAAATGCAGCGAGTTCTGCCACAGTGAGGAGAGTACGGTTACCACGTTGAACCAGATGTGCATCAGCGACACGGCAACGCCGAGAACGATGAGCAGGCGGCTGGTCGGGACGATGGTTTCGGGATCGGTGGGCAGATCAGTCATGCAGGGACTCCATGGAGAAAAACCGAGTGCAGCGGCCGCTCTCGGGAGCGGCCGCATAAACCATGCTTACTGAATCAGCAGGCGGGACGGGATCTTGATTCCGGCCTCCTGGTAGTACTTGACAGCGCCGGGATGGAGGGGCATCGGCAGACCGGCGATCGCTTTTTCGAGCGCCATCGCCTTGGTGGCACCATGGATGGCCTTCAAAAAAGGTAGGTTTTCGTAGATCGTCTTAGTGATTTGGTAGACGGCGTCCTCATCGACATCCGCGCGGACTGAAAGGAAGTTCGGTTGAGCGATGGTGTTGATCTCTTTACTTTGCCCCGGATAGGTTTCGGCCGGGATCACGTAGCGGGTCCAGAGATCCAGGCCACCATCGGCCTTGGCCAGTTGCTCATCGGTGAAATCGAGGACGGTTATCTCTTTACCCATGTTGGCCATCGCTTTGGTAATAGCGCCCGCCGGTACCCCTGCGGGGATGCTCATTCCGGCCGCCTGGCCGTTCTGCATGGCATCTGCAGAGGGCCCGTAACCGACGTAGATCAGGTGGTAGTCATTTTCAACGTTGGCTCCCAGGTTCTCCAACAGCACGGTGTTAGACCCCAGCGTTCCGGAATTTTTCTTGCCGAGGGAGATTGTTTCCCCTTTCATTGCCACCATGTCAGTGATGGTGCCTGTTTTGGCGAACTTGCTGTTGATGGCAAAGTGCTCGACGTTCTGCCAGAGCATGGTCACCGAGCGCAGGTTCTTCTGTGGGCCATCAGCCTTGATCGGACCGGTGCCGTTCCAGGCGTAGGAACCGTAAAGACCCTGCAGGATTGCGAACTGCACCTCGTTGTCCCGTAGCAGCTTGATGTTCTCGCCGGAGCCGGCCGAGCTGATTGCCGACATGCCGATCTTCTGCGTCGGTTGAAGCTTGACTTTGACTAGGGTGGAGAGGGCGACTCCTACCGGGTAATAGGTGCCACCAGTGGTGGCGGTCGCCATCAGGTAGTTGCGCTCCTCTGCGGCTTGGGCGATGGTGAGGGGGGCGAGT
The DNA here is from genome assembly GCF_003247215.1 of Malonomonas rubra. GTDB lineage: Bacteria > Desulfobacterota > Desulfuromonadia > Desulfuromonadales > Geopsychrobacteraceae > Malonomonas > Malonomonas rubra_A. The sequence continues at coordinate 2,017 of NZ_QKAP01000139.1, read as the reverse complement.
AGGAAGATCATTGTTGCCAGCAGGACAGTTGTACGGATGCAGCCATGTTTCAAGGTCATCTTTTCCTCCTCAACATAAAGATGTGATAGAAATGGAATCTTAACTGCCCGTTTCGGATGATAGAAGATCCTCTGCGAGTAAGGGTATTCAAATCTGTGCGAAGAGTCGATCTGATAACTCTACTTGAGTAGAGGCGACTTGCAAGCTATCGACCGAAAATGTTACCGGATTGGTCTTGGTTCTGTTGTCAATATCCTCTGACCATCCCCCCGTCGACCAGCAGAGTGCTGCCGGTCATGTACGAACTGGCGTCAGAGGCGAGAAAGCAGACCGCCCTCGCGAACTCCACCGGGTCACCGTAGCGCCGCAGTGGAATATTCTGTAACGATTCATTGACCACCTGCTGCTTGTCGATCCCCCGTTGGTCAGCCTTGAGCTGGTCGAGGTAGTCGGTCCGGTCGGTGCCGATCCGCCCCGGCGCAACGGTCGTCACCAGAATGTTGAAAGGGGCCAGTTCATCAGCCAGGCTTTTTGCCAGGCCGAGTACCCCCATACGGAATGCGTTGGAAAGCACCAGCCCGGGGATTGGTTGCTTGATCGAAGAGGAAGTAATATTGATGATTCGTCCACCACCCTGTTTTAGGTCCGGCAGAGCGGCGCGGATTAGGCGTACGTAGCTGAGCAGGTTTAGTTCGAAGGCTGCCTGCCAGGCCGTGTCATCGATCTGTTCAAAACCACCTCCGGGAGGACCGCCGGCGTTGTTGATCAGGATATCAAGGTTGCCGAGGCGTTGCCGAGTTGCTTTGAACAGGGCATTAATCTCATCGTCGTTGGTAATATCACAAGGGAAGAACTCAACCTTTCCTCGGGCCGTTGGCAGTATTTCCTGCTGAACATTCTTCAGATGTTCCCGGTTACGGCTGGTCAGCATCACCTCTGCGCCTTCAGCAGCCAGCTCTGCAGCAATCGCTTTTCCCAACCCTCTGCTGGAAGCTGCTATCAGGGCAACTTTCCCCTTCAGATTGAGATCCATTGTTCCCCCCTTTGAAAGAAGTCGACAAGTAGTTTTGAGTCTATCAGACGAATCCCAATTCAGTGATGCAAACAGGAAAAAAAATTGAATTTACCAGAAAGTATCACTTTTTGACTCAGGTCATGTTTTTGCTTTCCTACCTCCGCTATTCTCGCGCCATCGGTTGAAACAATTCGCATAGCAACTTGTATTCGATAGTAAGGACACGAAGGATTAATGAAATGGGTATTTTCGATTTTCTCGGATTAGGGAAAAATCCGAAAACAAACCTTCAAGCAAAGGAGACTACGAATATGTCAATGTTCTGTTATCAGTGTGAGCAAGCAGCCAACGGTGGCTGCTCAGTGGTCGGTGTCTGTGGCAAGAAGCCGGATGTGGCGGCGTTGCAGGATCTGCTGATTTACTCCCTGAAAGGGATCGCCTTTTGGGCCAACAAGGCGCGCGAGTTGGGTAAGAAGGATCAGGAGATCGATCGCTTCATGATCGATGGTCTGTTCGCGACCGTAACTAATGTCGATTTCGATGGCGCGGAGATTTCCAAGTTGATCGATGATGCAGTGCGCCTGCGTGGCAAGGCCAAGCAGCTCGCCGGTAATGTGGAAGGCACCATTCCTCACGCAGCTCAGGACTGGGCTCTGCCAGCCGGCTATGACGAGCGGATCAAGCTCGGCCAGTTGCACGGCGTGAAAAGCTACACGGTCGATGACGACATTCACTCGGTGCGTGAGATCATCACCTATGGCATCAAGGGCTACGCTGCTTATGCAGATCACGCCAAGATCCTCGGCTGCGAGTCGGACGAGATCTACGCCTATACCCACAAGGCGCTGGCCGCGTTGCTCGACGACAGCCTCGACCTGATGGCCACTGTCAACCTGGCCCTGGAAGCGGGTAAAATAAACTACCAGACCATGGAAATACTCAACAAGGCGCACACTGATGCGTACGGCCATCCAGAGCCGACCCCGGTGCAGCTCGGCAGTA
>NZ_QKAP01000072.1 GCF_003247215.1 Malonomonas rubra | reverse complement strand
ACCGTCAGCATCGCTTTGGTCCTCGAAGGATTGATAATGATCATCAAATACAGTCAACTTGATCTGGCTGGCAACCTTTACTATCCGGTCGGCATTCTGGTCAGTGCCAGCATCCTGCTTGCGGGCATGGGCCTGTTTCTCCACCTGACTCGCTCCGACTGTGAAATTCAGCCGAAGTTACCAGAGACCAGAGGGGTTCATCCGACATCCAGCATCAATCTTCAAACCAGTGACCAACGTGGTCGAATTCGTCGCAATGCATAACAAAACGGAGCTTAAAACTCCCTCCGAAGTACGTATCAATGCAGCAAATGCCTCTAGATACCCCTTTTCAATCTGGGCAACTTCGATTATGATCGCTGATTCAATCTCGCAAAATCCAAAACATCGATCATTGCTCAAGATAAAAGAAGAAAGGTGTAGTCGAAGATGATGACCGGAAACGAAATCCGCGCCCGTTTTCTTAAATTCTTCGAAGAGCGGGGCCACCGCGTTGTCGCCTCCTCCTCACTGGTGCCGCACAACGACCCGACCCTGCTGTTTACCAACGCCGGAATGAACCAGTTCAAGGACTGCTTTCTCGGCGATGAAAAACGCGATTACGTCCGGGCAACGACTTCGCAGAAATGTGTTCGCGCCGGTGGCAAGCACAACGATCTGGAAAATGTCGGCCGCACTGCCCGCCACCACACCTTCTTCGAAATGCTCGGCAACTTCTCTTTCGGTGATTATTTCAAAAAAGAAGCGATCGCTTACGCCTGGGAATTCCTGACCGAGGTTATGGAACTGGACAAGGATCGCCTCTATGTTTCGGTTTATACCGACGATGACGAAGCAGCCGACATCTGGCACGACCAGGAAGGTGTGCCGCGCGAACGGATCTATCGCTTCGAGGAGGACAACTTCTGGTCGATGGGCGACACCGGCCCCTGCGGCCCCTGCTCGGAAATTTTTTACGACAACGGCCCCGAGGTCGGCTGTGGTTCCGAAAATTGCGAGGTCGGCTGCGACTGTGACCGCTTCATGGAGGTGTGGAACAACGTCTTCATGCAATTTGATCGCCAGCCGGACGGAGAACTGATCTCGCTACCGAAACCTGCCGTCGATACAGGCATGGGCCTGGAGCGATTGGCGACGGTTATGCAGAAGGTGCAATCGAACTATGACACCGACTTGCTGCGCGACATCATCGCCTACATCGAAAAGCTATCCGGCAAGACCTACGGCGCAGTTGATGAGGATGACGTCTCGATGCGGGTAATGGCCGACCACAGCCGCGCCACTGCTTACCTGATCGCTGACGGCGTGCTCCCCTCCAACGAGGGACGTGGCTACGTGCTGCGGAGGATCATGCGCCGGGCGATGCGCCATGCCAAGATGCTCGGCTTCGAGGATCCAGTGCTGTTCAAGACCGCCACCTTTGTCCTTGAATTCATGGCCGCAGCCTATCCCACCGAAGCAGCCCGCAAGAACTTTGTCGCCAAAGTGGTGCAGAACGAGGAAGAACGCTTCATCACCACCCTCGGCAACGGCCTGCGCATCCTACAGGACGAGGTCGCCGCACTCGAAAAAAACGAACAAAAAGTCATCCCAGGCGAGACCGTCTTCAAACTCTACGATACCTACGGCTTCCCCGTCGACTTGACCGCCGACATCGTCGAAAAGGACGGCTACTCACTCGACGAGAAAGGCTTCGAAGTCTGCATGGAAGAACAGCGCAAGAAAGCCCGCGAGCACTGGAAAGGCTCGGGCGAGGAAGCGGTCTTGGCGATCTACAAAAAACTGGCTGATGAGGGGATCAAGACAACCTTCAGTGGCTACGAAAAAAGCGAAGACGTCGGCAGCGTTCTGGCTCTGATCAAGGACGGGGAGCTGGTCGAGGAGGCGGTCTGCGGTGAAACCGTCGAGGTGATCATCTCAACCACTCCCTGTTACGGTGAATCAGGCGGTCAAGTCGGTGACACCGGCATCATCACCACCGCCGACGCGTCTCTGCGAGTCATCGACACTAAGAAGCCGCTGGAAAATCTGTTCAGCCACGTCTGTGAAGTCGTAACCGGCGCGATTGCTAAAGGCGCCCAAGCGACAATTCAAATTGATGCCGAGCGCCGGCAGAAGATTGTCCTCAACCATACCGCCACTCACCTGCTGCAGGCGGCAATGCAGAAGATTCTCGGCGACCACATCAAGCAAGCGGGATCGCTGGTCACCCCTGACCGGCTGCGCTTCGACTTTACCCACTTCTCGCCGGTAACCACAGTAGAGATCATCAAAATTGAGGAAGAGGTCAACAAACAAATCCGCCTCAACGCCGCAGTTAAATCGGAGGTAATGTCCGCTGACGCCGCCCAGGCAGCGGGTGCCATGGCTCTGTTCGGCGAGAAGTACGGCGACGAAGTGCGTGTCATTTCGGTCGGCGACTACAGCATGGAACTGTGCGGCGGCACCCACACCAGCGCGGCTGGCGATATCGGCCTGTTCCGCATCCTCTCCGAAGGTGGCATCGCCGCCGGCGTGCGCCGCATTGAAGCGGTCACCGGCGAGGGAGCACTTGCTCAAGTCCACCAGCAGCAGCAGACCCTGCAGCGACTTGCCGGTTTGGTCAAGAGCGACCCGCAACAGTTGGAGATCCGGCTGCAAAAACTGCTCGAACAACAGAAAGAGCTGGAGAGAGAGGTCGAGCAACTGCAAGCCAAGGCGAACGCAGATAAGAGCGGCGAGCTGATCAATCAGGCTCAGGAAGTGGATGGGGTCAAGCTATTGGCAGCCAAGGTCGACAGTATCGACGGCAAGGGGCTACGCGAATTCTCCGATCAGCTTCGCGACAAACTCGGTTCCGGGGTGCTGGTACTGGCATCGACCGAAGGCGGCAAAGTCGCGTTGCTGGTCGCCGTCACCAAGGACCTGACTAACAAGGTTAAGGCTGGGGAACTGATTAAACCTCTGGCTGCGATCGTCGGTGGCCGTGGCGGCGGCAAGCCGGAGCTGGCTCAGGCCGGCGGCGCCGATATCGACAAGGTCGAAGCGTTGCTGCAGGCGGCTCCCGAGCAGCTGCAACAGCTGCTCGGCTGATCCGAAGGCTAGACATCCCACCGGAATCGGCTATATTTGACGGAGCGTCAATTTAGCCTTTCAGGACTGTGGAATAGAGCGATATGTTGCAGCAGGATCTGGTCAACAGACAAGAACTGGTACAAGAGCAGAGGAAGAAAACGCTGCTGGTGGTTGACGATGAACCGATCATCTGTCAGCTCTGCGCCCGGGCTCTGACCAACTTCGAGGTCATTCAAGCCAACGATGGTCGCCAGGCGCTGCAACAGCTCTATCGCCATGAGGTCGACATCATCCTCAGCGATGTGATGATGCCGAACATGAGCGGTCTTGACCTGCTACGCACGGTCAAACAGCAACAACCCGATCTGGCCATAATTCTGATGACCGGCTATACGGATAAAGAGGTCATCCTGCAGGCCCTCAAAGCAGGCGCGGATGATTTCATCAGCAAGCCGATCAACCTGCTGCAATTGCGGACCACTGTTGACAAAGTGCTCGACAAAGTGCTGATGCGCAAAGAACTGGCCAGCCTCAAGCAGATTGACAAACTAAAGACCGATTTCCTCGGCTTGGTCTCACACAAGCTGAAAACCCCGGCCACAGCGATCTCGCTGTTTGTGCAGCACATTGCTGCCGGGATTGACGATCCGGAAGCAGAAAGCTTTAAAAAGACCCTGTCGATGATCCAGGCCGAAACCATGCACTTGGAACATCTGATCCAGGATCTACTTTACTTCAGCAATGTCATACTTCAGGAAGATCAACTGAAGTTGCAACCGATCGAACTTGGCAAAATAGCCCGTCAGGTCGCCACCAGCCTGGAACTGGTCGCCAGCAACAAAAATATCGACCTGCAGGTCAACCTTGACCTGCCGTTTCCACCAAAGCCGATGGAACTTGACCGGGAACGGATCAGCTTCGCGATCCGCGCCCTGCTCGACAACGCCATTAAGTTTACTCCCGAAGGTGGCTCTGTCTCATTGGAAGGCAGCCTGAGTGACAATCTGGTCCGCCTTCAAATCAGAGATACCGGTTGTGGCATTCCACCGGAAGAATTGGCGAAAATCTTCAACAAATTCTATCAGGTCGACAAAGAAAACACCGGTCAGATCCGCGGCTTCGGCCTCGGCCTCTTTTACGCTCGCGATTTCGTCCGTAAGCTGGGTGGCAAACTGCAGATCGACAGTCAACCGAGCCTCGGCACCATTGCCACCATTGAATTTCCACTGGCGGAATAGTCCGCTTTTGAAAAAGTACCTTTCCTCTGCCATTTCAACACGCTAAAGCTTTTTTTCCGCAACATCTTTGTGGTATATTTCATCTTTTTCTTCAGCCGGTATTTTTAATTTTTTAACGGAGGATGCCGATGTTCAAAGGAACAACGATCTGTTGTGTTCGTCGGGGAGAACAAGTGGCCCTGGCCGGAGATGGGCAGGTCAGCCTCGGCAACACGGTCATGAAGCATGGCGCCCGCAAGATCCGTCGCATTTACCAGGATCAGGTTCTGGCTGGTTTTGCCGGCAGCACCGCCGACGCCTTTACCCTGTTCGAAAAATTCGAAGCCAAGCTGCAGGAGTTTCGCGGCAACCTGCCACGCGCAGCCGTTGCCTTGGCCAAGGATTGGCGCACTGACCGTATCCTGCGTCGCCTCGAAGCATTGTTGATTGTCGCCGACAAAGACACCTCACTGGTCATCTCCGGTTCCGGTGATGTCATCGAGCCAGATGACGGTGTCGCCGCGATCGGCTCCGGCGGCAGTTTTGCTCAGGCAGCGGCGCGGGCGATGCTGCGCCATTCTGAGCACCCGGCTGAAAAAATCGCAGAAGAAGCATTGAAAATTGCGGCTGAAATCTGCATTTATACCAACGATCAGATCGCTGTTGAGGTCATCAAGTGACAAACTTTACCCCGAGAGAAATCGTATCCGAGCTGGATCGCTATATCATTGGCCAGAACGAGGCCAAACGCGCCGTCGCCGTCGCCCTGCGCAACCGCTGGCGGCGTCAGCAGGTGGAAAATAATGACCTGCGGGACGAAATCGTGCCGAAGAATATCATCATGATCGGGCCGACCGGGGTTGGCAAGACCGAGATCGCCCGCCGACTGGCCAAGCTGGCCCAAGCTCCTTTTATCAAGGTTGAAGCGAGCAAATTCACCGAGGTCGGCTATGTCGGTCGCGATGTCGAAAGCATGGTCCGCGACCTGCTCGAACTGGCGATCATTATGGTCAAAGAGGAGGAAGCGAAAAAGCAGCACGTCAAGGCAGAAGCGAACGCCGAGGAGAAACTGCTCGACCTGCTGCTGCCGGGCGACGCCGACCGCTCCCCCGACAAGCAAGAGCAGCAACAGCAAACCCGCGACAAGTTGCGCAAGCTGCTGCGGATGGGCGAACTGGATGAGCGCTTCGTCGAATTGGAAACCGAGACCAGCAACATGCCGCAGATGAATATCCTCACCCCGCATGGCGGAGAGGACCTCGGCATGAATTTCAAGGAGATGTTCGGCAACCTCTTCCCCAAGAAGACCAAGCGCAAGCGGATCAAGGTCAGCGAAGCGCGTGAAAAGCTGATTGAGCAGGAAGCGGAAAAGCTGGTCGACATGGAAAACGTTATTACCCTGGCCCGTGAACGGACGGAGCAGAGCGGCATCATCTTCATCGACGAGATCGACAAAATCGCCAGCCGCGAAGGGATGCACGGTCCGGAGGTCTCCCGCGAAGGGGTGCAGCGAGATATCCTGCCGATTGTCGAGGGCAGCACCATAAACACCAAGCATGGCCCTGTGAGGACCGATCATATTCTGTTTATCGCCGCCGGAGCATTTCATGTCAGCAAACCCTCCGACCTGATCCCGGAGTTGCAGGGCCGCTTCCCGATCCGGGTTGAGCTTGACAGCCTCGGCGAAGAAGAATTCTACCGTATTCTGACCGAGCCGAAAAACGCCCTGACCCGCCAGTACAGAGCGCTGTTGGGGACGGAAAAGATCGAGCTTGAGTTCAAGGAAGAAGCAATCCGCGAAATCGCCCTGATGGCCAAAACGGTCAACGAGCGCACCGAAAACATTGGCGCCCGGCGCCTACACACCATCATGGAAAAGCTGCTTGAAGAGCTCTCCTTCGAAGCCCCGGAACTGACTGAGCGCCAAGTGATCATCGACGCCCATGAAGTACGACAGCGATTGTCCGATATCAGCAAGGATGAAGACTTGTCCAGATACATTCTTTAAAGCAGAAGTGTGTAACGACTTCGAGGGAAAGAACAATGCAAGAGCTAATCAATAAAGCGAACGTGCTGATGGAAGCCCTGCCGTGGATCAAGAACTTCTACGGCAAAACCATCGTCATCAAATATGGCGGCAACGCAATGGTCAAGGACAAACTCAAAGAGGGTTTCGCTCGTGACATCATCCTAATGAAATATATCGGCCTGAATCCCGTGGTCGTCCATGGCGGAGGGCCGCAGATCGGCAAGGTTCTCGAAGCGATGAAGATCGAGAGCAACTTCGTGCAGGGGATGCGGGTTACCGACAGTGCTACCATGGACGTAGTCGAAATGGTCCTCGGTGGCAAGGTCAACAAAGAGATCGTCAAAAATATCAACCAGTACGGTGGCAGAGCGGTCGGCATCACCGGCAAAGACGGTGGCCTGATCCACGCCCGCAAGCTGGAGATGAAAACGATCAACCCGGACACCCTGACTCCGGAGATCATCGATATCGGCATGGTTGGTGAGGTGGAAACTGTCGATCCGATGGTGATCAGCGCATTGGAAGAGAGAAACTTTATCCCGGTGATCGCCCCGATCGGCGTCGGTTTGGAAGGGGAAACTTACAACATCAACGCCGACCTGGTCGCCGGCAAAATAGCCGGGGCATTGAAGGCCGAGAAGTTGATCCTGCTGACCGACATCGAAGGGGTCAAAGATAAGCAGGGCAAACTGATTTCAACCATCGACATCCAGCGGGTTCCCGACCTGATCAACGACGGCACCATCTCCGGCGGCATGATCCCAAAAATCAACTGCTGCGTCGATGCAGTAGAGGAAGGGGTTACCAAAACCCATATTATTGATGGTCGGATGGAGCACGCCTGCCTGCTGGAAATCTTTACCGACAAGGGAATCGGTACCGCAGTAGCGAGGTACGAAAAATGAGCAAATCACAAGCTTGGATAGATCGGGGCATTAGTCACGTTGCAAAAACTTACGGCCGCTACCCGCTGGTTGCCGACTGCGGCAAAGGCTCTTGGCTGCTCGACATCGATGGCAAGCAGTACCTCGATTTTCTCGCCGGAGTAGCGGTCAACAACCTGGGACACTGCCACCCGAAAGTGGTGCGCGCCATTCAGGAACAGGCCGGCAAGCTGTTGCACTGTTCCAACTTCTACCATATACCGCAGCAGATCGAACTGGCGGAACTGCTCTGCGAGCACTCCTTCGGCGATCGGGTCTTCTTCTGCAACTCCGGCGCCGAAGCGAACGAAGCTGCTATTAAGCTGGCCCGCAAGTACAGCGCCGAAAATCACAACCCGGAACGCAACGAAGTAATCACCGCGAAAGCCTCCTTCCACGGGCGCACACTTGCAGGCATCAGCGCCACGGGACAGGACAAGGTCAAGGAAGGCTTTGCACCGATGCTGCCAGGCTTCACCCATGTCCCTTTCGGCGACATCGAAGAACTGCGTGCAGCAGTCGGACCGAATACCTGCGCAATCATGCTCGAACCAGTACAGGGCGAAGGCGGGGTCAACCTCCCGCCGGCCGGCTACCTGCAGGAGGTCCGCGAGCTGTGCGACTTAAACCAGCTTCTGTTGATTTTCGATGAAGTTCAGGTCGGCTGCGGCCGGACCGGCTCGTTGTTCGCCTACCAGCAGGAGGGAGTCGAACCGGACATCATGACGCTGGCTAAAGCGCTGGCCGGCGGCCCACCAATCGGCGCGATGATCAGCCGGGAGCAGCATGCGGTCGCGCTCGGCCCAGGCACCCACGGTTCGACCTTCGGCGGCAACCCACTGATGGCAGCCGCGGCACTTGCCACGATGAAAGTTTACCTTGAGGATGGCGTGCTGGAAAACTGCATCGCCATGGGCAACTACCTGTACGGTAAGCTGAAAGAGTGGCAGGAAAAATACGACTTTATCGTCGATGTGCGTGGTCGCGGACTGATGCTCGGCATGGAGTTGAACATCGAAGGGGGAGGATTCGTCATCACGGCCCTAGAACGGGGGCTGCTGATCAACTGTACCGCTGGCAAGGTCTTGCGTTTCGTACCGCCGTTGACCGTCAACCAGGAGGAAATAGATCAGATGTTGGAAATCCTCGGGGGGATTTTTACCGATTATCAGGAGAAACAAAATGACTAAAGACTTCCTTTGCCTTTCCGACTGGTCGCTTGAGGACCTGGAAAAGATCATCGCCTTGGGCAAAGAGCTGAAAGCAAAGCAGAAAGAAGGAACACCGCATAAGCTGCTTGAAGGGCAGACCCTCGGCATGCTGTTCGAAAAAAGCTCGACCCGCACCCGGGTTTCCTTCGAAGTCGGCATGTTCCAACTTGGCGGCCATGCTTTGTTCCTCGCATCCGGCAATACCCAGATGGGCCGCGGCGAACCGATCAAGGACACCGCCAGAGTTATGGCTCGCTACTGCGACGGCATCATGATCCGCACCTACTCGCAGCAGGCTGTCGAAGAGTTTGCGGAAAATTGCTTCGTTCCGGTTATCAACGGTCTGACCGACATGTATCACCCCTGCCAGGTGATGGCCGACCTGATGACCGTCAGCGAGCACAAAGAGAACTACAAGGAACTGAAATATTGTTGGATCGGCGACGGTAACAACATGGCCAACAGCTGGATCAACGCCGCAGCGATCTTTGGCTTCGAACTGCGCGTCGCCACCCCGAAGGGGTACGAAGCGCACCCCGATGTCATCGCCCGCGCGGAAAAGGCCGGTGCCAAGCTAATCTTCACCAATGACCCAAAGGAAGCAGCTGCCGGCTCCGACGTACTCAATACCGACGTCTGGGCGAGCATGGGCCAGGAAGCGGAACAGGCTGAGCGGGAGAAAACCTTTGTCGGTTTCCAGATCAACAATGAACTGGTCAAGCTAGCCGACCCGGAATGTGTGGTGATGCACTGCCTGCCGGCACATCGCGATGAAGAAATCTCCGACGAGGTGATCGAAGGACCGCATTCGATCATCTTCGATGAAGCAGAAAATCGCCTCCACGTGCAAAAAGCGATCATGGCCACCCTGATGGCACGGTAAACTGATGCGCATCACCTGCCCAAACTGCAACTACAGCAAACAAGTAAATCCAGCCATCTTACCGCCGAATACGACTCGGGCAACCTGCCCGAAGTGCGGCGAAAGCTTTGACCTGCCGGCTACTGAGGTAATCGTTGGTGCAAAGTCACAGGAAAGGGTTACCAAGCCAGTGTTTCCACAACCGGAATCGATGCTGCACCGGCAGAAAGAAATCGATGCGCTACCGAAAGCGGGCTTCTGGATCCGGGTGGTGGCAACCATGCTCGATGGGCTGATCGTATTCGTGCTGCAGTTCGTACTCGGCCTCCTGCTGGCGATGGCCGGTTTTGCGGTAGGGAGCGGCGGTACCGAAGAAGTCAGCGGTCTGGTAATGCTGTTCAGTTATATCATCGGTTTTGCCTATTACATCATTTTTACCGGCCATTGCGGGCAGACGCCGGGGAAGATGGCGGTGCGCATCAAAGTGATCCGCACCGACGGTTCCGAGATCGGTTACGGCAAGGCCACTTTCCGTGAAGTGGTAGCGAAATTTATTTCCGGTATTATTCTTGGTATCGGCTACCTGATGGTCGCCTTCGACGAACAGAAACAGGGGCTGCACGACCGGATGTCTGATACCTACGTCATTAAGCTATAAAACCGGGCTCACCTGAAAGAGCCTGTTCTCAAGGAGAAAAAATATGAGACAAGGTGAAGTTAAAAAAGCAGTTCTCGCCTATTCCGGCGGATTGGACACTTCGATCATTCTCAAGTGGTTGATCGAAGAATACGGTTGCGAAGTCGTCGCCTTTTCGGCCGACCTGGGCCAGGGGGAGGAACTCGACGGCATTCCGAAGAAAGCGGCCGACACCGGCGCTAGCGCCTGTCACATCCTCGACCTGCGCGAAGAATTCGTGCGTGACTTCGTCTACCCGATGTTCCGCGCCAACGCTATCTACGAAGGTCGCTACTTCCTCGGCACCTCGATCGCCCGGCCACTGATCGCCAAGGCGCAGATGGAGATCGCCGCCAAAGAAGGAGCCGATGCTGTCTCCCACGGTGCCACCGGCAAGGGGAACGATCAGGTCCGCTTCGAGCTCGGCTACTACCACTTCGATCCGAGCGTCAAGGTGATCGCCCCCTGGCGAGAGTGGGACCTGAACAGCCGTAGTGCACTGGAAGCCTATGCCAAAAAGCACGGAATTCCGGTCCCGACCAGCAAGAAGTTCCCCTGGAGTTCCGACCGCAACCTACTGCACATCTCCTTCGAAGGGGACGTGCTGGAGGATCCTTGGGCGGAAGCACCGGAAGAGATGTATGTGCTGACCAAGCGTCCCGAAGACGCCCCAGACACTCCCGAATACCTGGAGATCGAATTCGAAAAAGGTGACGCGGTCGCCATCAACGGCGAGCGCCTCTCCCCTGCCGATCTACTCTACAAGCTCAACCAGTACGGTTACGAGCACGGCATCGGCCGTCTCGACCTGCTGGAGAACCGCTACGTCGGCATGAAGAGCCGCGGCGTTTACGAGACCCCGGGCGGCACCATCCTCGAAGAAGCCCACCGTGGAGTCGAGCAGATCACCATGGACCGCGAGGTGATGAACCTGCGCGACTCGCTGGTGCCCCGTTACGCAGCGATGGTTTACAACGGTTACTGGTTCTCGCCGGAGCGTGAAGCGCTGCAGACCCTGATCGACGACACCCAGAAAACTGTCAACGGCGTTGCCCGGGTCAAGCTCTACAAAGGACACTGCCGCGTGGTCGGCCGCAAGTCGGACACCCATTCGCTGTTCAACGTTGACTTCGCCACCTTCGAAGCGGACGAGGTCTACAATCAGGCCGACGCGGAAGGGTTCATCAAGCTCAACGCCCTGCGCCTGCGGATCCGCAGCATGATGGAAAAGAAACGGAAATAACCAACTCGGGGCACACTACGGCGTGCCCCTTTTTACTTGGCGAAAAATATGGATTTTGCCAAACAGGCGATTAAGACCTCTGTGGTCGCCTGCATCATCGACGACCGGCAACGGGTACTGCTGACCCGGCGCTGCATTGAACCGTTCTGCAGCCAGTGGGTGATGCCGGGCGGCAAAATAGATCACGGCGAAGCTATCCTTGCCGCCCTGCACCGCGAGGTGCGCGAAGAGGTCGGCCTGGAAGTCCACGTCACCGGCCTGATCGACGTTTACGAGCATCTCGCCATCGGCGAACGGCAGGATCATTACGTGATCCTCTATTACCGCTGTGCGCCAACCAGCTTCGAGCTGCACCCCAATGGTGACGAATGCACCGAAGCGGCCTGGTTTGCCGCCGAACAGCTGCCGGAGATGCCGCTCCCGCCCGGCTGTCGCCACATTCTCGCCCAGGTATTTCCGCAACTGCCCTGGGGAGCCACACCCAAGGCGGAGGATGCGGCCAACGAGCTGCCCGACCAGCTGAATCTGCCGGAGGGCTGACACCATGCTGCAGATCGTCCAGAAAGAGATCAACGTCGCCTTTCCTCCCGGTCATCACCAGCACTGCCTGGTTTGTCAAATCCCCAGCAACCTCCTGCGCCGTAACGGTACCTACTGTGTCGCCGATCCCGCAAAACAATGGGCGCAGGTCCGCGCGATATTCGAGCTGGTGGCCAGGGGCGACAGCAACCTGAAAAAATTGCACTTCCTGTTCCTACCCGAATCGATCATGCCGCTGACAGCGGTCGATGAAGCGCTGACGATGATCGAGCAACGCTTCCGGTCAAACACTGTGACCATCTTCGGCGTCGAACACATCAGTCTCACCGAATTCCGTCGGCAGTTGCAAAAATACGCTGACGACAACGCCGATCTACTCAAAACGGTGGACGAAGATCTGGACGCCGGCGATGTCGACGATGTACCGGTCAATTGGTGCGTTATCGCCGTCAAGGAGGACAGCGGGCGGCTGCGGGTCTTCTTTGAGGCAAAGAGCCATCCTTTTGTCGGTGAAGAGAACCTCGACCGCCTCCACGACCTCTACCGCGGCAAGATCTTCTGGTTGTTTCGCTGCCACCCGACCTGCTTCAACTTCATGTCGCTGATCTGCCTCGATTACATCTACCGTGACCTCTACCAGTCGAACATCAACGCCATCATCGACAAGGCCAACCAGCTGTTTTTCGAGACCCGGCAACGGCTCGACCTGCTGGCGATCATAGAATGCAACCCGAAACCGGAGCACAAGGCGTTCCGCGACGTGCTCAACGGATTTTACGGCGAATACCTCGGCTATACCCCCGGGGTACGCGACGCCAGCACCATCTTCTGCAACGTCGCCAGCGGCACCAGCTGCGAAGGGCTCGCCCCACGCACCAAGTTCGGCCGTTCAGCGATTATTCTGCATGAAAGTCACCACATCGAACGCCGCAGCTGCCCCGAGTTCGCCATCGACAATTTTTCCGGTCTGCCGGTCTGCCGGCTCCGTTTCGGAACACAAGCCCGCCTCTACTACTTCAATCTACCGCTATTCCACGAGCTCGACCCACGCACCAGCCGCATGCCGGTAAAAATTCACAGCATCTACCGCCCGGACATGGAAGGGAACTGGGTACGGATGATCGGCGACGAACTGACCGGCACAGACAGCTGCTCCCCGGACAGGTCGGGAAAAAGCCTTTAAATAGAGCCTCGACAGTGGCATAATGCCGGATTCATTGCATCCGGAAGATCCGGTTATAGGGAGCAGATACCATGAGTCAGGACAAACTCTGGGGTGGCCGTTTCACCCAACCGACCGATAAATTTGTCGAAGAATTCACTGCGTCGATCGAGTTCGACCAACGCCTCTACCGCTACGATATTCAGGGTTCCAAAGCCCACGCCGAAATGCTCGGCCGTCAGCAGATCATTGCCGCCTCCGAGGCACAGCAGATCATAGCCGGACTCGACGAGATTCTGACCGACATCGAGGCCGGTAAGATTAAGTTTTCGGTCGCCCTGGAAGATATCCACATGAACGTCGAGGCACGGCTGATCGAGCGGATCGGCGCGGTCGGCGGCAAGCTGCACACCGGACGCAGCCGCAACGACCAGGTAGCGGTCGATATCCGCCTCTACCTGCGTGACGAGATCGACACAATCCTCGGCTACCTGAGCAAACTGGAAGCGTCACTGGTCAAGCAGGCAGAAGAAAACCTCGACGTCATCATGCCGGGCTACACCCACCTGCAGACCGCCCAGCCAGTGCTTTACAGCCACCACATGCTCGCCTACCGCGAAATGATCGCCCGCGACAGTAGTCGTCTGCAAGATCTGCGCACCCGTTTCAACGTGATGCCGCTTGGTGCTGGGGCGCTGGCCGGTACCACCTTCCCGATCGATCGCGAGTGGGTCGCCGGGCAGCTCGGCTTCGAAGGGGTAACCCGCAACAGCCTCGATTCGGTCTCCGACCGCGACTTCGCCATCGAGTTCTGTGCCTTCGCAGGAATCCTGATGATGCACCTGTCGCGCCTCTCAGAGGAGTTGATTCTCTGGTCGAGCGCCGACTTCAGCTTCATCGAACTGAGCGACGCTTTCTGTACCGGCAGCTCGATCATGCCACAGAAGAAAAACCCCGACGTTCCTGAACTGGTGCGCGGCAAGACCGGCCGGGTCTACGGCAATCTGATTTCCCTGCTGACGCTGATGAAGTCGCTGCCGCTCGCCTACAATAAGGACATGCAGGAAGACAAGGAGCCACTGTTCGACACCATCGACACCGTCAAAGGCTCGCTGAAAATCTTTGCCGACATGATCGCCGAGATGAAGGTCAAAGCCGACAACATGCGCATCGCCGCGGCACGCGGCTTCTCCACCGCCACCGATGTTGCCGATTACTGCGTGCGCAAGGGGCTGCCGTTCCGCCAAGCCCACGAGGTGGTCGGCAAAACGGTGCGCTACTGCGTCGAAACCGGCAAGGATATCCCCGACTTGACTCTCGATGAATTCCGCGAGTTCTCCGACCTGATAGAGGACGATATCTACGACTTCGTCACCCTCGAGGCTTCGGTCAACGCCCGCAAAGCAACCGGCGGCACGGCCCGCGAGGCTGTCGAGCGAGAATTGGCACGGCTGAAACAATAACCATGGGTAACCTCATTCGTATTTTCCGTCATATTGTTCTGTTGTCCTGCATTACCTTCATTACCGCCTGCGGCAACAAGGGTCCGGTGCGGTTGCCGGTCGTTCCTTTGCCTGCCACCGTTCAGGCACCGGAAATGCGCCAACAGGGCGATGCCCTGTTGCTCAGCTGGCAGTTACCAAGCAAAAATCAGGACGGCAGCCCCCTTGAGCAGCCTCCAATTGTCGATATCTACCGCATGACATACGACCCGCAGGACGACTGTCCGGAATGTCTCGACCGCTCATCGTTGCTGGTCAGCATCAACCCACAGCTACCCAAACCAGCGCAGCAGGTCGACAAGCGCTACTTGTTGCATGACCGCCCACTGCAGCCCGGTACCGGCTATCAATATAAATTTATCACCCGCAATCAGGACGGGGAACAGAGCCGCCCGATCATTCTGCGCCAGCCCTATCTTGAGCCACTGCAGCCCCCCCAACAGGTTGTCGCCACTGCGCACGATCGTTCCGTATCGCTCCAGTGGCAGGCTCCACAACTAGCGGAAGGGGACAGCCTGCTTGGGTACTTTGTTTATCGTCACCTCGACTCAAAGACTTCCCCCTTCCCGCTCAACAGCAAACCGCTCCAGCAGGAGAAATTCGAGGATTTCAGCCTGGAAAACGGCACCCGCTACCACTACCGGGTTCGGGCGCTGGTCAAACGGGGCAATCTACAACTCGAAGGACTTGCTTCACCCGCATTGAACGTCATCCCAAAAGCAGGAATCTGAGAATCCTTTAAGCCCTTGAGAAACAGTCAGAAATCGAGGTTTGCACAACGCCGTGGGTGTTTACTTTCCCACGGCGTTGTGATAGCTATAGCGTTTATTCCGCAGCCTCTGAGCTGCTATTTTATTTAGCGTATTAATTTCATTGACAGAGAGATAACAAAGGAGATGTGGTCGATCATTGCAGCCCGGCCACAAACAGAGGAGAGTCTATGTTTTACGGATCTATGGTTGCCATCATTACCCCCTTCGATGCCGAAGGAAATTTTGATGAAGAAAGCTACCGCCAGCTGATCGAATTCCAGATTGAGAACGGTACCGACGTCATCGTCCCCTGTGGGACCACTGGAGAATCGGCAACCTTAAACTATGAAGAACACAACCAAGTCATCAAGACCTGTATCGAACAGGTCAATAAACGGATTCCGGTTATTGCCGGCACCGGCTCCAACTCCACTGCCGAGGCGGTCGAAATCTCACAGCACGCCAAAGAGCTGGGCGCTGACGGACTGCTGCTGGTCTCCCCCTACTACAACAAACCGTCCCAAGAGGGATTGTTCCAGCACTATAAAGCGATCGCCGAAGGCGTTGCACTTCCGCAGGTACTATACAATGTTCCCGGTCGCACCGGCATGAACATGACTGCGGCAATCACGATCCGTCTGGCCGAGTTCGACAACATCGTCGCGATCAAGGAAGCCTCTGGCGACCTGACTCAGGCAAGCGAAATCATAGCTGCTGCTGGCGACAAGATAGACGTTCTTTCCGGCGACGACTTCCTGACCCTGCCGCTGATGGCCTGTGGCGCAAAAGGGGTGATCTCGGTCACCGCGAACATCATGCCGAAGCAGGTCAAATCAATGGTCTCCGCGATCCAGGCCGGTCAGTGGGAAGAAGCCCGCAAACTGCACCTGAACCTGCTCGATGTCCATCAGGCAATGTTTATTGAAAGCAACCCGGTACCGGTTAAAACCTCTGCTGCACTGATGGGCAAGTGCCGGGCCGACGTTCGCCTGCCGCTGGTCAGCATGCAGTCGACAACACTGGAGAAGTTGCAAACAGTGCTGCGCAAGCACGCGCTGATTCAATAAGTAGGATCAAGCCATGAATGTTGCAATTATCGGAGCTGCCGGTCGCATGGGAGGCCGCCTGATTCAAGCTGTTTTGGAAGCAGAAGGCCTAGAGGTGACCGGTGCCATTGAGCGCCCCGATCACCCACAGATCGGCTTGGATGCTGGCCTTGTCGCCGGTGCCGGCGAGCTGGGAGTAAAAATCAGCGCCGATCTGGCCGCCACTATGGCCAAGGCCGACGTGCTAATCGACTTCACTTTTCCCGATGTCACTCTGCAGAATCTTGCCGTTTGTGCCGAATTGGGGAAAATGGTGGTCAGCGGTTCGACTGGCTTCACCCCGGAGCAGCGCGCCGAAGCGGAGAAGTTTGCCGCGAAAATCCCAGTGGTGCTGGCACCGAACATGAGCGTCGGCGTCAACGCCTGCTTCAAGCTGCTCAAGGAAGCAGCCAGAATCCTCGGCGATGGTTTCGATGTCGAAGTCGTCGAATTGCACCACAATAAAAAGAAAGACTCCCCGTCCGGCACCGCAGTACGGATGGGCGAAGTAGTTGCCGACGCTTTGGGGCGCGACTACAACCAGGTTGCCAACTACCACCGTGAAGGAATGTGCGGTGAGCGGACCAAGGAAGAAATCGGCATGCAGACAGTGCGCGGTGGCGATATCGTAGGCGAGCACACCGTTTACTTCATCGGCATGGGCGAGCGAATTGAGATCAGCCACCGTGCCATGAGCCGTGACATGTTCGCCCGCGGCGCGGCACGTGCCTGCCAGTGGCTGAGCGGTAAAGGCCCCGGCATTTATGATATGCAGGATGTTCTGGAATTGAAATAACCCGCGCCAGGTAACATTTTTAAGGAGAACTAAATAAATGAAACGTATTCTTGCATTGGTTTTGATAGCCCCCCCCAGTTTATTTTCGGCGTAGAAACCTTACAAGGCCTAGGAAAAGATGTGGAAAAAACCGGCGAGTGGATCCAGAACAAAGCAAACAATTAACTCGACAACACCCAAGAGCTCTCCAGGGCGACCTTGAACAGGCCGCCCTTTGTATAAATGAACATCACCATCAGGAGAAAATAAAAAATGGCACGTATTAACGACAACTACTTGAAACTTCAAGCCGGCTACCTATTCCCCGAAATAGGCCGCCGCGTCAAGGCTTTTACCGACGCCAACTCGGAGGCCAAGGTCATTCGTCTCGGCATCGGCGACGTTACCCGTCCACTGGTCCCGGCGGTCCTCAAAGCTTTCCACGAGGGGGTCGATGACCTCGCCAAAGGAGAAACCTTTCACGGCTATGGCCCTGAGCAAGGCTATTCCTGGCTGGCGGAAGTGGTTGCCGAGAAAGCCTACAAGCCGCTTGGTGTAGAGCTGAAGACCAGCGAGATTTTTATCTCCGACGGCTCCAAGTGTGATAGTGCCAACCTTCTTGACATCTTCGACCTCGGCAACAAGGTTGCCATCGGCGACCCGGTCTATCCGGTTTACAACGACACCAACGTCATGGTCGGACGTACTGGCGAAGTGGATAAAAAAGGTTATTATGAGGGGATCGTTTACATGCCGTGCACCGAGGAGAACAACTTCACCCCGGAACTGCCGCATGAGAAGGTCGACATCATCTACCTCTGCTCGCCCAACAACCCTACCGGAACCGCGGCCAGCAAAGATGAGTTGAAAAAGTGGGTCGATTACGCTCGGGCCAACGATGCGATCATTTTCTTCGACGCCGCCTACGAAGCGTTCATCACCGAGTCCGACATCCCACACTCGATCTACGAGGTTGAAGGAGCCAAAGAGTGCGCTATTGAGATTCGTTCCTTCTCAAAGACCGCTGGCTTCACTGGGGTACGCTGCGGCTTTATCGTCGTCCCAGAGGGACTGATGGGCACCACCGCCAAAGGCGAGAAATACAGCTTTAATAAGCTCTGGAGCCGCCGCACTTCGACCAAGTTCAACGGGGCCTCCTACCCGGTGCAAAAAGCCGCCGCTGCGGTCTACTCAGACGATGGCTGGGTTCAGATTAAGGAAGTGATTGATTACTACATGGAGAACGCCCGCATTATCCGTGAAGGATTAAGCGAGGCGGGCATCACCTGCTACGGCGGTGTCAACGCACCCTACATCTGGCTGAAAACCCCGGAAGGAATGAGCAGTTGGGACTTCTTCGACAAGTTGCTCAGTGAGTGCCATGTAGTAGGCACCCCTGGCAGCGGCTTTGGTCCGAGCGGTGAAGGCTACTTTCGCCTCTCCGCATTTGGCGACCGTGCGAACGTTGAAACAGCCGTTTCCCGCATCCGCGCGAAGTGGGGCAAGTAACGGTTTCTGACTGAACTCAAAAAAAAAAAAGAGCAGCCCGCGGGCTGCTCTTTTACTTCCTATCAACGCGATCGTCTCGGTAATTTCCAAACCGACTTGAGTTCTCCTTTCTCACCAATCAGCGTCCCCTCGTAACCGATGCTGGAAGCCGCAGCCCCCTTAGGCAATACCAGCTCTTTTTTAAACGCTAACCGATCATGAAAATAGCCACCAATACTTCGCGAAAAGGTAACATAATCGAGAACCCGGTTTTCCTGATCAAGAAGAAACAGCTTCAATTCGAATTCCTTGACCTTGGCGAACATCATCCGAGGATGGTCGGCAAAGCCCCATGTGCCCTCCAGCAACAGTTTCTCCCCCTGCCGTTTAAAGGAGTATTCGAGTTGAACATATAAATCCTGCCATACGGCATCCCGAACAGAAAGAACCTCACCAGAAAGGACACTTCCGGCGTCAGCCTTTGCACCTATATAAATCTTTGTCGTCTTCTGACAACCGGAAAGTAGCAGAAAAAGGATAGCAAGCCAGAAAATAATCCTTTCAGCGTTCGACATTTCAAGCCCCTTACTTTATATTTCATCATAAAATCGCGGCCAACCTCCAGACAATCCCCCCTATTCTAATTTGCATGCTAGAATCAAAAATATTTTACCCGTATGTGGGGAATCATGCTGACGGTTACCTACATATTTATTGCCCTGCTCGGTTTGGAAATTGTCGACCAATAAGAGCAAGCAGTCGATATGCAGCAACTGGCGCGCCGTTTGTGGAAATAAAGTGCCAATAAGACGAATCTAAACCCTGAGAAACTGGCCAACGATTAAGCCAATATTCAAACACCGTACCTTGGGACCATCAGTAAAACTGGCGATCCAAAAACGGAGATAGTGAACTCCCCCGCCGCAAGCGACGGAGCTTCCTGTTTCAACGAACCATGACTCGTAGACCGGCTCTTGCGAGCCGTTCCGCCGTCAGAGGATTCTCCACGGGCGTGACTTCGGGCAGTTCCTGCCCTAGAACGAATATTGAGTGCCGCGTTGTGGTCACGATCTATGACCAGGCCACAACTCGGACAACGATGTGTCCTTGTTGCGAGGGTCTTGGAAACCTTCGTGCCACAATCGGAGCATTCGACGCTTGTATTGTGAGGAGGCACTTTCTCAA
>NZ_QKAP01000103.1 GCF_003247215.1 Malonomonas rubra | reverse complement strand
AGGCCCCGGTAACGCAGGCCCCGGTAACGCAGGCCCCGGCAGCGCAGGCCCCGGCAGCGCAGGCCCCGGCAGCGCAGGCCCTGGCAGCGCAGGCCCCGGCAGCGCAGGCCCTGGCCGAGACTGCCTATCTTCCGGCTGGCAACGAGCGCCTGGAGTACGAAGTCGGTTTCCTATGGTTTGACCGCCTGGCTGACGGCTCCCTCGAGTTGGAACGGTTTGCCGATGCCGGGCACTTTCGGGCCAAACTTGAAGTCAAGACCCGCGGGATGGCGGCCCTGTTTACGCGTAACCGGAGAGAGCGCTACGAGGCGCACTTCGTGCTCGGTAGTGATGGCTATTTTCACTCGCGGTCATTTGTAACCAGGCGTTTCAAGGGGAAGGGAGATTCTCTCACCGATCGCGGCAAGGCGCTATTCTTCGACGCCGAAGCGGGGGAGGTCCTGTTTCAGCGCTCCGAGAATGGCCGTCTGACCGAAGAAATACGTCGCGAGTTGCCGCAGCAACATGAAGTCTTTGACTTCTTGAGCGCTTACTGGAATCTGCGTCTCGGAATGTTTGGCCCCCTGATACCCGGCACCCGCATGGTCATCCCCTCCTATACGTTCAAAGGGGCTGCTGAGATCGTCGTTGAAGTGTTGAGCCCGGAAGAACAGCGCGACCTCTCTTTCTTCCCGGAAGGGGGAACTCTCTGCCGACTTTATCTCGATGAAGAGGTCTTCCAGACCGGTGGGGGGAAGCTTTATGTCTGGTTCAATGACAAGCGCCAGGTCGGCAGTGCCATAGCGGTGGATGTCCTCGGTTTGGGGGATGTGCGCGGTGCGATGACTCAGGCCAAGAGCTTCGAGGCCCCTCCGCTACAGCTTGAGGAGCGGCAGCGGCCAATCCACATTGAAGCGGCCCCCTTTGAACCTTAGTCGGCCGCTTCTTGCCATTTTTTTGTCACAATGAATTGTTTTGAGCGGGCCTCCCTCCTTTAATCGGCATATCCGGATTTAATCCTGTCGCACACAAAACAAAATTATAAATATTTTGCGTTGTAGTACAGCTACTTGCCTTTTGGGTTTTCTTACGAAGTTCCTTTAGGCATGTTCTTGGCAAACCTATGATTTCAGGAGCTGTTTTCAGGTTGTCTACGCCAAGAAGGTGCCATGGTTGCTGCGACACAACATACGGCAAACATTCAGGGGAGAGCATGGATTCTGGTCGATCAGTCCGGGAACTGTCGATCGGCAAGTCCGTCGCTTTATAATTGGCTCTCCACATCATTTGAGCAGTTGCAGGGGCGGTCAATCGTTTCTCTGTTCAACGTCGACCTTTTTTGCCATGATTCCACCTCTCATGGTCCATTGCTGCTCAACCTTGACCAGGGGCCTCTGGTGGAGGTGGCGGTAGAAAGTCTGCCTGATGGGAAGATGCTCTGGCTGCACCGGCCAGCCCCGAAGACGTCGAGTGGGAGTCCTGATCTTTCCTATGAAACCATCTTTGAACATGCGGCTGCTGGGTTGGCCCGGCTCTCACTTGACGGATGCTTTGTCGACGCCAATGAGGAATTCTGCCGTTTGACCGGCTATAAGCGCCATGAAATCCCGCAGTTATTTTTCACCGATCTGATCGTCGGTGCAGATGAGAAAGGACTTTGGTCCGATCTCGACCGTCTCCTGTCAAGCGACGAAAGCTCTCTGTCGTGTGAGCGCCTGTGTCTCTGCTCTGATTCATCCGAGGTGTGGGTGGATCTGAGTATTTCCATGGTGCGGGGCGAGATGGGGCAGCCATGCTGTTTTGTGTTGGTAATCAAGGATATTGCGCGGCTCAAGGAAGCTGAAAAAGAGGCCCGTTACCTCGCGCTTTACGATAGCCTCACCGGCCTGCCTAATCGTCGTATGCTCGAGGACCGTATCGATCAGGCGATCATCCATGCGCAACGTGCACAGGCAGGGATGGCGGTGTTGTTTCTTGACCTAGACCGTTTCAAGGACATCAATGACGTTTTCGGGCATCATAATGGGGACCTGTTGCTTGTTGAGGTGAGTAGACGTGTCTCTGGTTGCCTGCGCAAGATCGATACCGTTGCGCGCCTGGGTGGGGACGAGTTTGTCGTTGTTCTGCAGGATCTGGACGTCGGCAGCAGCGCCAGCGCCGTTGCCGAAAAAATTCTGACGGTTCTTGCCGAGCCGTTCGAGCTCGATGACAGAACGGTTTATAGCGGTACCAGCATCGGCATCGCGCGTTTTCCCGAGGACGGCAGCGATTGTGAAACGTTGCTTATGCATGCCGATGCCTCAATGTATCTGGCCAAGGAAGAGGGGCGTGGAACCTACCGGTTTTACTCACGTAAACTCAACAAGGTACACGATGAGAGGCTGATATTTGATCACAGTATGCGTCTTGCCTTGCAACAAGGGCAGTTTTTTATCGAGTACCAGCCGCGGGTCGATTTGCAAAGTGGCCTTATCCTTGGAGTAGAAGCACTGGTACGCTGGAACCACCCTGAATTGGGGGTGCTTACACCTGGGCGCTTTATCCCTCGCGCCGAAGAAAATGGCAGTATTGCAGCACTCGGGCGCTGGGTGTTGGAGGAAGCGTGTTGTCAGGTTGCACAATGGCAGGAACGTGGAATATCCGGGCTGAACCTTACGGTCAACGTATCCGGGCGACAGTTCAGGTTGTCGGATGTTGCCGATGATGTTGATCGTGCCCTGGAGCTGAGTGGTCTGTCTCCCCATCATCTGGAAATCGAGTTGACCGAGAGTGCCCTGATGGATCGCACAGCTTCGACTCTAGAGGGGCTTGTCGATTTGCGGGTACGGGGCACGCGCCTGGTTATTGACGATTTCGGTACCGGTTATTCGTCGTTGAATTATCTTCAGATGTTTCCGGTCGATTGTGTCAAGATTGACCGTTCTTTCATCAGCGCCTTCGAGCGACCCGGGGATCGAGCTCCGATTGCAGAAGCGATCATCAGCATGGCCCATAATCTCGGCATCAAGGTGTGCGGTGAAGGAGTCGAGACGGAAGCTCAGAGATACTTCCTGCTCTCGCGGGGTTGTGACGAGGGGCAGGGTTTCTATTTCTCACAGCCACTATCCGCTGAGGCTTTTGAGCACTACTGCTTTTGCGAGCCTGTTAGCAGGGGGCTGGGGGTTTATTTCCCGGCTGCCCGGAAAACACAGGAAATTCATCGGTTTCAATTGCAGGCCTGAGCCTTCGCACCCCGCATTCCTTTAACCTCTGTTTTGTCATTCTGCTGGAGTTGCCGCTTAATTCGGGATATGATAAGCGCATTTGCATCTCTGGAGAGTTCATGTTTCGGCTCAGGTCTATATTGTTCCTTGTCGTTGTTGTTCTTGCTGCGCTAGCGAACTCGGCGTCAGCCGATCTGCTTTGGGGGCGTGTTGTTGATCAGGACGGCCAGGGTCTGTCCGGAGCCTTGGTTCTGTCCGGTGCGCAACGGGCCATATCCGCAGCCGATGGCGAGTTTCTACTTGAAGATCCCGTCGAGAAAGTCGCTGTCAAGCGCCCTGGGTTCCTTGCTGCTCACGTCGATATCGAGGCGGCCGAGCAGATAGAATTACAGTCCTTTCACCCGCGCGCGCTCTATTTGTCATTTTATGGTGCGGCACACCAGGGGTTGCGTGGAAGAGCTCTCGAACTGATTGAACGCACCGAGCTTAATGCCGTGGTTATCGATATCAAGGGTGACCGCGGTGAGCTTTCCTATCCGAGTAGTATCCTGCAGGCCCACGATATTGGAGCGCAGGAACTGGTCACGTTACCACACCTTGCCGAACTGGTTGCCGAGCTCAAGGGCAGAGGGATCTATACGATCGCCCGGATCGTGGTGTTCAAGGACAACCTGTTTGCAGAGGCCTGTCCCGGTAGCGCGGTGATGGATCAGTCAGGCCGTCCCTGGAAAGATCGTGAAAAACTTGGGTGGGTCGACCCGCATCAGCCCGAAGTCGTGGCTTATAATCTTCAGGTCGCCGAAGAAGCCGCACAGCTAGGATTTGATGAGGTCCAGTTTGATTACGTGCGCTTCCCCGATACTGCGCGGCTGGTTTTTGCAAAACCCAACTCGTTCATTAACCGAATATCTGCGATCAACGATTTTCTGCGTCAGGCCAAGAAGATTCTAGATGGTTACGGTGTATATGTTTCAGCGGATGTATTTGGTTATATCTGCTGGAATGAAAATGATACCTACATAGGGCAGCATCTTGAAACCTTGTTGCCGCATGTCGATTATCTTTCGCCGATGCTGTACCCTTCGGGGTTCAGTCACGGACTTCCTGGTTTTCCTTCGCCGATGGAGGCGCCTTACGAGATGATTTATCTCTCGCTGGAACAGGCATACCGGCGCACCGGTGCCGATCCCTTGAGATTCAGGCCGTGGTTGCAGGCATTCAAGGATTACGCGTTCGATCGTCGTCGCTTTAAAGCCGCCGAGATCTCGGCCCAGATACGTGCAGCGAATGATTTCGGAAGTAACGGGTACATGCTCTGGAATGCTGCTAACCGTTATAGCGATGCCGGTCTTCCTGTCGCAAAAAGTGTGGAGGTTGCAGGCCAGACCGACGAACAAACCAAGACCAAACCACAAGTTTTGCAATTGCCCTCTGATAGTTGAATTAGCGGGATATCAATAAAAAAGGGGAGGCCGGTCTGGCCTCCCCTTTTTATTAAGCAGGTTCGTCGTGTAATTACTTGTGGCAGTCGTTACACTTGGTGGGTCCGCCCATGTCTTTGTGGCAGGATTTGCACAGCTCTTTGTGTGCTTTGTCCTTGGTCATTTCGATCTTGGCCGGGGTACCTTCGTGGCACTTGGCGCAATCGCCGAGTTTTTCCTGGTGAGCCTTGTGGTTGAAGGTGACGGTGCCCTTAGATGCTTCGTAGGTTACGACGTCGGCAGCGATGGCAGCGGTAGCCGTGGTAATGAAAGCGAGGGCCAGCAGGGTTACGATCAAACGTTTCATGTTACTTCCTCCTCCATAGGGTTTTTGTGGTCTACGGTTGTTCCGTATACCGTGTTGACAATTTACCCGAAAGAAGTGAGCTGTACATTAGACATCTGTCCTTTTGGTGCCCGATGTCTACTGAATTTGTCGTGATTACAGTATGCTAGCCTGTTTTTTGTGTTCCGACCCGACATGACGGATTAATGAAAAAGGGGGGCCAAGGCCCCCCTTTTTCTGTTTGACGTGTGTCTGGGCTATTACTTGTGGCAATCGTTACACTTGGTGGGGCCGCCCATCGCCTTGTGGCAGTCTTTACAAACTGCGCCATGAGCGCCACTTTTGTCGACGGCAATCTTGGCCGGGGTACCTTCATGGCATTTAGCGCAATCGCCGAGTTTCTCACCGTGAGCCTTGTGGTTGAAGGTGACGGCGCCCTTGGATGCTTCGTAGGTTACGACGTCAGCAGCGATAGCAGCGGTAGCCGTGGTCAGGAAGGCGAGGGCCAGCAGGGTTACGATCAAACGTTTCATGGGTCTTTCCTCCTAGTTAAGTTTCAGGCGA
>NZ_QKAP01000085.1 GCF_003247215.1 Malonomonas rubra | reverse complement strand
ATGTGCAGCTCACTTCCTATCGCTTCCTTCAGACCCTGCCGTTGCCAGCAACGCCCTTGCGATTCGGATTGTCTTCCCCCTGATCGGGGCGACGCTTGCTTCTTTCAGCAAGCCGGGTTTGCCAGCTCCGCTGGGCAAACAACACGAAAGCCGCCGGAAATGATCCGACGGCTTTCTTATTTATGTCACAACATAAGGAACTGCCGTGGTACGTGAACTGTACGCACGGTGGTGTGAGAGCCGAGGGAGGTCACCCTCCCTCGGCTACTTGTTTCCAGCTTTCTACTCGATGTTACTTGCAGGCCTTGCTCCTGGCGCAGTCGGGGTCAGCGCAGTCGACGAGACCGTCGTTGTCATTGTCCTGCCCGTCAGCACAGGTTTTGCCCTTACCTTCGGAGCCGCCTGTGTTACCACCGTCGGTGCAGGCGGGGTCCTTGCGGCAGTCGCGATCAGCGCAGTCAACCTTGCGATCACCGTCGTTGTCGATACCGTCGTTGCAAACCTCAGGCTGGGTCGTGTTGCAGGCGTTGTCTGTGCTGCACTCGCCGTCGGCGCAGTCAATTTTACCGTCGCAGTCGTTGTCGATACCGTCGGAACAGGCCTCAAGCGCTCCAGGATTGATGGTAGCATCGTTGTCGTTACAGTCAACGCTAGTGCCGCAGTTCGACTCGGCAAAGTAACCGTCGCCGTCAGAATCCGTGCAAGGGGTGCCGCCGCAGACGTCAGGGCAGAAGTAACAGGAATCAGTACCGGAATCAAGGTAACCTTTGCCGTCAGCGGTGAGAGGGCCACCACCACTGGGGTCAATATGGCAGAGAGCGCAGCTATAGCTGGTGCCGCAGGTGTCGTTGACGCCATCCATCATCCCCCTGCGAGCGTGGACGACGGAAACAGCGGAAACCGCAAAAATGCCTGTGACTGAGAGTAAAACAATAAACTTTTTCATTTTTCTTTTCATTTTTCTTTGCCTCCTTGCTTCTGGTTAGTGAGAATGCCTGGCAAACTCAAATAGCATGCCACCTTCCCTGTTGACTTTCCCCTCTCCTTTTCGCGGCTAAGCGAAGCTTTTTGAGGGGTTCAGAACTTATTACAAAAGAAATAGCTGTCCGAACGCATGCAACGTTGAGCAGAATATGTGCCACCTGATAATTCTTCTCATAACAGACTAAAAATACTAGGCTAGATAGTTAGTTGGCCATCGCTAATGATATGTTTCCGGTCGTTTAACTCGGTTTAGACAGTCTTATCACTATGACGATGACTCAGGACTGGTGTGATCGGGCCTTGGTCTTTGGCTAAGGCTAAGCAATAGCCAGACAGGTAAAAAAGTAGGAGGAAGCGAGACTGACATATTGGCCATCGGATGGAGGCTGTCAATGCCTCTTACCACAAATCTGAGGCAATGATCAGTCTGACCTAGCCAAAACATCAACTTCCATTGAAAGATCGATCTGTTGGATATAAAAGGCAAAACCGATTGCCTACTTAAAGGGATGAGATATCCAGCAAATTGTATTATTAGAAATTGGCAATCGCGGAGGGCCTCAATTGTGGAGAGAGCTTCTCATGCCTTCCACTGTATTTCCTTCAGATAGAAAGACAATTATCAAAACCTATGATTGGTGCCTCATAAATATGGAATTGTGGTAAAAGCCGAACCCGGGTTCCAATCTCCACAACCTGCCTTCTCATATATTGTTTCTAAATAAGTCGCGAAAGTTCTTAGAAGTTCCTGACATTTTGACGGGGGCTGCAGCAAGACATATCTATGCACCTAATCTACTTGCAAAACCTTATCAAATTGGGAGAGGACCGGGAGAGAATTAGAAAAACTAAAAAGGGACTTACAGCATGTTGCCGTAAGTCCCTTATTTTAATGGCTCCCTCTGCTGGGCTCGAACCAGCGACAATCTGATTAACAGTCAGATGCTCTACCAACTGAGCTAAGAGGGAATAGGATGTTGCGGGGTCGGAATATATGGGATTGCCTCCCCCCTGTCAAGACTTTTTTTACCCACCCTTTTTCAAGTCATTTAAAACCAACTTTGCCGCTGCTTTGAGGGTTTCGAAAACCCCTTCTCCGGTCATTGCGCTGGCTTCCAACTCTGGAACTTTGCGTTCATTGAGCAACTTGCTCAATTCATCTACAGAGGTTAGATCGGGTAAATCACGTTTATTATACTGGATGACAAAGGGAATTTTCTCGATATTAAAACCCTGCTCGGCAAGATTGTCCTTGAGGTTTTCCAGACTTTCGATATTGGCATCAAGTCGCGCTTCCTGCGAATCGGCGACAAATACAACACCGTCAACCCCTTTGAGGATCAATTTCCGTGAGGCATCATAAAAAACCTGGCCTGGGACGGTATAGAGGTGGAAACGGGTTTTGAAACCGCGGATTTCTCCAAGTGCCAACGGCAGAAAATCGAAAAACAGGGTCCGCTCAGTCTCTGTCGCCAGAGAAATCATCTTCCCCTTGGCATCGTTGGCCGTCTTGTTATAGATGTATTGGAGGTTGGTCGTTTTGCCGCACAGACCTGGACCGTAATAGACGATTTTACAATTAATCTCACGCGATGCGTAGTTGATAAAGGACATCAGTGTTTACCTCGATCAGTTGAAAAGATTGTCGATGTCATCATCTGTGATTTCAGCAAAGGGACTGGCAGATGCGGTACCAGCCGCTGCGATTTGCGCCATCGCCTTCTTCGCCAAATCCTCAAATACACCGGCTAAATCGAGACTGGTTTTCTTCACCCGCAAACGTACCAGCCCGAGCGAACTGCGTTGATCGAAAATCACCACCAAAATCACCCGGCCTCCGACGATCGAGATATGGATATTATCCTTTTCCCCCTCATGAAACAGTATGGAGAATTCTTTCTCACCGATCAACTTGGCCAAACCGCCGGTTGCTGCAATATTCCCTGCAGTCAGTGACGCCAGGCTCGTGGTATCGAGATTAGCTGTTTCTCCAGTAGCTGCGATCAACTGACCGTTTTTATCAACCAGAAAAATGACCTTTGAATTCGATTCACGCAGCATCTTTTCGAGTATAGAGAGAATCCGCTGATACTCCTCGTCGTACATGACCAGGGAGGATTGGGGACCAAACATGAATAGTCTCCTTGCTGTAGTTAAACACCAATGATCTGTATATCATTTAAAAAGTCTCATTTCAAGGCGTTTCCAAGCTTTTTTAAAAAAAAACTAATCTGTTTCGTTCCCAAATCAACAGTTCAAAAACAGCCGTTTCAGTTGACTTGCCGGGGGAAATCTTTTAATTATTCAGACAGTAAATCTATTGCTCAAAATTGTAAGCAACAAAGGACCTTTCTTGCAGAAGCCTCTCGAATTACCGGTCGGCCTAAGACGCTGGCGCAACGAACTGTTTTCAGCTCCCCAACAGTACCAAGGGTTTGAAATAGCCCTTCTGGAGGATTGCGATAACGCCTACCGCTTTACAGTGACAGTCGATGCCAGCAAGGTTGCATATGTTCTTACTCGCTTCAGCCGCTTTTTTGACGACGAAGCATTCTTCATTCTCGAACATTATCCAGAGGACTCACTGGCGCTACGCCCCAGCAGCAGCAAAGAGCGCCCAGACCCGGTCGTTCACTATTCTCCCTACCTGCCGACCGGCGAACTGCTCCAACTGATCACACCCTATCTGGAGCGAATGATCCATGACGGCTTCGTCGGTTTCGGTCTGGCCAACAACCGTAAAGGACTTGAACTGTTCTTCTCCGAAGAAAAGGTGATGACCTTCTTCACAGACAATTATCTGCGGCTGTCCGACTTCCTCCATCGACAGCAGATTACCCACAGCGAACGCCTAGTCCTCCCGGCGGACTTCGGTCACGACCACCTGTCGCTGCTCGGCTTTCCCCGCGAACTGTTACCCAACGGGCTAAAGGATTTCTGCGACAGGGACCTCGACTCAAATATTTTCTGCGAAGAACTGATCGAGGGACTGGACATGTACCAGGTCGAGGAAGGCCTCTCCTTCTTCCTTACCTGCAAAGAGCAGGAGCAAATCGCCGAACTAATGCAAAAGGAGCTTCAAGGCGACGAACTAGCAGAGATCGAGTTCGGCAGTTTGCTGCTTGATTGGAGCGATTTTGTTACCGAATGCGAAAACGGCTTCGAAGGCGACCTGTGGGAATACCGCCAAGGGCTGAAGATCCGCGATACCATCCAGGTGGTGATCGAAGTAGCACCACCCGCTTTGGCGGCAAAAATCAGCTCCATCGTCACAGCCCCCGACCAGAATTTCCAAACCACCCTGACCGACCGTCGCAAGAGGCTCGACCCCCCTTCGCTGCCGAAACTACAACAGGAACGCTTCTGGTATCAGGGGATGGTACAGAAGCAAGGAATCGACCTGCGCCGCGACCTGATCCGCCAGGACTGGTTCAAACGTTAACCGTCATGCTGCTGATCATCGCCGCCGTCCCTCTGGAAACAGCCCTGCTGCGTCAGCAGTTACACAATCGTGAGGTAAAAACATTTTCCAACTATCAGATCTTCAGCGGCACCCTCCACGAGGTTCCACTGCTGATCGCCCACGGAGGCGTCGGCCAGAATGCCATGACGCTCCAATTAACCCGCATGTTAATACACTACACACCGCAGGCGGTACTGCTCTGCGGCTGCGGCGGCAGCTATCCTGGCAACGAACTGAAAAACGGTGATTTGGTACTGGCCAGCGAAGAGATCTGCGGCGACCTAGGCGTTGCAACAGAGGACAGATTTATTCCTCTGGAACAACTCGACATCCAGCAACAGCCGATATTGATGCCAGCAATCCAGCAGCGCTTTCCACTGCAATCACCATGGACCGATCTGGCCCGACAAGTTCTTCCAGAAGCCTTGTTCGGCCCATTCGTGACGGTAAACTGCTGCAGCGGCCACCCCGCACTGAGCACCGAACTGCAAGACCGTACTGCTGGAATCTGCGAGAACATGGAAGGAGCCGCAGCAGCACAAGTCTGCGCTGCTTTCGATATCCCCCTTCTGGAACTTCGCGGCATTTCCAACCCAACCGGCACCCGCGACCTACTGCAGTGGAACATTAAACTGGGCGCCGAAGCAGCCCAGACCGGGATGCTGAAGATCCTGCAACACTGGCAAAGAGAACAGGACTAGAGCCATGCAACAGCTGACCCTCGGCTACTCCCCCTGCCCGAACGACACCTTTATCTTTTATGGTCTGGTCCATGGACAGATCTACTGTCCCGGTGTCGAGTTCAAGGAAAGGCTTGAGGATGTCGAAACCCTCAACACGATGGCTCTGGCAGGCGAGCTCGACCTGACCAAAATCTCCTACCATGCGCTAGGCCATTTGCGTACAGACTATTGTCTGCTGCGTAGCGGCGGGGCATTAGGGCGTGGCTGCGGCCCTCTAGTGATCGCCAGACAGAAAACCAATATGCAAAAACTGCGCGGCAAGCGGATCGCCATCCCGGGTCAGCTGACGACTGCCAACCTGTTGCTGCAGCTTTTCGGTGAAGGCTACGAGGATTTACTAATCCTGCCATTCCACCAAATCATGTCGGCGGTAATCGCCGGGGAAGCAGATGCTGGAGTGATCATCCACGAATCGCGCTTCACCTATAATCAAGAAGGTCTGCAACAGGTTCTTGATCTCGGTCAGTGGTGGGAAGAAGATTCCGGTTGTCCAATTCCGCTCGGTGGCATTCTGGCTAGACGTTCACTCGGCGAAGAGTTGATCAAAAGGATCGACGCCTCGCTGCGCGCCAGTGTTGAGTTCGCCTTCGCCAACCCGCAACAACCGAAAAACTACATCAGGCAGCACGCCCAGGAGCTGGATGATGAAATTACCCGCAGCCACATAGCCTTGTACGTCAACGATTTCTCTGTCGACCTCGGCGACGAAGGTGTCCAGGCAGTAGAAACCCTCTTCTCGCGCGCCGAGGCCAGAGGAATTATCCCAGCCTGCAAACTGCCGCTGTTTGCTACATAGATTCTCCCCATGAAATTGACTGTAAAAAAGCGCGTCCTGGACTGGGCGCGCTTTTTCATTTGAGCAAATATTTTATCCGCTGGATTATTGCTGAATATGTACCGCTCGGATAAAGGTGGCGCCGATCGCCTGCTTGACTTTCTCGATGGTTGCTTCATCGGCCGGCGAATCGATGGAAAAGACGACCATCGCCTCTCCAGCTTTCCCGGTCCGACCGAGGCTCATATTGCCTATATTGACATTGGCGTTGCCGAGGATGGTCCCGATCTTGCCGAGCGCTCCCGGCAAATCGGCATAGGACATCACCAGCATATGCTCCTCCGGCTTGAAATCGATATCGAAGTTGCGCATCTTGACGATCTTCGGGATCCCTTCAAACAGGGTGCCGGCGATGGTACGTTTTTTGCCATGCTGCCCTTCCAAGGACAATGTGATCAGGTTGGAAAAGGAATCGGTTTCGGAGGAACGCACCTCTTCGACAGCAATCCCCATCTCGCGAGCCACCATCCCGGCGTTAACCATGTTGATTTCCTGATCAGTGCAGTGGTTAAGCAATGCTGCCAGGCCACACACGGAAAGCGGGGCACAATCGAAACGGGCCAGCTTGCCGTTGTAGGTGAAAGTAACCTTGTTCGGATTCGGCGGCGCCAACTGCGAGATGAATTCGCCGATGATTGAGATCAGCTTCATGTACGGCTTCATGTGCTCCATCAGGTCGGGATCGAAGCGCGGAATATTGACAGCGTTCGACAGCGGTCGACCATCGACATAATTAACAATCTCCTTGCTGACATCGACTGCGACGTTCTTCTGCGCCTCGAAGGTATTCGCTCCCAGGTGCGGAGTGACAAGCATCTTCGGGTGGGCGATCAGTTTTTTCAGGATTTCGCTCTTCGGCGGTTCCTCGCTCCAGACGTCGAAAGCGGCACCTCCGCACTTGCCGCTTTCCAAAGCAGCAAGTATCGCCTTCTCGTTAATAATCCCGCCACGGGCGCAGTTGACGATGAAAACCCCGTCCCGCATCCGCTCAAAATGTTCGGCGTTAATCAGGTTGCGGGTCTCTTCGTTAAGAGGGGTGTGAACGGTGATGATATCGGAGAAACGGATCACATCTTCTAGCGAAACCAGCTTGACTCCAAAATCCTCGGCCCGCTTTTCTGAAATATAGGGATCGTAAGTGATAACGTTGGCCTCGAATGCCCGGCAACGCAGAGCAACGCGGCCACCGACTTTGCCCAGGCCGATCACCCCGACGGTCTTTTCCTTCAACTCATGGCCGGTAAAGGGTGCCCGTTGCCAATCGCCGCTCTTGAGGCTGGCGTTGGCCAAAGTCACGTTGCGACAGAAGGAAAGCAGGATGGCCATGGTATGCTCGGCCGCGGAGTTAACGTTACCATACGGCGCATTAACCACAATGATCCCGCGGCTACTTGCGGCATCAACATCAACATTATCGATTCCTACCCCGGCGCGGGCAATGATTTTCAAGTTTTTTGCATGATCAAGCAACGCCTGGTCAACTTGGGTCATGCTGCGGGTAATGATCGCCTGATAATCCCCGATGACCTGATACAGTTCTTCCTTCGGCAAGCCGACTTTGAAGTCAACCTGAATGCGCGGGTCATCAAGAATTGGCAACAAGCCACTTTGCGAAATCTCATCCGTTACCAATACCTTCATCTTCAATCCTTCTTTCTCACCTTCGCGGCGGTAAGATCAGCTGCAAAAAAGAGGCGATTTTATGCCTATCTCCGCCGGATGTCAATCTGTATACACCTGCCTGGTGGGCTGCTTCAAAGGACCAATCGCACCTCGTCAAGATAAAAAGTTTGGGTCTGTTCAAGCTTGCCGACAAACAAAATCATTCCGGCAACCCGAGAAAGATCCAACTGTCTCCCCCTAGGGGCCTGAGCCACCTCCTGCAGAGGAATTTCCACCTCATTCCAACCGGGCTGGGCAACCAAAGTAGCATTAAAACGATCACTGTAGCGTTGACCGTTGTCACGGTGGAACTGATCATGGATGCGAAAATAATATCTAAATGGCTCCTTCTGTGGATTATAGATATGAAACTGCACTGCCCGGTAACCCCTCCAATCGGCAGGAAAATGACGCAACCAAACTCCCGAATAACGGTTGGTGGTCAGCTCCACCTGCATGGCATTGGAACCGCTGTATACATGTTGTCGATCCAGACGACGAATACAATCCCCCCCCCATCGACTGGCTTCCAGCGGTGTTTCAAATCCCGAAAGCAACGGAAACTGTTGCCAAGCCACCAAGTCGTCAGCGGCAACCTTGACAAAAGGCAGGACCACCCAGAAAACCAAAAATGCGAGTCCTCCGCGCAGCAACCACAGTAGCCTTTTATTTAATTTGGCTTTCCACTCACCGAAAAATGTCAGCACCAACAGACTACCGAGCAGATCATTGCCAAGATCCAGCCAGGATCCCTCGCGCCCGATCAGGGACTGCAACAATTCGGTTGACGCTCCAAGCAGTAGAGACAGCAACAAAGCTTCGCCAACCTTCCTCCACAGAGGCTGCTGCATGCGCCATTGCAAATAAAGCCAGGTCCAAAGCGCAAAGCAGATCAAATGCCCCAGCCCCCACCCCTGATAAAACGTCCTGTAAGAATATGCCTGCGGGCCACCAACAAACAACAAGGCCAGACAAAAAATAGCCAAACCGCTGAACAATATTTGCAAATATTTCTGTCGATTCTTCTTATTCATAAATTTGTCAAGAATTCCGACACACTTGGCCAACCAAGTGGTAACACATTGTTTAAATTAAAAAACATCCCCACCCAGAACAACTTTTAATTTTTCTTATTCGCAAGAAAACATCCTAATTTAACGTGAATAACGTTCGACAATGGCGTCTAATCAGCACCCTCACAAAAAATAGATGGCGCAATTATTGCTAAAAATTTTGTAACTTCAATACCATTAGATTTCACTTGCATGAGGCAGACATATTATACTAGCTTAATGTGTCGTGAGGGGGAGAAAAATCTTTTTCTAGCCTCACGAAGGAGTAGAAAATGGAAAGTCGCCTCAAATATCAGCCAGCCAGAGCCCATCAACGCTTCAAAGCGGCCCATCGCGCCCTCGTCCTTATTGACACAGGCCCCGAATCGCTCCCTTACCACATCATGGATATCAGTGAAAGCGGCCTCTCCTTTCGTTATCTCGGACAAAAGTTGAAGCGTTCTGAAGTAAAAGAGATCAGCCTTTACAATGATTTTGACCTGATCGTTGAAAGCATCCCGGTAAGAGCCGTCTCCGACCACCGCCTGCAGGACAACCTCGTCCCGGTTCGCCGTGGCAGTTTGGCCTTTAGAGACCTATCCCCGGATCAGCGCAGCCAGCTCGGAAAATTTATTCAAAACTACACGGAGGCACCGCTGCCAATCAAGTAGCCAGAGAGCAGAAGATAGATTCACTTCAAACCACCTGATGTTTACAGGTGGTTTTTATTTTTGTACGAAGAAATAACTCCTTTAGTCGTTTGAATTTGACAGCACCCCGTGGCTATTGTAGAGATTAGGAGATATTATAAAAAAATATAATATGATCTGATCGATCTGCCTTGCTGCCTGAGAATAAAATGAAAAACCCACTGATTCTTAAATTCCTGAGCGGACGCGAAGAACGAGTCAATCTTCTACGACCATTTCATCCACACGACAAACAACTCCAGATAGAACTGGTTCGTTGTTCTGAGGAAACACCTGTCCCTTCGGCAGAACTCTGGTACATCATGGTAATCGACCAAAGCGGCTGGCAACTACCCGCCAAAGAAGGGAAACTGGTTGAACATATTGAAACGATTACCGGCGATGAATTAGATTTATTGGTTTCGTCACAAAACTACAAAAGCTGTTTTTTAGGCTTTCCCATCAACACAAATGCTTCTTATCGCAACATTTTCTTCACTTTTCACAGTATCCGGCAGCGCCGTGAAGAACGTCTCTTAAGCGATATTCACGAAGAAAAAGGTTGGCTGCAACAAAACAGGTTACCGGGGGAGAGTTTCCATCCACGAACTGCTCCCCAGTTCGGATGCTTTACGTCGTACCATCAAAGAAAATATGCTTCTGGAAGATCTGCGCGATCAGACAATCGAGAACTGCATGCGAACACTGCTGATGGACAGGATTGGCAAAGTAAGGACAGGCATACTGATATGGAACAGGTCCTTCGCCTTTGCATGTAGTGTAAAAACCGCCGAAAGAAAAGATCAAATGCCAGACCACACCCCCCAACTTCCGAAACGACAACGGCTCAAACTGCAGGTGCTGCTACCGATAAGCCTCGGCCTGCTGGTTTTACTCGCCTTATACGCCGTCTCGACTTTCTGGTTCCTAAATCGACAGGTTGAAAGGGAGTTGGAGCATAAGATCTCCGAAATCAATTACTCCTTCAACAACATGCTTGAGCAACGCGCACAAATCATGCTTGTGCAGTTAGAGCAATTGGCCGAATCGAAAGAACTTCAACGACTGATGCTGCGACGAGACCGGCAGGAGCTGCTCAATGCAACGCAAGCGACCTTCGAGAAACTGCTCCAGCATCTACATATTTCTCACTTTTATTTCCACAACCCCGACCGAACAGTCTTCCTGCGGGTTCATAAGCCATCAAAATATGGTGACTACATTTCGCGCTATGGGCTCCAAAAAGCGGCAAAGAGCCATCATTCAACCAGCGGCATGGAACTTGGCCCGCTGGGCACTTTCACCCTGCGCACAGTGCTCCCCTGGTACCAAGAGAACAAACTCCTCGGCTATCTGGAACTAGGCGAAGAAGTCGATCTGTTGATCAGCAAATTCTTTCAGTTCGACAAAACCGTTCTAACCTTCACCATCAATAAGAAATTTCTCAACCACAAAGAATGGGCTATCGGCATGGAAATGCTCGGCAAAGATCCTGCCAGCTGGAACCTGCTGCCAGACAGGGTGGTGATCCAGACATCCAGCCCGGAACTTTTATCGAGCATTTCCAACCTTCTTACCAAAGACGGAACCCGTTTCAACAATACCGTCAAATTTACCGCCGACGGGAACAGTTATCTTGCCCGTTTTCAGCCTTTGCACGATTTCTCCGGTCGCCAAGTCGGCGACTTTCTACTGGTATCCGACATTACAACAACCGTGTCCGATTACTGGCGGACCGTTTTTGTGTTCGCCAGTCTCTACCTGACTGCTGCTGGCGCTTTCCTGTTTTCTACGACGATTTTCCTGGGACGCACAGAAAAAGCGCTGAAAACATCTAACAAGCAATTGGTTGATGAAATGCTCAAAGTGCACAAGAGCAACATCATGCTTGAAAAAGAAGTCAACGAGCGAAAAACTGCCGAAAAGGCCCTCAGCAAAATTCAAGACGAACTGGAAGAGCGCGTTACCGAACGAACCGAACAGCTCTGGTTATCCTTGGAACAGACACAGCAGGTCCGCAAACAACTCAACGATATCGTCACTTCGGTACCGGATGGTCTGATCGTCACCGATCTGGATGGTCAGATTCTGCTGCTCAACCAGCAGGCAGAGAAAATGTTTCAGTGTTCGGCAACCGACAGCATTGGCCACCCGCTACGCAGCATAATCCATGACCCCGCTATTGCCCAAAAAATGGAAGAAGCTCTGCAACAGCAACTAAGCGGCCTTCGCTTCGATGTAGTGCAGATCGCCGCCGACTTGCAGACCATCATGTCTCTCCAAATCCGTACTTCAAACCTGACCGACCGGCAGGGCAAGTCGATTGGACTGATCTTCCTGATCCACGACATCAGCCAGGAACGGGAAATAGAACGGTTGAAGAGCGAATTCATTACCACCGCAGTCCACGAATTGAGCACACCGTTGACCGCAATCCTCGGTTTCTCTGAATTTTTGCTGGAGAATAAAGAGCTGAGCAAAGAGGAAGAAGGGGAATTCTTGTCGATCATCAACGAGAAAGCCGATTTCCTCTCTGGTCTGGTCGGTGAGTTGCTCGATATCAGCCGGATTGAATCGGGTAAGCCCTTGCCGCTACAAAAAGAATTTTATTCCGCCCAGGAATTGTTTGAGAAACCGATCCAACATCTGAATCAATTATCGGAAGATCACAGTATCACTATTTGTCTGCACTCGCCCGACAGTAAACTGCTGGCGGACAAGGAAAAAATCTGGCAGGTAATGGAAAATCTTTGCAGCAATGCCATCAAATACTCACCAAGCGGCAGCGCCATTCGAATCACCGGACAGGCAACTGAAAACAGCTACCGGGTGACCGTCAGCGATCAGGGAGTGGGACTGACTAAAGATCAAACCACCAAGGTCTTTGAAAAATTCTACCGCTGCAACCAGACCGATACAGCAGTCGGTGGTACCGGTCTGGGACTGACCATCGTCAAGCACATAATCGAAGGCCACAACGGCCAAATCTGGGTCGAAAGCGAA
The DNA here is from genome assembly GCF_003247215.1 of Malonomonas rubra. GTDB lineage: Bacteria > Desulfobacterota > Desulfuromonadia > Desulfuromonadales > Geopsychrobacteraceae > Malonomonas > Malonomonas rubra_A. Next base: position 7,989 of record NZ_QKAP01000085.1, on the reverse strand, counting down.
CTCGGGCAGGGAACAAAGGTCCATTTTGTGCTGCCACTAAAAAGCTGAATAAATATTTCGGTAAAAACAAAAACCACCGATTCCCGTAGCAATTGGCGGTTTTTATTTTCCAGAATCTGCTTATCACGGTAACAACTTAGACCGATTGAATCTCGATGCACAGACAATCGGCTTCGGCATAAACTTTTTCTTTGCCGTCCCACACCTTGCCTCGGACCAGCACCTTGCGGCCATCAACCGAAACGATCTCGGTATCCACCTGCACCACCTGCAGAATCGGTAACAAGCAGCGGAAATTTACGTTCAGATTGGCGACGACAATCGCGTGTCCGGCTGCCCAGGCGGACAGCCCCAACACCTCATCCAGCACCGCCGCTAGACTGCCTCCGTGAGCATGTCCCGGAGGCCCCTCGGTTTCCGGGCCGAACCAGACCCGTGCAACCAGCGACCGGTCGGACTTGAGATAATACCGAGTGCGAAAACGCTCCCCCTCAGGATCGCCGGAAACGAAGCGCAGTGAACTGCCGACCAGCGCCGGAGCGTCAAACATCTGCCAATTTTTTTCTCCACTGAGATCTACTTCGAACATATTACCCTCACAGCAAAAGGCCGGGATGCAACCCGGCCCTCCAGTTCAAGTACTACTACGATGGTGGCCAAACGATACTAACCGTTGTTCTTCTTGAATTCTTCCATAAAGCCTGCCAGCGTCTCGACCCCTACCATCGGCATGGCGTTGTAAATCGATGCGCGGATACCGCCTACACTACGATGCCCTTTAAGCGCGTATAGGCCTGCTGCTCCAGCCTTCTTAAGGAACTGGGCTTCAAGTTCAGGAGTCGGCAGTTTAAAGCTGACATTCATGGTGCCCCGAAATTCCGGCTGAATGACCCCGCGAAAATAATCGGTGCTGTCGATCAAATCGTAGAGCACTTTAGCCTTGGCTTCGTTCTGTTTCTGGATTGCTGCAACGCCGCCCTGCTCGAGCAACCACTCCAACACCAGACCGGTCACATAAATAGCAAAAGTGTTGGCGGTGTTAGTCAGCGAGTTGTCCTGGTCGGCCAGGGTGTAGTTGAGCAGTGGCGGGGTTTGCTCCGAAGCATGACCGAGCAGATCTTCGCGAATCACCACGATCGCCGCCCCCGAGGGTCCCAGGTTCTTCTGCATGCCGGCGTAAATACAGCCGAACTTGCTGTAATCGATCTCACGGGACAGGATCTCCGAAGTCTGGTCGGCAATCAGCGGTACATTGCCGGTTTCCGGGAAGCTGTTGTAACGGGAGCCGTAAATGGTGTTGTTGCTGGTGATGTGCAGGTAAGCGGCATCCTGATCAATCATCTCCGGAGTAACCTGCGGAATCCGATCATAGTTGGTGTCAGCGCTACTGGCGATCACCTTGACATCGCAGAAAGCCTTGGCATCCTTGTTGGCCAGCTTCGCGAAATTACCGCTTTCCACGTAGAGACATTTCTTGCTGGCGACGCGACCGGCCAGGTTCATCGGCAGGGCCGAAAACTGCATCCGTGCACCACCATGAATAAAAAGAACCTTGTAGTTTTCTTGCAGGTTAGTCAACTTGCGAAAATCTTCCTGCGCCTTCAGCAGCACCTGCTCGAATTCTTTGGTCCGGTGGCTGATCTCGATGAGGGAAACACCCATCCCTTTAAAATCGAGCCATGCTTCCTGGATTTTCAGCATGACCGACTCCGGCAACATCGCCGGGCCAGCACCGAAATTGTATACCTTCGCCATTGTTATGATCTCCTTAGTTTTCAGATTGAATTTAAATGATTCGTGCGCTGACCACGCCATCGATCGCTTCCAACTCCCCGATTAGACCTGCGGCCGGCTCGCGCTCGATATCGATCAGGTTATAGGCAATCTCGCCGCGACTCTTGTTAATCATGTCAGCCACGTTCTGGTCATGGTCGGCGAGAACCGAAAGAATCTGACCAAGCATTTTCGGGACGTTCTTGTTGATGATGGCCAGACGGCAAACCCCGCTGCGTTCCAAGTGGGTATTCGGAAAGTTGACCGAATTTTTGATATTGCCGTTCTCGAGAAAGTCGACCAACTGATCAGCGATCATTATTGCGCAATTATCCTCTGCCTCAGCCGTACTGGCACCGAGGTGCGGCAACTGGATGGCATTGTCGCGACCGAGCAGTTCCGGCATCGGGAAGTCAGTAATGTAGCTGCGTAGCTTGCCGGAATCGAGCGCCTCTACAATCGCCGGGGTATCGACCAGCTTTTCACGCGAAAAGTTGAGCAACACCGCACCCGGCTTGAAGCTCCTAATCAATTCCCGATTGATCAGATTGCGGGTTGCTTCCAACACCGGCAGATGCAGGGTCACGTAATCCGATTTGGAGAGCAGGGTCTGCATGTGCTCGACCCTTTCGATATCACACGACAGACGCCAGGCAGCCTCGACGGACAGTGCCGGATCGAGCCCCAGTACCTTCATGCCGAGCATCAGGCCGGTCTCCGCAACCAGTGAACCGATCGCCCCTAAGCCGACCACACCCAAGGTTTTTCCGCACAGTTCACTGCCTCCATACTGCTTCTTGCCATCTTCAACCAGCGTGTGCAGTTCAGCCTCAGTCAGACCCGGCCCTTTCTCTTTCACATATTTGATGCCACCGATTATATCGCGTCCGGCCAGCAGCAGGCTTGCAATGACCAGTTCCTTAACCGCATTGGCGTTGGCGCCCGGCGCGTTGAAAACCACCACCCCCCGTTCGGTACAGTTTTCGACCGGAATATTGTTGACTCCCGCACCAGCGCGCCCGATGGAGATCACCGAAGCGGCGATTGTTTCCGGTGTCAACTTGTAACTACGCAACAAAATCGCATCGGGATTGCCGATTTCTGAAGCCACTTCATACTTTTCGCGGGAAAATTTTTCTAGGCCCTGGACCGAGATCTTGTTGTGCGTCAGGATTTTGTACATAGACTCATCCAGAGGGGCATGGGGAATAGTCCCTAAAACAAGAAAAAAACAGGGTTTCGAACGGTTCTACACTGGATCCGAAACCCTGTCAATCACAGGCTGACTACTTAACGATTTTCAAACGCCCTTTACCAGAACCACCACCGGGCGGTTTATCCGGATCGGGCTTCGGATTGTGAGTCTTTAACGGCTCCGGCGGTGGCTCCCCGCCAATCTGAGGCAGCGTCCCCTCCAACAGCATCTTCTCCACTGCCCTGGCAATGGTCAGACACTGCTTCATGCAAATCTTGTACGCCGGGCACATGGGGCAATCGGCCTCGCCACCAGCAGCTTTGAGACTGTGCACCAGTAGTTCAACACTATCAAGTTGCGACAAAGGAACAAAGTACATAGAAATCCTCGAACAATTTGTTTATCAGCTCGCCATCTCCCGGCCAGCCACTTCGGCAAAGGCCCTCAACTTGGTCATCATCGCAGCAAAATCAGCCGGCCGCAACGATTGCGGGCCATCACTGGACGCTTGTTCCGGACAGGGATGAACTTCTACTAACAGGCCGTCGGCCCCCGCTGCAGCAGCAGCATAACACATCGAAGGGACCAGTTGCGAATGACCGGTGGCGTGGGAGGGGTCAATCATCACCGGTAGATGAGTCTGCTGCTTGAGAACTGGCACTGCAGAGATATCGAGGGTGTTGCGGGTCGCGGTTTCGAAAGTCCGGATGCCTCGCTCGCAGAGAATCACCCGCCTATTCCCCTCAGAGAGGATATACTCGGCACTCATCAGAAATTCCTGAATCGTAACCGCCATGCCCCGCTTGAGCAGAATCGGCTTATCGAGTTGGCCGAGCATCTTCAGCAGGGCGAAGTTCTGGGTGTTGCGAGCACCGACCTGCATGACATCGGCATATTTTGCAACCAACTCGACATCGCGCGGGTTGACCACCTCGGTGACGATCGGCAGACCGGTCAGTTCACGCGCCTCAACGAGCAACTTCAACCCTTCCTCCTCCATCCCCTGAAAAGAGTAGGGGCTGGTGCGCGGCTTGAAGGCACCACCACGAAGCATGCGGGCGCCAGCCTTTTTGACTTCGACGGCTGTTTCGCAGATTTGCTGTTGGCTCTCTACCGAACAGGGTCCCGCCCCAACGACAAACTCTTTGCCACCGATGACGAGCCCCGGAACGATATCGATCTCACTCGGATCCGGCTGCACTTCCCGGCTGGCCAACTTGTATGGTTTCAGAATCGGGACCACATTTTCGACACCTGGCATCGACTCGATGATCTGCAACTTCTCCTTGCCGCGCTCATCACCGACAGCACCGACCACATTACGGATTTCACCGTGAATAACATGTGGCTGGTAGCCGAGGGCGATAATCTTCTTTTCGACTTCTTCCAGTTCCTCCTGCGAGGCACCTTTTTTCATAACAATAATCATCTGCTTACTCCTTTAGTCGTCTCGACAGTAAAGGCAAAAGGCCGCCCGATTCTCCCGGCGGCCTTTGATTTTCAATATTAAAAAAAGAAAACCATGGGAGAACCGGTTGCCGTCCTGCCATGGTTTTGTGTGATCCGAAGGTGCTTACTCCCTACAGACAGCATTCCGTGGCAGACGGCTTAAAAAAGCCGAAAAACCAAAAGAAAAAAATGCTAAAGAAAGAAAAGTAAGTCATTCTTTGTTCACCTATACGTTTAAATTTCCGGCAGTCTAAACGCGAATCGTGCGCCTATGCAAGTTTTTTCTTCTCCGGGAATGATTTCCTCAACCGTCAATACAGATCCTCGAGCTGAGGCCTCACCGCGATCATAAACTGTTCAACCCAGCGATCAACATTGTTGCGACGCACCTCACTCCGCAGCTGGCGCATCCGCTGGCGGCGCTCTTCTTCATCCATCGAAAACGCCTGCCAGATCGTGTCCGCTGTCCCTTCGATATCAAAAGGGTTGACCAATAACGCATGCTGCCCGAGCTGGGCCGAGGCACCGGCAAACTCACTTAGGATCAGTACCCCATTCTCCTCAATCGAGGCGGCACAAAATTCTTTGGCGACCAGATTCATGCCATCGCGCAGCGGTGAAATCAACGCAATCTCACAACTGCGATAATGAGCCAGCAGCTGAGTCCGATCGAGGCTGCGGTAAAGATAGTGGATCGGCACCCAGCCATGTTCGCTGAAGCGAGCATTAATCCGCCCGACCAGCCGGTCAAGTTCCTCCTTGAGGCTAATGTATTCCGGCACTTGCGCTCGGCTCGGCACTACCACCTGAATCAGGGTCGCCTGCCGACACAGGTCAGGGTACTTCTCTAGGGCTCGCTCGAAGGCGAGCAACCGCTTCGAAATCCCTTTTGTATAATCGAGTCGATCAACGCCAAGAAACAACTGCCGCCCCTGGTAATGTTCATGCAGGTACCAGGCTTCGTCGGCAACCTGTTGTTGGCGAGCCCCCTGATTGAACTCTTCGAAATCGATGCTAATCGGAAAGTTACCAACCGTAACCTGTCGATTACCAAAATCGAGATAGGTCACGCGCCGGCGAATATCGGCGGTGACCTGCGGATAGAGTTCACGCACGCTGGCCACAAAATTCCGCCTATCACGTAAAGTCTGGAAACCGAGTAGATCATACTGCAGCAGACCGTCCAGCATTTTCTTTTTCCACGGCAATCGACGGAACAGATCGAAAGAAGGAAAGGGAATATGCAGAAAATATGCGAGCCGGTTGCGCACCCCGAGCGCACGAAGCTGGGCACCGACCAACGCCAACTGGTAATCATGCACCCAGATCAACTGATCGTCGAGCAGCTGATCGACAATGGCCACAGCAAACTTTTCATTGACCTGCTGATAACGCTGCCAAGTTGCCAGTTCGAACTTGGTACGACCGAGTAGATCATGAAACAGCGGCCAGATCGTTTCGTTGGAAAAACCCTGATAATAGAGTTCGACATCCTCTTCGGTTAACGGCACCCCGGCTAGGCGATAACCATGTTGCTCGGCAAACCGCTCAAACAGTTCAGCGTAAGGAGCCGCTTTAGCAGCACTCCCGGGCCAGCCGATCCAAAGGCCATTCACACGTCGCATTACCGGCTCAAGGGCGGTCACCAGGCCACCGGCTGCCGGACCGATCTGCCACTCGTCCCCGATCTTCTCAACAACCAGCGGTAACCGATTCGACACCACGATCATCGACCCGTCCACCTGACTAACCACAATCCTCTCCTCTCTTTTCCAGCCACTGCTGAAAAAACCAGAGCAGTTCGTGCGGCGGCTGCAACCAAAGATCAGCCGCGGTCTCACGCTTTTGGTCACGCACCAGTACCTTCAACCCCCTGCCAGGAAGCGCCCGGAACGCATCCTCATCGGTCAGGTCATCCCCGAGATAGGCAATGATCGCCGATGGGTCGATCTCCCCCAGCAATTCTTTCACCGCCGTTCCCTTGTCAACGCCAACACATCGCAACTCGATCCCTCCATCAAAATCGTGCAACTGCAGGTCGGCGTTCAGTTCCAAACGCTGCCACTGCTGGATCAGCGGTTGCATCTGCTCTTTCTGCGATTCAGACAAACCGCGCCAGTGTAGCGCCACGGAAACCGGTTTACGTTCCAGTTTTTTGCCATAGCCGGCCTGTTTCACAAGCCATTCGGCTTCTCTGAGTGAAGTTTCCGCATCTTCAGGCAAATCAACTTGCAGAACCTCCCTGCCGGGCAAGCGCCGCTGCCAGCCATGGCAGCCCCACAACTCTGGAGCAGGGGTCATCCCAAGACAATGTTCCAAACTTGCCACTTCACGGCCACTGATAATCACCAACCGGGTCTCTGCGCTCAGCACAATCTTTTCCAGCAAAGGCACCACCCCCGGATAAGGTCTCGCCTGTTGCGGATCGACCACAAAAGGAGAGAGAGTGCCGTCAAAGTCGAGCAGCAGCAAAGCCTGATCAGCCAAACTCAACTCGTCCCAGAAAGATGTCAGATCAAATTTCTTGGAAATGATTTCCATAACAAGTAGTAACTAGAAGACAATCAAAGAACGCCTTCCTCAATGCAGGAAAGCCCCATACTTCAGGAACAAAAAGCTAACTAATTGAATTCTATGAAAAAGGATAACAACTTTGACTTCATGCGCAAGCTGCTGAGAAAAGAGAACCAAGCTGCCACGATTTTTTCTTGACACTCGCATGCCCATTCGTTATAAACGGGTCTCGTTTCGCCCAGATAGCTCAGTCGGTAGAGCAGAGGACTGAAAATCCTCGTGTCGGCAGTTCGATTCTGTCTCTGGGCACCAGTAATATTAAAGGGTTACGCTTACAGGCGTAGCCCTTTTTATTTAATGGCACACTCCTGGTACACTAGCCAGCCCCCCCCCATAAACTGCAATAATTACCGGTACGTAAGAAAGTCGAAAAAGCTAGCTCCAGCGCCGCCCATTCCACCTTAATATTTGAGGGGGGAGGCAAGAAAGACTGGAATTGCCGGGTTTGTGTCGTAAAAAAGAGAGCTTCAAAACTCCATTCTTTTAAAGCGGGGAAGCTATCTGGTAATTTGTACTGCTTTGCGGGATTAGCAAGAAAGCTGAGAATAGGCTTTAGGGTGATTGCCGAAATCCCGCAAGACAACAATCAAGACGCCTACCAATTATGATTTCCCTCGTCAGGAACTCCTGAGGTCTTTTGCGACTCATTTTGAAGCAATATTTGAAACCCCAGCTAGATGGTGCAGGTTCTAGATCCAGGCAACCGCCAGAACTCCATAGATTTGCGAATTACTTCAAGGCAATATTGTTTATTTGCTTTGTTGGGCTGTTCTTCCGTATGCGATTCCTAGTTTCGTCATCTTATTGCGCAGAGTACTCGGGTTGATACCTAGCAATTCCGCGGCACCATTGGCTCCGTGTACTTTTCCGCCGGTCATTTCAAGGATCCTGTTGATGTGCTGTTTCAGCACATCGTCCAGCTTTAATAAGCCTGGATAGGTTTTCACCTGCTCCGCCACTTCCGTTTTTTTGGCCAGGCAAGGAAAAACACAGCCGCA
>NZ_QKAP01000147.1 GCF_003247215.1 Malonomonas rubra | reverse complement strand
ACCGGAGGGGCGTTGGCAAACGATCATGTTAGAAGCCTTGGGGAATATCATGTTCGCCCCCCTGGCAAGGGAGGCTGGGAAACCAGCCTGTTTTAATACTCCTGCATTCGAGGCAGGTCAAGCCATTATGCGATAGGCCTAAGGTTGCTTCGGAAAGAGAACTGGGGGCATGCTTAAAGGAATTCCACCGTTTCTCCCAAGAAATGGTTTCAACAGGGTTAGTCGGGCCGTCTTGTTTATCATCCGCAACATTCTATCTGCCCGGTTTTTTTTATCCCTGCGTTTCAGAAAAAACCCCACCTGAATCGCCAGACGGGGTTCTGTGTTCTATAGGTCGTTATTTTATGACCATTCAGCAGACATCACTGCTGTCTCATAGTTTCAAAAGGCAGCTTCAGAATTATCGCATGGTGGTGCGATGCCTCAAAACCAGGGCTGAAGCTGCCTTTTTACATATCTTTCTGATGTTTCGTAAAGGCATGGTCGTCTCAAAACTTTGAACTTAATAGACTCCAAATCGGCCATCAAACCATACTCTGCCCCCCGTGTTTGACCAAAACTATTTCCGGGCCAATCTGATCAACTCTATGTCTAACTGTAATTACACAAATATTTCCCTTCAATCCGTCTCCAAAGTCCGAATAAAAATGCCCCTCCTGATGAAAGGGCCATTTTTACGTGTGGTTGATGGGATTTTGTGGAGATTAGTCAGATTTTGCCTGTATATCACTAGGGCTTATGCATTTACCTGCTTTGCGCTTTTCTTCAATGGCATTTAAACGATCAACCAAAGCTTCAGGAAGATCTATACTGCAGGCTCCTCCTAGGCAACGTGTCACAAATTTTTTCGATCTTTCCCGGCTAATTCCATAATAGTTCAGTGCGGTATCACACAGGCCCAAACCCTCGGCAGCTCTACCAAGAAAGTACCATCGCAGGTCATCGCCGTAATTGTCGTTAAGAACTGCCCTGGCCAAGGCTTCCCATTGTTCGCTCGCGTGCAATTTTTGGTTTTGCAAGGTGTGAGTCCCAGCAGCCCATGCCTCGCTCAAGCCCATCGTCCAACTTGGCGTGACTAGTTCTGCTTTTCCACTGGCGAAATCCAAGAGGTCTTTGGGGATAATAACCTTCTCGTCCTGTTTAAAGACATCGAAGTCGTCACGATTTAGTGCTATTTTTAATGCATTGTCAGGTGCGTTGACCAGCAAACATGGTGGGGCCCTGTCACCAGCTGACCCCATACCAAAGAGCCATTCCCAACATTCCTTGTTCAAGAGGTCTACATTCGCCAACTGCCCCCGCTCGTCAAAAGTGACAACCAGGCGTTTATACTCCATCTTTTCAGTGCCGCCCCCCGCACAACCTCCGCCAGCACACAAGATGAACAAGATGCCGCCTTTTCCATATACAGAGCCGTAAGCAAACCAGGATTCACCAGAACCGACACCGTCTGGCTCCCCCAGCAACAAGAGCACATCTTCACGAGTCATCCCCCCTCCTGCTTCCAGCAAATCTGTCACCTGTTCTTCGAGGTTTTCCCGCGACTCGTTATTGTACCCTGGTGGCAAGGGGACTGGGCAGCCAGTGAGTAAAACTGCAATAGGAAAAATCCATCCGATCGCGACAGTAACGCGAAGCCAAGCGGGCATCATTTCAAGGCCCTTTGACCTGAACGAGGGAGTGCTTGCTGAGTATGTCCCCTTCATCAAAAACCATGATTAAGCTTGTTGTGACACCAGCAAAGCCGGCTTTCTTGGCAACAATAAAATCGCCCCCTTCATCCCGACCAAGTCTAAAACAGACAATTCGTCCCCCTTCAAAGAAGGCTGATGGTTCTCCAAGGTTCAAATAGGCCTGTTCACGGGTCGTTTTCCCATCCTTAATAAAGTTGAGCAAATCAGCTCTGCCCAACGGTTGGGCGCAAGCGGCCAGCAACACTAACAACAGATATATAGCAGATCTTTTCATAAGAGAGGCTCCACCCTAATGGCAACTACATCACCTGACCGTATGCCACACTCGACTTCTACTTCCGCCTTTTGAGAAAGGAATACGAGACCTCCCTTGTATAGTGTGACCTTCGTATCAATAAGCGATAAATCTTCATCATTGGACGGTTTTCCAACTGACTTGAGAACGTAGACCTTTTCACTCTCAGGTGAACATTCAAAGAGGGTTACTTTGATATTAGCATCATAAAACCATCCATTTTTCAAATTGTTGTCAATCGCGGCCCAACAGTCAGTGACTTGTGGGGGAAGTTTGCTCGGATACCTTTCCCAGCAAGTTTTCAGGTTTTTCCCATACATATATAGAACAGGGCCCCATACTGGCAGAGTCATTGTTACTCTGATCATTGCATAGCCTTCCACAATTTTGTCTCCTGTGGCTCATCGCGGGTGGCTACCACTTAGCAGACCCCCAGAGAAATACAGCCATTTAACAGGGCGGAAAGCGCCATAATTGCGAATGATCGAAACAGCTCTCCACTTGTCAGTGCCGTGATCGATCGTAAAAACATCCGAGGCCTCTCTTTTCTTCAACCCCAAAAAACAAAAAACCACCTTTGCTTATCAAAAGTGGTCATTATACACCGCATTTTTACACCGCCTTGCCATAGCAAATTGCCTCGCGACAAGAAACGATACGTCATTGTTTTCTCATCATTAATTATCAGTCAATACACAAGAAAGTAAACAGGAGCCTATCTAAACGGCACAATTAGAAGACGCCTGCTTTGCAGGCATCTTTTTCCGACTATAATTAACATATTTCCGGGCACCGAAGCGCGACGGGAAGCGTCATCTCCAGGCTCAAGAATCACTGAACTGATGAATGATGGCGGGATAGTCATGGGCAAAAAACAAATCAATAAATGCATGGTCAGGCTGCTGATTCTGCTGTTCCTTTTTTCTCCGCCGGCGTGTACACCAAACCTGCCGTCAACTTCTCTTCACACCCAACTCATCGAGCAACGGATCGCCATCGTCCCAGATCCGTCACAGGTAGTAATTGCAACCGAGCTTTTTGCCAGAAGCAAGCCCCAAGGTGCTCTCAAAGGAGCGGGTCACGGCATTGCTGAGTTTCTTGGGAATGTCAATCCCGGAAGCTGTTCGGGAGATATTTGCGGTGCCGCGCTTCTTCTATATGCTGCTTTTGCGGTCGTCGTTGGCGGGACGGTGGGTGCCATCGAGGGCGCAATCAATGCCTCTGCCGCCAAGACCTTGACAGAAATCGACCAGCTACTGAACACAAACCTCTCTCAGTTCGCCAGCAATCTTAATTTGGCCCAGCGGGTTCTTACCCAGAGCCAAACTGAAATTCGCCCATCCCTGGTTCTTGTCTCTCTACAAGGAGAAGGATCAAATCTGACTGCCGAGGAGTTTTTGCAACTCCGCGAACAGGGCTTCCAAAAGGCGCTGATTTTGAAAATCACCCGATTCGACTTTGTCGGTGATAAAGGAGACAACCCACTCCTGAACTTTTTGGTAGAATGCGACGTGCGGGTCATAGATGCTGAAACTGAAGAGACTGTCTACCAGCGCGAATTCAGTACAACAGGCAAACCCAGACGCTTCAACGAATGGCTCAAGCTTTCCTCTGAAAAGCTAACGGCCGAATTGGAAGAATATCTCGATCAGCTGGCGGAGGCGATTGTCAACGGCCTTTTCCTGATGCAGAAGCTGCCGATTTCCTCCGGTTCTTGGACCCTTCCCGGGACGGCAAGATACGGCTGCTGCTGGATCTGTCCGGCTGATCCAGTCTTGAAGATCCGTTATCTGCCGACAACGGATCAACTCTGGTCGCAGGTTACCTCTCGACAACCGCGCCTTGAATGGGAACCCTTTCCTTCCGAAGAACAACAATCCCGGTTCGTCCGCACCTTCGGAACGCGCGCCAACGCAATCGGTTACGATCTGAGGGTTTGGGAATACTCCAAAGAAACCCGCGGCGAATTGGTCTATGAACGCTATGCCCTAAGCTCCCCATCACACCGGGTGGAGGAACCACTGAAACCAAGGTCGAGATACCTTTGGAGCTTCCGCGCGTGCTTTAATCTGGGGCCAAGGACAACTTGCAGCCCTTGGGCCTTTTCTCTGCTTCCCGCAACTCCAGAAGCGTGCGAAACCAGTTTGATCAGGGCGGAAAATTACTACCGCTTTGCGATTCCCTGAACAGTTACGATATTTGAGATTCCGAAGCGACAAAGCCCTGGCGAGTGCCGGGGCTTCATTTTGTTACTATTTGTTAGACTCAAAAATGTCTACCCGCCTAGTGGCGATTCAATTGACGTTTGCAGTGTACCTAGCGAGATCATTGTTTCCTGTGTAAATAACTTCTGTTTAGCTTCTGGATAATCGGCACTGGATTGACCAGGATATTGCATGCATCGCAAAGTGAGAAATTGTAAACTCTGTATTGTTAGACGTCAGAGCATGTGAGGTTTTTATCTTTTCTTAACGCTTTTCTTGAGGCCCTATCGACAAGGTCAAATATCTGTTCGATAGTATTTTTTTGTTGTGCGGGCCGATGGCCGCGGACTTTGAAAAAGTCACAAACTAAGTGATCGGTCAGGCGATAAAAATCCTGGTATAGCTGATGATTGTTGAGCCGCCGATTTTGCTTCGAGTAAAAATTGCATTGTTCTAGTTTCTTACGCCTGGCGGGTAGGCTGATAATATTTTGCGAATCGCTGTAGATTGTCAGTTTGCATTTCGTAGCGTGTGCCTCGCCAAGCGCCCACAGCAAAGTCTGGAGTTCCAATCTGGTGGACGAGGTCTGCTCAAAACGTTGCACGTTGATCCGGCGACTCAATTCGTCCAAAGCAAGTTCCGTTTCAGCAACCAGAAGATAGGCTCCGTAGCCAATTTTCGAGGCGCTGTCTACGCTGCCATCGGTAAAAAGGTGCAACTTCTTCATCCTAGAAAATCAATCGATTTTTTTGACGGCCAGATAGAGGTCTTCAACTTGCTTTCTGGCCCAGGGAGTTCTACGCAAGAATTTAAGGCTCGATTTCACAGACGGTTCATTGTTGAAACAACGAATATCGATCAGTTCGCCCAACTCTTCCCAGCCGTAATATTCGACCAGGCTGTTGACGATCTGTTCCAGGGTTATGCCGTGCAATGGGTCTTTGTTTTGTTGTTCACTCATGGTAAAGATGACGTCCTTGTGTCAGGGAAGTGCTCAATAGGTGCGGAGTGTAGTTGCGGCAGTATATATATGCAAGCAGATACGGTTGCGCGACTGATGGAAACAAGGTAAGGCATGCATTGGCAGGTTTACATTCTCCTCTGTTCGGACGGTTCCCTCTATACGGGCATCAGCACCGATGTTAAGCGGCGGTTTGCCCAGCATGCCGCAGGAACCGGGGCTAAATATTTCCGGAGTCGTTCGCCTTGCCAGATTGTCTATCTGGAATCAGGTCACGACCGCAGCAGCGCAAGCCGGCGGGAGATAGCGATCAAAAAAATGCGCTTAGCAGAAAAAGGGTCTTTGCTCGGATCGGCGGATAATCAGCTAGCATCGCTTGCGGAATCAGAAGTTCTTTAAGGTTGAGGTGGCCAGTGTCTGATGAAAACAATGCCGAGCAGCAGGAAGAGGGCGTAGAGGTTCCGTATCAGCAGATTGATCCGGAGACTTTGCAGCGGATGATACAGGAGTTTGTCAGCCGAGATGGCGCCGATTGGGGCGATGCCGGCTGTACGCTAGCGGAGAAGGTTGAGCAGGTTCTTCAGCAACTGCGGCATAAACAGGCAAAAATTGTTTTCGATCTGCGTTCGCAAACAGTAAATATTGTTGCTTACCGCTAAAGCAGCGGTCGGGAGTTCAAATGAAAAATAAGCTGTTACGGCTTGCAGAAATTATTCAGCAGGATTTAACAGAAGACCTTGCAGAGGTCTTTAGATCGACTGGCAACCAGTCTTTAGCAATGAAGATTGAATTTGTAAGCGCTGCTAGATCCTCGCATCAGAAACGCGCGGAGGCTCTCTGGCTACAGGCCAGTAAAAAAAGGACGCTGGCAGAAAAGCGCGCTTCAGCTCAAGCCGATCTGGCAGCCTTTGTTGTCGCCTATCTCACCGGTGACGGCAAAGAACATGTGGAGACGGCAGTTGAGGCACTACAGACCCTCGGGCGGCAGGGCGAAATCGATCTGGTCACCAGCCTGGTAAAACGTTGAAAAAGCTGTCGGGTCAACGGCCTGCCAATAGTCCTGCCAGCGCTGTTTGCCTGTCTCCCGGCTGAAGCTGGCAGGGAGTCGGCAGCGGCAGCCCTCCTGTCGTTCGAGAGTTGCTTGGTCGGGGATCAGGGCCAGACATTGACAGGGGCGCTCTGTCACCGAGAACCGGCAGCCATCTACCCCTAGAAAAGTACATCCCGAAGATAAAGATATGGGAGCAGGAATCGGCACGCCCGAATTCTCCCAGAGCACCAGCCCTAAGGCAGGCAGGCGTTTGCGTAATTGTTTCAGTGTCATCCCTTTGCCCGAAAAAAACAGGGCAAAAAAACGCTCCGGATCGGTCCAGATTCCGGGGCTTCCCTGACAGCATCTGCCGCCGCACTCTTTGCAAAGTAGTAAGCTGAGAGAGACGTTATCCTCATTTTCAGTCATCAGCGTTTGCTTCAAGTAGCGGCTGCAGAATTTTCATAAACGTAACCTGTTGCTTTGCAGTCAGCAGATCTAGGTCGCCCTGATTGTCGAGCAAAAAGGTCCCGACACCGATGGCGGTTTTGGGCAGGTAGCCGGTTCCGGAAACGGCTCTTTCGATTTTATAAGTCTGATAGAAGATCAAGGTCTCCAATTGTTTGAGATTGATGTCCATATTTTGTGCTCCAGAGGTTATGTAACTTTCAGTGTGTGGAATATAGAGGATCGCAGCTTGTGCAACAAGATGCAGGGACGATTCCTTGCAATGAATTGTCGCTGGCCTAATAGACATCTGACTGTCTCAAAAATATGGACATTCCAGATCGCTGTTTAGCACCACCTGACAAGCTTTTCCCCATTTCAAAAGTTGCCTCATAACAGGTCTCACAAGACCTAGAACTTTCAAGATTTTGTTGGAATGGGCCAGGATCATCGTCATCCAAAAATCAGGTTTTCACTTTGGGCCGGGTGAAGTCGAACTAGTCGGCCGATTTTCATAAATAAATACATTTGCCGAATCGGCGTCTCGTATATCGTGACATAAATAATTAAACCGTCGTCTGTGGCGCCCAAAAGCTTTGAAGTGTATGAAGAAGGCGTGATCATCTGAATTATATTCTGATTGAATGTAGCCACCTCTTTATGATGAAACAAAACCATTACCATATTTCCATATGAGGTAGCGACTCTTCAAAAACTAACTTTATCAAGACAGCAAAACTTTACTCTTTTGCTGGATTCCTATTAACTAGGCAAGGTAGGATTTCAGACCTTACACTCTGAAGAACAACTTCTCCCACAATTTCAACTACTCAGGAATATTTTTTACACATTGCTGCAAGGCACCGGTTCACGGCTTGACTCCCATGGAGGTTTCCGCTATTTTACTCGACCTAGAACTCCAGGGCGGAGTCCAGGTGCTGCCGGGAAACAGCTATATCCGTGGGCAATTGTAGAAAAGCATAAAGATAACAAATCCTTATCTGCCGCTACAGAAACATCTGAAGTACGTCCCGCTGTTCCTGCACAATCGAATCGGTTGTGCAAGCTGTTTTCTCGCAGGTCACAAAACCTGCTCGGAGGCCCTGTGCGCGAACGAGTCCTTGCAATCGTTAACTTGATTGCCAAATATGTTCTGGGAGCGAAAGACGCTCCGATCAACGAACAGGAATTGGTTGCGGAACTGATGTCGGTTGGTTTCGATGCCGAAGAGATCAATGATGCCTTCTCCTGGATGGAATCAGCTGCGCTGCAAGGGGTCGATCGGGAAAGTGCCACGA
Source organism: Malonomonas rubra (assembly GCF_003247215.1). GTDB lineage: Bacteria > Desulfobacterota > Desulfuromonadia > Desulfuromonadales > Geopsychrobacteraceae > Malonomonas > Malonomonas rubra_A. The sequence goes on along the minus strand of NZ_QKAP01000147.1, from coordinate 12,749 downwards.
CAGAGCTGAAGACGCCACCTACCTACCGGTTATTCAGCCGCGAGGAACAACAGGCATTATCGGCCGAAGGAATAGGCTTTCTGGTCAAAATCAGAAATATGGGTCTGCTCAGCGATGAAGCCCAGGAAGAGATCATCGAACGGGCGGTACGTGCGGCAGAAGATCCTTTAAACCTGCAGGAAGTCAAAATGATTGCCGCGCTGACCATCCTTTCGCGAACCAACAATCTCTGGCAGCGCGAGATCGATTGTTTCCTAGACAACGACTGGGCGCGCATCTATCACTGACACAACCGGGCTGCGCACTTTGCCGCAGCCTTTTTATTTCCGGAGCCCTCCGGCCAAAGGGAATCCGGTTCTAAAAGACTGAATACAGAGGGAGCTGATGGCACAATCACTGGTTATAGTTGAATCGCCGGCGAAAGCAAAAACCATCGAAAAATTTCTCGGCAAAGGGTACAAGGTCCTTGCCTCTTACGGACACGTGCGAGCACTGCCGAGCAAGCAAGGTTCGGTCGACACCGAACACAACTTCGCGCCCAAGTACCACGTACTGCCGGAGAGTTCCAAACATATCAGCACCCTGAAAAAAGAGGTTGCCAAAAGCGACGAACTGATCCTCGCAACCGACCTCGACCGCGAAGGAGAAGCGATCGCTTGGCATCTGCTCGAAGCACTCGGCATCGACGAGAACGCCGATAATCCAAAGGTCAAACGGGTCACCTTCCACGAAATCACCAAGCCGGCGATCGATGAAGCGATGGCCCATCCACGGCAGATCGCCCGCGACCTGGTCGACGCCCAGCAGGCCCGCTCGATCCTCGATTATCTGGTCGGCTTCAACCTTTCACCATTCCTCTGGAAGAAGATCCGCTACGGTCTCTCTGCCGGTCGGGTGCAATCGGTCGCCCTGAGGCTGATCGTCGAGCGGGAAGAAGAGATCGAAGCCTTTACGCCGCGTGAGTATTGGAGCATCGAGGCGCTGCTCGCCAACGCTGCCGACAGCCAGTTCAGTGCTAAACTGCACAGCAGTGACGGCAAGAAGCTTGGCAAGTTCGCCATCGAGAACGAAGCTCAGGCAAAAGAAATTCTCACCGAACTGGAGCAGGCCCATTTCCAGGTCAGCAGCCTGGAGAAAAAAGCCCGCAAGCGCAACCCGGCCCCCCCCTTCACCACCAGTACCTTGCAGCAGGAAGCGAGCCGCAAGCTCGGCTTCTCGGCCCGCAAAACCATGTCGGTAGCGCAGAAGCTGTACGAAGGGATCGAAATAGCCGACGGCACCCACGGCTTGATTACTTATATGCGTACCGACTCGGTAGCCCTGTCGCCTCTGGCGACCTCTGAGGCGCGCGACGTGATCTGCCGGCTCTACGACGAATCCTACGCCCTCGACAAGCCGCGAGTCTTCAAAAGCAAGAGCAAAAACGCCCAGGAGGCGCACGAAGCGATTCGCCCGACCTCGATCGCTCGGCTCCCCTCGGCGGTAAAAAAATATCTGAGTTCCGACCAGCTCAAGCTCTACGAACTGATCTGGAAACGGACCGTCGCATCACAGATGGCCCAGGCGATCTTCGATGCCACCACCGTCGATATCGCCGCCGGCGACAAGCACAGCTTCCGCGCCACCGGGCAGGTAATCCGCTTCCCCGGCTTCATGGCCCTCTATATCGAAGGCACCGACAACGGTGACGACGAGAACAAGGAAGGTCTGCTGCCGCCGCTGAACGAAGGGGAAAAGCTGAAAAAAGAGCAGCTCACCCCCGAGCAGCACTTCACCCAGCCGCCGCCCCGCTTCACAGAGGCGAGCCTGGTCAAGACAATGGAAGAGTACGGCATCGGTCGTCCCTCGACCTACGCCAGCATCATGAATACGCTGGTGACCCGCAAGTACGTGCGGCTGGAAAAACGCACCTTCTTCCCCGAGGACACTGGACGGGTGGTGGCTAAGCTGCTGGTCGAGCACTTCAGCCAGTACGTCGATTACGATTTCACCGCAGAACTGGAAGAGGACCTCGACGCCATCTCCCGCGGCGAAAAAGCCTGGGTTCCGCAGGTCAAGCAATTCTGGGATCCGTTCATCGCCCTGCTGCATCGCAAAGATAAAGAGGTCAGCAAGGCGGATGTTACCACCGAGAAGACCGACAAAATCTGCCCCGAATGTGGCAAGGAGTTGGTCATCAAACTTGGCCGTTCCGGTCGTTTCCTCGCCTGTTCCGGATTCCCCGACTGCCGTCACACCGAACCGCTCAACGGTGAAGCTGCGGAGGTGGAAGAGCCAGTGATGTCGGAGGAGAAATGCGACAAGTGCGGCGCGGGCATGCTAATTAAGACCGGTCGCTACGGCAAATTCCTGGCCTGCAGCGCTTATCCGAAATGCAAGAACATTCAGCCGCTGGAGAAACCGAAATCGCTCGACATCACCTGTCCGCAGTGTAACGAGGGGGAGATGATGGAGAAAAAAAGCCGCTACGGCAAGATTTTCTACTCCTGCAATCGTTACCCGAAGTGCAAGTACGCGCTGTGGAACCCGCCGAAAGCGGAGGCCTGCCCGAAGTGCGGTTGGCCGCTGACCGAGATCAAGACCACCAAGCGCTGGGGAACGGTGCAGCGCTGTCCGCAGGAAAACTGTGATTGGGAAAAAGAGTTGATTCCACCGGAAAAGAAAGCCCCTGCAAAAAAGACCACAACCAAGAAGGCACCGGCCAAGAAGACCGTAACCAGAAAAAAGGCCGAGAAAAAGGACGCCTGAGGTTGAACAATATCGTGTAGAATCGACCGGTCGAACTGAAAGGTTCGGCCGGTTTTGCGTTTTGCGAAGGTAATAAAGAAATGAATATCACCATCATCGGCGCCGGCCTAGCTGGCTGCGAGGCCGCCTGGCAGGCGGCCGCCGAGGGCTGTCAGGTCAAACTTTACGAGATGAAACCGCAGCGTTTCTCTCCCGCCCACCAATCGGATGGACTGGCGGAACTGGTCTGCTCTAACAGCCTGCGCGGCGCGGGGATGAACAACGCCGTCGGCTGCCTGAAGGAAGAGCTACGGCGGATCGGCTCACTGTTTATCGAAGCGGCCGACGCCACCGCCGTTCCTGCCGGCGGGGCACTGGCTGTCGATCGTGACGAGTTCTCCGCCTACATCAGTGAAAAGATCGAACAGCACCCGAACATCGAGCTGATCCGCGAAGAGGTCACCAGCCTGCCGAGCGAAGGGACCGCCATCCTAGCCAGCGGCCCGCTGACCTCCGATCAACTCTCCGCAGAAATCGCCAAACTGACCGGCAACGAACATCTCTATTTTTACGATGCCATCGCGCCGATTGTCGAAGCCGACTCGATCGATTTTGAGATTGCCTGGCGCGCCTCGCGCTACGGCAAGGGGGGGGACGATTACGTTAACTGCCCGCTCGATAAAGAGCAGTACGAAGCCTTTGTCCAGGCGCTGCTCGATGCCGACAAGGTGCAGGGACGTGAGTTCGAAAAGCTGATCCATTTCGAAGGGTGCATGCCGATTGAGGAGATGGCCACGCGCGGACTGCAGACCCTCGCCTTCGGGCCGATGAAGCCGGTCGGTCTGCCCGACCCGCACACCGGCAAGACACCGCACGCGGTCATCCAACTACGCCAGGACAACCGCCACGCTTCCCTCTACAACCTGGTCGGCTTCCAGACCCGGCTGACCTACCCGGAGCAGCAGCGGATCTTCCGCACTATTCCGGGGCTGCAGAACGCCAAATTCGCGCGACTGGGGAGCATGCACCGCAACACATTCATCAACGCACCGAGCTGCCTGAACGAAAATCTGCAGTTCAGTAAGGCTACGCACCTCTACGCAGCTGGGCAGCTCAGCGGAGTAGAAGGCTACGTCGAATCTGCCGCCAGTGGCCTGCTGGCTGGCATCTTTGCCAGCTATCAGCTGCGCGGAGAAGCGGTTCCACGCCCCCCAGCCACCACCGCCCTCGGTGCTTTGCTGACCCACCTCCACGAAGCGGATGCGGAGAATTTCCAGCCAATGAATGTCAACTACGGCCTGTTTCCGCCACTGGAGCTAAAAGGGAAAATGAAACGCGCCGACCGTCGGCTGGCGATGGCTGCTCGCGCTCTTGACGCTCTGCCCGGCTGGTGGGAGCCGATTGTTAAACGTCGTGTGCAGGAGGGATAAATATGAACGACAAGATAATCCTCGCCTCCGCGTCACCCCGGCGCAAAGAGCTGCTGGAACAGATCGGCCTGCGCTTCGAAATCGTTCCGAGCAACGCCCCCGAAGAGGTGCTCCCGGAGGAAACCCCGGAAGAGCATGTGGTACGCTTGAGCATCAGCAAAGCGAGCGAAGTAGCCAGCCGACCCGATGCTGATGGCCGCTGGTTTATCGGCAGCGACACCATCGTCCTCTGTAACCGGCAAATTCTCGGCAAGCCGAAGGATGAACAACATGCCGCCGAGATGCTGCGGATGCTCTCCGGGCGGAAGCACACGGTCCTCTCCGGCTATGCGATTCTCGACCGAAAAACCGGCGAACAGCGTGCTGAGGCGGTCGCCACCTGCGTTCGCTTCCGAAATTTGACAGAAGACGAAATCGCGCGCTACATTGCCACTGGCGAGCCAATGGACAAAGCCGGCAGCTACGGCATTCAGGGACTTGGCGTCTGTTTGGTCGCCGGGATTGAGGGCAGCTACACCAATGTGGTTGGCCTACCACTCTGCCGTTTGACGCTGGCTCTCGAGGAGCTGGGGGTACCGACGTTTTTGTCCAGCGCAGGAAGCAACTAAAGGACTTGTCTATGACCGACATCGCCCAAAATATAGCTCGAATTCGTGAGCGCATCGTCGCGGCCTGTGAGCGATCAAGCCGCAATCCCGACACGGTCCGTCTGATCGCTGTCTCCAAAATCAAACCAGCTGCCGATATCGACGCGGCGTTTGCTGCCGGGCAACAGCTGTTCGGCGAAAGCTACGTACAGGAGTTCCGCGACAAGTCGCCAGAGATACAGTCGCCGGTCGAATGGCACTTTATCGGCGGTCTGCAGAACAATAAAGTGAAATACCTGCGCGGCAAGGTGGCGATGATCCACTCGGTCGACAGGCTGCCGCTGGCCGAGGAAATCAATCACCAGTGGCAAAATGAAGCAACCCCCTGCAAGGTCCTGCTACAGGTCAACATAGGTGAGGAGGGACAGAAATCGGGTTGCGACCCGGAGCAGTTGGCGCAACTGGTGTGCGCTGTTGCCAAGCTGCCAAATCTGTCAATCTGCGGTCTGATGTGTCTGCCCCCTTACTGTGAAGATGCCGAGGAGGTGCGCCCCTACTTCCGCCGCCTGCGCGAGTTGGCTGAACAGATTGAACGGCTACAGGTTCCCGGGGTCGCTATGACCGAACTGTCGATGGGGATGAGTGGTGATTTCGAAGTCGCCGTCGAGGAAGGTGCTACACTGGTTCGCGTTGGCACCGCGATCTTCGGCGAAAGGGTCAGATAATAATGATGAACAGCGCTGATTATAAATACCTGCTGTTCGACCTCGACGGCACGCTGGTCGATTCGGTAGCCGACCTGACGACCTCGCTCAACTTGTTGGCCGATGAACTCGGGCATCCCCATTTGCCCCCGGAGCATGTACGGACCATCGTCGGCGATGGCGCGACCAAGCTGATCAAGCGGGCCTACGGGGAAGAAAACTACCAGCGGGAGCAACTGTTCCGTTTTTTGGCTATCTACGGCGAGCACCTGCTCGACCATACCTGCTGCTACCAAGGCATTGAAGAATTACTGCAAAGCCACCCTGCTGATCGCATGGCGCTGGTAACCAACAAACCACATTCTTTGACAATCGAGCTGCTCGAGGGTTTGGGGATCGCCAGGCATTTCAAAGTGATCTTCGGCGGTGACAGTTTTGCCGAGAAGAAACCACATCCGCTGCCGGTGCAAAGAGCATTGACGGCGCTCGGAGCCGACCCAGCGCAGGCAGTGATGATCGGCGACCACCACACCGACCTGCACTCCGGTAAGGGCGCCGGGACTGCGACCTGCTTCTGTGCCTACGGACTCGGCCACACCGGCGGGCTGGAGCCCGATTTTCAGGTGACGGCATCGACCGAACTGATCAAACTTTTCCCCGGAACCGGCAAGTGAGCAAACCCGGACTGACCCTCAAAGAAATCTCCCTGTTTTTCTTTCCGCTGGTACTCAACGTCCAGCTGATGAGCATCTCACATACAGTCATCAACGGTGCGCTGGCACGACTGGATAACTATGTCACCGCTCTGGCCGGAATGTCGGTAGCGATGATCATCCACCTGTTTGTCGCCTCCCCTTCCTACCAGAATCACACTGTCACCATCGCTATGGTCAAGGGGCGCAAATCGCTACGCGGGGTTTTAACCTTCGTCGCCCTGGTCGCAACGTACGTGGCGGTGATGCTATCCCTGATCGCATTCACACCCCTCGGCAATCTGGTACTGGTCAAACTACTCGGCACACCGCCTGAGGTCGCGGCTGAAGCGCTTAACGCTCTCCATATACTAGTATTACTCCCTTTCTTCACCGGATTCCGTGGGTTTTGTCAGGGGTTGATCATCCAAGCAAGACGCACCAGCCTAGTTTCGCTGGCGACCGGTGTGCGGGTGGCGGCACTGTTCGGCTACCTGGCGCTCGGCAGTCTCTGGTTTTCCAGCGCCCAGCTCGGCGCCTTTGCTCTGGTCAGCTGCGTGATTACCGAAACCATCGTCATTGCCAGCTTTGCCTGGAAGGTACATCTGCCACTCGACCGAGGCGAAAAGGAAAAGTCGACCGGTGAAATACTGCGCTACTCCTTTCCCCTTGCTTATTCATCCTGCCTGCAGCAGACCATTCCGCTGTTGATCAGTTCGATCATCGGCCGATTGCCTGACGGTTCACTGGCCCTGGCTGCCTTCGGTGTCATCCGTGGTTTCCTGTTCATGCTCGCCGGACCGATGCGCAATTTGCAGCAGGCCTACCTGGCACTGGTCAAATCGGCAAAGGACTATCAGGTGCTGGTCCATTTCAATCTTTTGGTGGCCACCGGCATGGGCTTGTTGGTACTGCTGACCGCCGGCCCGCTCAACCAGTTGATCCTCGGCCAGCTGCTCGGCGTCGAATCGGAGTTGCGCCACTACCTGCGGCTGCCGCTGGCTGCCTGCGCCATCTTCCCGCTCTTCTACGGTGGCTGCAACCTGCTGCGCGGCTGGTTTTCCGGTGCCCACCAGACCGGCAAACTGGGCCACTCCACCTTCCTGAAGAGTGGTTTTTTGCTGCTGCTCTGGCTGCCTTTGGTCAAATTGCAGCTGCCGGTCTCCGGTATCGCCATCGCCATCGCCCTCCTGCTCGCCGCGGAAATTATCGAGGTTCTCTACCTGCGTCGCCAACGTCAGAAGCAACCGGAAAAACTGCGTCAACTTGCACCTCTCTAGCTGACCAACTTACAATGAAAGCATGGATGAAAAAGGCAAAAAACACCCCTGTGAAGACTGCTTTCATTGCCAGTGGTGCAGCGATGATCGTTGCCGTCTCTGTCGCCAGACCGGCTGCGTTCGCAAGCTCTCAATCCGCGAGCAGATTCAACTTTATGAAAGATTAAACAAGCAAAACAGACCGGAAGAAGACTAGTATGTCGATTTTCCGGTGACATGCGCCCGCTTTTTGTGCTTAAATGCCGCCCCGGTGAACCCTTGCCTTTGGCAATAACGATAAAAGGAGTTTCCTATGTATACTTGTTCCGACCTGAAAAAAGGTCTTAAGCTGCTGATCGATGGCGACCCTCATGTCATCGTACAGTTCGATTTCAGCAAACCGGGCAAGGGTCAGGCGCTGTATCGCTGCAAACTGCGTAATATGATCACTGGATCACTGTTCGACCGCACCTACCGTAGCGGCGAATCGTTTGAACCGGCCAGCCTGGAAGAGCGGGACATGCAGTACCTGTATCAGGACGAGACCGGCTACGTATTCATGGATCAGAAAACCTATGAGCAGGTCGCCTTGAGCGAGGAAACTCTCGGCGATGATAAATATTTTCTGGTTGACAACATGGAAGTGAAGATCCTGATGTACGGTGACACCGGCATCGGCATTACCCTGCCGAATTTCGTTAATTTGCGCGTTACCCAGTCAGACCCGTGGGTCAAGGGCGACACTGCGGCCGGCAACAACAAACCGGCCACCGTCGAAACCGGCTACACACTTCAGGTTCCCTCTTTTGTCGAGGAAGGCACCCTGATTCAGATCGACACCCGCACCGGCGAGTACGCCACCCGGGTCAAGGAATAAGATGGAGCCGAACTGGCAATTGGCCCGGAAACGGCCGACACTTGAAAAGCGGGCCCGGATCGTTCAAGCGATCCGGGCTTTCTTTATCGATCAGGGTTTTCTTGAGGTCGAGACGCCACAGCGCATCCCGGCCAACGCTCCGGAACTTTATATCGATGCCGTTCCGTCAGGGGATTGGTTCCTGCAGACTTCCCCGGAACTGGCTATGAAACGCCTGCTTGCAGCAGGCTACGGAAACATTTTCCAAATCAGCCACTGCTGGCGGCAGGGAGAACGGGGCAGCAGACATTTACCAGAATACTGTATGCTGGAGTGGTATCGTCCCCAGGTAGACTATCGCCACCTGATGGATGACTGTGAAGCCTTGCTCTTACTTCTTGCCCAAACGCCCAAAATCAGCTATCAGGGGCAAGATATCGACCTGTCCCGACCTTGGCCACGCTTGAGGGTCGAAGAAGCGTTTAAACGCTATGCCAGCTGCCCTCTCGACGTGGCGCTTGCAGAAAATCGCTTCGACGAACTGATTAGCTTGGAAATCGAGCCACGCCTAGCCGTCGAACGGCCCACCTTTCTTTACGAGTACCCAGCCAGTCAAGCCTCCCTGGCCAGACTTAATCCGGCTAATCCAGCGGTCGCAGAACGTTTTGAGCTTTACTTGGGCGGTATGGAACTAGCTAATGCCTTTAGTGAATTGATCAATGCCCAGGAACAGGCAGAACGTTTCCAGAACGAGGAAACCCAGCGCCGTAAGGCTGGCAAATCCCCCTACCCGGAAGCCACCCCTTTTCTCACCGAACTCATTACCATGCCGCCGGCGGCCGGAATTGCCCTCGGCGTGGATAGACTTATCATGCTATTGAGCGATACTGCGCAGATTGACGACGTCGTCACATTCACACCGGAACTGCTTTAACCCCATCTGTAAAAAAATAAAATACCGTTCAAAAATCACATTTCAATTCTTTAATATTATATAAAATTAATGCCCTATCTGTGCCATTTTACCCCTTAGCGCAAAACAGCATTCTAAAAAATCCCCATTTTGCTGGATTTACCCGTCAGAGCCTGCCAACCAAATGCCACAATAACCGCATTTCTTCCAGCGAAACGGTTTTTTTCAGTAAAGTTTTCTATTGACATGATTTTATAACAACGTATTATGGCGCGAAACAAGACACCCAAGATCGCGCAGATTTTATCACAAGATATAAAAAAATATCTTGTAAAAACAACCAGATAGCGTATTTTTATGCGATTTCGGTTTTTCATAACTGGTTTTTAGCACGTTCCATTCGGATGGGGCCGGATTGGTCCCCCAACATTTTCAAGAGGAGATTCTACAATGGCACACGGACCCGCAGTAAAACTTGGCAAGGACAATGCGTCCGGCTACAAAACGAAACTGGGCGTAATGATGTTTATCGTCTACACCCTCATTTATGCTGCTTTTGTCGGCATCAATGCCACCAATCCACACCTGATGCAAAACATCATTTTTGGACAGACCGCCGCTGTGGTCTGGGGCTTCGGCCTGATCGGCCTCGCCTTGGTTCTGGCAGTCATCTACAACAACCTCTGCACTAAAGCAGAGGAAAAACTGAACGACTAAGGGGGATATAAATCATGGTCTATACTCAGTCCCCGATCGCTATCGGTCTGTTTTTCACCTTCGTTGCTTTCGTACTCGGTCTCTCTTTCTACCTGGCTCGTCGGACCAGCTCGGCCGAGGGATACTATGCTGCCGGTGGTAACATCCACTGGTTCACCAACGGTATCGCCTTCGCCGGCGACTACCTCTCCGCTGCTTCCTTCCTGGGAATTTGCGGCATGATCGCCACTGCCGGTTACGATGGCTGGATGTACTCCATCGGCTACCTGGCAGGTTGGATCGTGGCCTTGTTCCTGGTTGCCGAACCGATGAAGCGCCTCGGCAAGTTCACCTTTACCGATGCCCTCGACTCCAAGTTCAATTCCAAAGCAATTCAGCTCACTGCGGCAATCTCGACCCTGCTGGTTTCAGTTTTCTACCTGATCCCGCAGATGGTTGGTGCCGGCGTTCTGGTTCAGCCGCTGCTCGGCCTGCCTCACTGGGTCGGCGTTTGCATCGTTGGCGTTGTTGTTACCATTATCGTCGCTACCGCCGGTATGGCTTCGACCACCTACGTACAGTTCTTTAAGGGAGCCCTGCTGCTGATCATGTCGACCGTCGTGGTTATCTGTGTGCTGGTTCGCGGTCTGTCAACCGACCCGGTCAACAACGGTGCTGCCTACCATGACTTCAAGACGCTACAAGCCACCACCGCCCTTGAACTGAGCGATCCCAGCTACAACGTGGTCGCAGGCCTCGATTCCGAATTCGGTAAAGCCGGTTTTGTCAAACTGATCAAGAACGGTGAAGAATCGATCTGGCACCTGGCCCAATCGGCTAGTGGCTACACCCTGGAAGAAACCCTTTACGAAACCCACAAAGCGGATGGCACCCGCCTATTCAATGGCTCCGCCAAAGAAGATGGCAAGTTCTTCCCAGTCGGCCACATCAAGGAGCTGAAGATGGATGGCCAAGAAGTAGCCGCTACCGGCGCGGTCGGACCACTCGCCTACCTCTCCGCACTGAAAGACTCGACCATCGTTCTGTGGGGCAAGAAATACATTCATGACGGTGCCGACACCATCACCATCTTCTACCAGAAGCCGACCCCGGGCTCCCGCGTGCTGCGTCCCGGCCTGAAGTTCAAGGTCGACAACGCCACCGGCCTGCAGAAGTTCAACTTTATCTCGCTGATGCTGGCCCTGTTCTGCGGCACCGCTGCACTGCCACACATACTGATTCGCTACTACACGGTTCCGAGCCAGGCTGCAGCCCGTAAGTCGACGATCGTCGCCATAGCCGCGATCGGCTTCTTCTACGTCCTGACCCTGTTCCTCGGAATGGGCGCCATGACCAACGGCGTTATCAACCTGACTGACAACAACATGTCGGCACCGTTACTGGCACTCTCCTTCGGCGTGGTATTGTTCGCAGTTATCTCGTCGCTGGCCTTCGCCACCGTCCTTGGTACCGTTTCTGGCCTGATCGTTGCGGCCTCCGGTGCAGTTGCCCACGACCTGATGGACAACTTCCTCGGTATGAAAATGACCGACGCAGGCAAGGTTCGTGCGGGCAAGATTGCCGCCATCGTCGTCGGTTGTATCGCCATCTACCTCGGCATTGTTTTCGAGGGGATGAACGTCTCCTTCCTGGTCGGTTGGGCGTTCGCGGTTGCCGCTTCGGCCAACCTGCCGGCCATCTTGATGCTGCTGTTCTGGAAGAAAACCACCGCCAAAGGCGTTGCGGCTTCGATCATGGTCGGTCTGTTCAGCTCGCTGGGCCTGATCTTGGTGTCCCCGGATATGTGGGTTCGCTACGGCATGCTGCCGGGTGACGCACCGGTCCAGTTCAACAGCCCTGCGCTGATCTCAATCCCGGCCTCGTTCATCGCTCTGGTTGTCGTCTCCCTGATGACCCAGAAGGATGTTCCGGTCGATGCAACCGAGGCCGCCGGTGCATAAGAACTTGTCCTGAAAACTTTTATTTGCAATACTTTGGGCCGCCTTTTAGGCGGCCCTCTTTTTTCCAAAGGATAAGTTGATGAAAAGGTTTCGCGTTACTCTGCTGGCAGTCTGCCTGCTGCTGACTTGGCTCGGTTATTCGGATCTGCAACTGCATTTTAGAAACAAAGCTCCTCAACAGATCACTGTCCAGGAACTGGAACAGGGCCGACCACATCGTGAATGGCTGCATGTGACTGGAGGCTACCAGAACCTCCTGGATGCGATCAACATGTCAGGAACCATGGAAATTGACGCCTTTCTCGTCCCCTTGCGAAGTACTCCAGACAGCCGCAGCAGCACAATCTGGTTCGAAACCCGCGACCCGCAAATCGTTGAGCTACTGAAAACCTACTATTTCAAGCTTGATAATGATCTGCAGCGCAGCCAGTTTGCGAACAAAAACAAAGATCAAATCTACGCTCAGCGGGATCTTATCGGCATGACCGCCGATTCGATGGTCGCAAGCAACAACCAAACCAAGCTGGAGGAATTACTCCAACAGATGAAGTTGCCGGTGGGTGAACATACGGTTTTCATCAGTGAGGGGAAAGAGCCGATTATTTATCGTGGTTATTTCTTTGCCGTTATCGGCATCCTTGGCATCCTAAAGTTGGTCCTCAGTTTCCGGAATAAGCCTGATACGGCCCAGCCTCCCGCCACAGGCGAATAATCGATTAAAACACACTGTCCCGTCCTGAAATAAGTTTACACCTAGGAGACTTATTTCAGGTTGGGACTAACAATCGAGTAGGGTGAGGTGGGTTGATCAATACCCACCTCATCCCTCTCACAGAACCGTGCGTACGGGCCTCGTACACGGCTCCTGTCCATCCTCCCTCAATCACGCTGAGACAGGCGGGGTCTACAACGCTCCCTCCCCTG
>NZ_QKAP01000031.1 GCF_003247215.1 Malonomonas rubra | reverse complement strand
CAGGGGAGGGAGCGTTGTAGACCCCGCCTGTCTCAGCGTGATTGAGGGAGGATGGACAGGAGCCGTGTACGAGGCCCGTACGCACGGTTCTGTGAGAGGGATGAGGTGGGTATTGATCAACCCACCTCACCCTACTCGATTTTTGAATATCTCGAAACTTTGCAGCACAAGGTGTTCACTTGTCGACGTCAACCTGGGTTGACGTCGACAACTCTGGTTGACGCCAAGAGTTGACCTTGCTGGGAAAAGGTTGCTGGAGATTTTGTTATCACTAGTAATAACAGATGGTTATCTTCGTGGCATATTCCTTGATCTATAGGCAGCAATATTATATTTCGCTGCCAATGGTTCGGAGGAGAGGCCGGACGGGGCACGATACCAACAGAATAGAAATGCTTAGCCCCTAAGGAGTGAGCCATGTATGAAGTAGGCAATGTGGCTGTTATCGAACAGCTGCAAGAAGATAAAACCCAAAGTCTTGTCGCTAAAAAAGAGAAATATGTTGCCAAAGGAATTTCCAGTCTTTTTCCGATGATCATCGAATCGGCTCAAGGAGCCGAAGTTAAAGATCTGGACGGCAACACCTATCTCGATTTCTACGGTGGTATCGGTGTGATCAATGCCGGTCACTGTCCGCAAAGTGTTGTTGATGCGATCAAACAACAGGCTGACAAGCTGCTGCATTCCTGTTTTATGGTGGGGATGTACGACCCGTACATTGAACTCGCTGAGAAGCTTTGTCAGATTGCCCCCGGCAACAGCCCTAAAAAAGCGATGTTCGTCAACAGTGGTGCCGAGGCGGTGGAGAACGCCGTAAAAATTGCCAAGGCTTATACCAAACGCCCGGGCGTGATCTCTTTCGAAGGCGGTTTCCACGGTCGTACCCTGATGACCATGAGCCTGACAAGCAAGGTCAAGCCGTACAAATACCAGTTCGGTCCTTTCGCCCCAGAAGTCTATAAAGCTCCGTCAGCAAATTGCTACCGTTGTATGTACAAAGCCAGCTATCCAGATTGCCAGATGACCTGCCTGGAAGCGTTTGAGCGTTTCTTTATCTCCGAAGTTGCCCCAGAGAGCATTGCCGCGATGATCATCGAGCCAGTGCAGGGGGAGGGCGGCTTCATCGTCCCGCCGAACGAATTCCTTCCCGGCCTCAAGCAGATCTGTGAAAAGTACGGCATCGTCTTCATTGCCGATGAAGTCCAGTCCGGTTTTGCTCGTACCGGTAAGATGTTTGCCTGCGAGCATTTCGGTGTTGAGCCGGATCTGATGACCATGGCTAAAGGGATTGCTTCCGGGATGCCGTTGTCCGCAGTGGTCGGTAAGGCGGAGATCATGGATGCCCCTGATGCCGGTATGATTGGCGGCACCTATGGTGGTAATCCGGTTTCCTGTGCCGCCGCACTGGCAACCATCGAACTGATGGAAAAAGAGCATCTTCCCGGTCGCGCCGAGAAGATCGGTTCACGGATTGTGGAGAAGATGCGTGAACTGCAACAGCAGTATCCGCAGATTGGTGATATTCGCGGACTAGGCTCGATGGCTGCGATCGAATTGGTCAAGGATCCGCAGACCAAAGAGCCTTTTAAAGATGCAGTGCCGGCAATTATACAGGAGTGTTTCAAGCGTGGTCTGTTGACTATGGGGGCCGGAATTTTTGGCAACGTTATCCGCTTCCTTCCCCCGACGGTTCTGACCGATGAGCAGCTGGAAAAAGGGCTGAATATCTTCGCCGAAGTTTTGTCTATCGTTCTGACTGAGAAATAAATTCAAGTCCCCACTGAACGACGGGGTTCAGTGGGGACTTTTTTTGTTGCGGGGGCTAAACCGTGAACTGCGAAATCTCTCATAAGATTCAGAGCAAAATCAGCTTAAACAATGTCAAAAGCGGGGAGCATCTGGAGTGGTTGAAACAACAGATGCACCCCTATTTTTTTATCACCAACACCGATCAGGTTGAGGCTCTGGCGAGCCTGGCGAACGGGCTGCACCAGCTGCAACGAGACCGGCGACTGGTGCTGGTCGATCGAGATGAACTGCTGATGCAGGCTCAGCTCAGCGTTCCTGGATCACTTTATGCTGCCTTGCGGGCCGCGCCGGAGCGGGACATCTCCTATCTGCAGTTCAATTCTTCCTACGCTTCACTGCCGCAGACCGAACATAAGCTTGAAGTGCTGCGTTTTGCCTTTGACGTTAAAAAAGATCAGGACATCGCTACGGCCGCCGCGCCGACGATCCCAATCGATATCTGGGACAATGTTCTTGGTGCCTTTGCCCAATCCTACGCCGATTTTGATGCCGGAATTTGTGCCAAACTGTTGAAACTGCTCTGGTTGAACAATGAAACGTATGTGCGCATCTCGCCGCCCGAACGGGTAGCTCGGTTGCTCTGGCTTTACCAGAAAACCGTGCAGCATGAGGGGATCTATCTGACTGTCGAGCAAGCAGAAGGTCTCGACGGTTTGCCGGAATGCCGTGTCTTGTTTGGGGTTGCCAACCCGCCGCAGAAAAGTTTTCTGCCGCAGATTCTAGAGGTTTTTAATCGGCTTGGCTACCAAATCAAGCGAGCTTACGGGTTGAAACTGAGCAACGGTGTGCACCCCTATTTTCTTGCCACCTTCTATCTCCGCACCCGGGCAGAGGCTAAACTGGCGAAAGGAAACGAGCGTTTTGTCGAGTTGCAGCAGGAACTCTACAACATCCAGCTGCTGCCAAGTAGTTCGCAAGCCTACCGTAAGCTGGTTCGTGGCGGTCTGGCCAGTGGCCCGGATGCCACACTGATTCGAGCTTTCATTGGCTTTTGTCATACCAATCTGGCACACAATCATCCCGACAGTTTCGATCTCGAAGGGGTTATGCGTGCTTTTCACAACCATCCGGAGATCGCTCTGCAGTTGGTCAAATTATTCCGGGTCCGCTTCGATCCGCAACAGCCCGAACGGGATCAGCAATACCAGCTCCTGTTAGCTGAGACCAGCGAGTCGATCGAGAATTTCAACAGTGGCCGGCGCTTCCTCGATCAGTACCGCCGCACCATCTTCCGCTGTTGTCTTGCCTTTATCCGCCATACGGTGAAGACCAACTTCTTTGTTGCTGAAAAGCAGGCCTTGGCATTTCGGGTCGATCCGGCCTATCTGGAGGAAATTGGCATGGAATTTACCGCTGATCTGCCGACCGATCGGCCGTTCCGCATTAGCTACTTTTCCGGCCGGTTTGGTTCGGGATATCACATCGGCTTCTCCGATATCGCCCGCGGTGGTTGGCGTACCCTGATTACTCAGGGGCGCGACGATTATGTGACCGCCGCCAATACCCTGTTCCGCGAGAACTATGTGTTGGCGCACACCCAGCACCTGAAGAATAAAGATATCTACGAAGGGGGCTCGAAGCTGGTCGCCATCCTCGACGCTGGCAGCAACGCCGACCCGGAGCAGATCAAGCAGCGCCTTTACAAGCTGCAGTACGGTTTCATCAACGCTTTCCTCGATCTGTATGTCACCGAGAACGGTGTCGCCAAGCATCAGCAGGTGGTCGATTACTACCGTGATGACGAACCGATCGAACTGGGGCCCGACGAAAACATGCACGACAGCATGGTCGAACTGATAGCCAAACAGGCAACCCGGCGCGGCTACCTGCTCGGCAGCGGCATCATGTCGAGTAAGAAGATCGGTATCAACCATAAGGAATTTGGTGTTACCTCGATCGGCGTGGTGCGTTTTGCCGAAATTACGCTGGAGGAACTGGGCATCGACCCGCGGCGCGATCCCTTCAGTGTCAAACTCACCGGTGGACCGAATGGAGATGTTGCCGGAAACGCCATGCGCCTGTTGCTGGAACGTTGCCCACAGGTACAGATCCGCCTGATCGTTGACGGTACCGGTGCACTGTTCGACCCGAAGGGGGCTGAGGCCAAGGCATTGCAGGCGATTCTGCTCAATGAGGATCTGCAGGCATTCGACCCGCAGGCTCTACATGATGGCGGGTTCATTATCTACCGCCAGCAGACCCGCTGGGACGGTATGCGCAAGCTGTACAAAATGGTGCGCAGCGAAGTGGGAGTGCTCGCGGAAGAATGGATTTCAACCGACGATTTTTACCGCAAGTATGACCGGCTGCTGTTTGAGGTCGAAGCCGATCTGTTTATTCCGGCCGGTGGTCGACCGGAAACGGTCGACGAACACAACTGCCAGCGGTTCTTCGCTGCCGATGGCTCCCCGAATACCCGGGCAATCGTTGAGGGGGCGAATTCTTTCATTACTCCGCAGGCGCGGCTCGAACTGCAGAAAAAAGGGGTGGTGGTCATGCGCGATTGCTCGGCCAACAAGTGCGGAGTGATCTCTTCTTCGTACGAGATCATTGCCAACCTATTGTTGAGTGATGATGAATTTCTCGCGCTCAAGTCGCAGTATGTTGGCGATGTGCTGGGGATTCTTAACCGACGCTCCGAGGATGAAGCGCGCCTGATCTTCCGTCGTCATTGCGAAGCGCAAGGAGATGCCTGTTACACGGAACTGTCCGATCAGATCAGTCGGGAAATCAACCAGCGGTACGCCAAACTGTTCAGCTTCTTCTCGGCCAATCAGCAACTTTGTGATGAACCACTTTATCGGCAGACTCTGGTTCGCCATCTGCCGAAATGCGTCGTAGAAGACCCATTGTTGCAACAGCGGATCGACAACCTGCCGAGTAAAATCAAGCAGGCGATTCTGGCCAGTGAGATTTCATCCTCACTGGTTTATAACGGTGGGGACAAAGACAACTATCAGGATCTGATCGAATGTCATCTGCGCAGGCTCCATGCGGTCGCGGCTTGATGTTGGTTCATGTCAAGCTGGTCGGGCTGTTCAAAACCGGCCGTTTTGTCCAACAGGACATAATCTGCAGGGACGGAACTAAAATTGAGGAGCTTATTGAGAGGCTTGAATTACCGCTTCAACATCTAGGGATCATCCTGTTGAACGGCCTTCATACTAGTAGCGAAACGGTTTTGAAGCCGAAGGACAGCGTTGTGCTGATGCCATTTGTCGACGGCGGCTAATAGGTAAGTAAGTAAAGATTTTTTCAGCAAACAGAACAAAGGACATGTTTTTATGAATATTCAAACGACTGATCCGGTCTCAGAGTCGGCAGCAGTTTCCTACCACCGTTGCATAGTTGATCTGCACTGCGGGACAAAGGAATTTGCCAATGTGCCCTGTCGGAATTTTGAGGATGTGCTCGGTGGTTTCGGCCGTTCCTTTCAGGAACTGGCACAGCGGCAGATTGACAACGCTTATTGTGACGAGAACCCATTGATTATCAATACCGGGTTGCTGACCGGATCAACCGTGATGACCGCTTTGCGGACCTATTTTTCCGGTTATAGCCCGATCAAAGGTTCAAAGAAAGGTTTGCCGGCAGCTATGTGGTCAACCGGCAGCGGCAAGTTTGGAGCCAAATTCAAGTGGACCGGCCTGGATGAGCTGATTTTCGAGAACCGCTCGGAGCATCCGGTCTACGTGGTGATCAGCGAGAGCGATTCCGGTCCCAAAGTTGAATTGAAACCGGCCGAACACCTGCTCGGTCTGTCGACGCACGATAAAATTATGGCTCTGCAGAAAGAATATCCCGATGCGCATTTTGCCGCCATCGGTCCGGCAGGGGAAAACTGGAAAAACAATTATATGGGCGCTGTGGCTCTCTCGACCGAGAACCAACTAAAGTCGAAAGAGGACAAGTGCCGTTTCGCCGGTCGGGGCGGCATGGGCAGCCTGATGGGTTACAAGAACGTTCTCGCTCTGGTCGCACAGAGTAAGGATAAAGTCCGCAAGCCGAGCGAGCTGGTTAAAGCGGCCAATCTCAACGTTATCAAAGGGGGCGGCTCGGTCCGCATCCAGCCGCTCAGCCGTGGCGGTGGTGGTGGAACCTGGGCGGCATACGATGTGCTGCAGGAGTTCCATGCCGTTCCTTATAACAATTTTCGCCCGGCGGGAAACGATATCCCTGAAAAGCTGTTCCGCGAAAACGTTGAGCCCGACTATCACATCCAGACGGAGGCCTGTTACCGTTGCGGGATCGCCTGCCACAACAATATTTCCGAAAAAAATGTCGATGGCAATAAAGGGGAGTTTCTAGCCAAGTTCGACTACGAGCCGCTCAATCTGCTTGGCACCAATATCGGGATTCACAATGCCGGTCAGGCCGCTCGGCTGATCCAGCTGGGTGACAACTACGGTATGGACTCAATTTCTCTCGGTGTCACCATCGCTTATGTGATGGCCTACAACGAGCGACACCCGGAGGCACCGATTCTCAATGGTGCCCGTTTTGGCGATTATGAAAAGGCCCGTGACCTGATCATCCGGGCGGGAACGGGAGACTGCCCGGATGTCGGACAAGGATTGATGCGCTTGTCGGAACAGCTTGGAGAAACCGCTTACGCCTATCAGGTTAAGGGGCTGGAGTTACCAGCGTATCAGCCAGAAAGTAACCCCGGTTATGCCTGGGCGATTGCCGGAGGCCATATGTCGATGGGTACCTACGGTTTGCTGACGCGCGAAGGGAAGTCGGATCTCGACTCCTGGGTGCGGGGGGTCACCGAGGACAAGCTGCATATAGTAGGCTTCGACATGATCGGACTGTGCAAATTTTTCGATATCGCCAAGGGAATCGGTACGCAGATGGTGGTCGATTGCCTGAAAAGTGAATTTAACTTCGATGTCACCATTGCTGATGTTCGCGCTGCTGTGCGCCGCGCCTTTTTGCGTGGACTGGCATTGGAGATGCGTCAGGGTTATAGCAAAGACGAATTCCGCATTCCTGCAGAAACCATCGACAAGCCGAATCCTCACATTAAACTACCAAACATCACCAGCCGCGAATTTATTGACCAATTGGAAAAACGGGTCTGGGAAATTTTCGAGCCAGAGCTGGAAGGAATCCTGAATTAATGCGTTGGGAACAAGGGAGGACATACCTTGGTCGATAATCTCTATGAGCTGACTCGCGGCGATCAGAAACTGCAGCTGGGAATGGATGTTTCCGTGCACTGGGTGGAAAATGGATTTTACCGCCGCGGCAAAGGAGTCGTTGCTAAACTCGAAAAGTTCAGTGTCATGGTTCGCCTTTATGCAGCAGAGGGGACAGTGCAGAAATCGGACGTAAAAAGGCTGCTCAGTTTACCTCGTTTTGCCGATCAGACCCGTTGGTCCTGGCGTAACTGCGTGCTGCCGGCACGATAACTTGTAACTACTCAGCAAAGGGCCTGACGTCTCCGGCGTCAGGCCCTTTTTTACGGTGTTCCGTCCTGAAATAAGTTTACACCGAGGAGACTTATTTCAGGACGGGACACCGGTTTCAAAACCGGTTGCATAATTTGCTCGTGATGAGAGTTAAAAAATCAGTCGATGTCTTATTCGTTTGGGAGCATGTGAAATGGTTGCAGCTATGAAATAGACAAACATCAAAGCTGGCGTCGGCGGCAACAGGTGATGGTAGGAAAAACCTATGATGACAAATTTAATAAAAGTAATAAGCCCAAAAAACTCCCGGTAAAATTGCCGGTGCCTTAGCCCCTCCAATGCCAATAAGAGCAGCCCGCTTGAGGCGACAAAAATCAAAAAAGTTCCCGTTATCCGATCATTGTCGTTGAAGAGAAAAGAACCGATAAAAAGAGCCACTGCAATTTGGTGTAATGACCTGACAAGGATAGATAAATACCTTACCGGATCAGGGCGGTCGGCCACCCTTCCAATCTTTCCTGGTTCGTTGTTTTTTTGGTAGGTCATATTCCTATGTCTTTGCTTTTAATTCTCTGTGAGGTTAACGCCCGCCCGCTAGAGAAGGAAACCGACAGCATCTGTGCTTAGAAACTTTATAGTTTAAAACCACTGTTTGTGATGAGTATTATTTTTAGCTTCAATCATTTATGACGGTTATGAATACCGAGCATGAAGCGGTGCGGTCCAGGAACTCCGGTTGGAATAAGGGCGATTTCATCATCTGGTTTTAGATTTTTATCAAGGCTGCATGCGATGTGATTGCAAAAAACACCTTCGACTCGCTCTAGCGGCAGATCAAGCTCTTCAGCCACAGAAGAGGCCGTTCGACCTTCTGGATCAGGCAGGTTTCGGCAGTTGGTGAGAGGCCACGTTCGAGACGTAGACTGTGCAGATTGCCGAAGAGGCGAATGCTTGTATTAGGCGTTGTTGTCATCTGGTTATTCTCTATCGTGATTAAATAGATGTAATGAGGCGATCAAGCTTAGCCGGTAAGGCTGTTCCGGTAATCGGCTAAGATTTTGGCGTGATCGAAACAGAGCTGTGGCAGTGCATCAAGGTAGAACAATTTGGCTTGGGCCGCATCATCGCCGCCGCACAGCAGGCCCTCGCCCTCAGCTGTAAAAACTACAGAAATATTGTGCTGACGTGGATCGCGATCAGGCTCGGAATAAGCGTGAAACTGCTTTAGGTGTTTCAGGTCCAAGGCAGTTTCTTCCTGGGCTTCACGCAGTGCTGCCTGCTCCAGGCTTTCGCCGTAATCGACAAAGCCGCCGGGGAGGGCCCAACCGAACGGTTCGTTTTTGCGTTCGATCAGCACGATCTGTTCTCCCTGTCTGATGATGATGTCGACCGTCGGGAATGGGTTGCGATAGGTGGTGACGGTAGCGTTGCAGTTGGGACACTTGAGGCTGTTGTTAGGCATGGTTGGCTCTTTTCGTCATATAGCAGGCATTGCAAAAGGCACATCGCCCAGTCATAAAGTACTGCTGGTTCTGAATACTCTCTAGAGAATCTTCTCTGAATAAGTTTAATGTTGATCCAGCCCGTAAGTCTTGATCTTGCGGTGCAGAGTGTTGCGGGCAATGCCGAGGATTTTGGCTGAAGCAGTAATGTTCCAGCGGTTTTCCTCCAGAGTTTTTTTAATGGCTTCGGCTTCTGACTCCTTGAGAATACGGCTTTGCGGTGGTTTGATTCCTTTGCTGCGCATGACCTTAAGCAGCATTTTTTCCAGCCCGCGAAGCGATAGCAGCAGCTGGTTCAGTTCTCCGGGGCTTAAGTTTTGCAGATGGTCTTCGTCGGCGTAGTTCTGCCAGAAATCATCCGGCCGTTGTGCGGTGGCCGTTGCTTTCGGTTCTTCTGCTGCGGTGAGTTGTAGTCGGTCGGAGCGGTTCGGGCGCTCCTCGGACAACCGGGATGACAAGTGCGGAACACTGATCGTGTTTCCGTCGCACAGCGCGACAGCTCGGCGCAGGATGTTCGCCAGTTCCCTGATGTTTCCGGGCCAGGAGTAGTTCTCCAGTATCTCGGCCGCTTTGGGATGCAGTTTGAGGCCAGGGCTGTACTGCCGGATCAGATGCTCGGAAAGCGCTTTGATGTCTTCACGACGCTGCGCAAGGGTGGGCGTTGACAGGCGAACGACATTGAGCCGGTAGTAAAGGTCTTCGCGGAACGATTTTTCTTCGATCGCTTTTTCCAGATCGACATTGGTGGCGGAAATAATCCGGACATCGGTCTTAATTGGTCGTTCGCTGCCGACACGACAGAACTCGCCGGTTTCGAGGACGCGGAGCAGCTTAACCTGGATCGAGGGACTGGCATCACCGATCTCGTCCAAAAACAGGGTGCCTCGATGCGCCAGCTCAAAGATGCCTCGGCGCGACTGGTTGGCACCGGTGAACGCACCGCGCTCATGGCCGAAGAGTTCACTTTCCAGTAGGTTTTCCGGTAGCGCTCCGCAGTTGACGGCAATGAAGGGTTGATCGGCTCGGTTTGATGCAGCATGGATGAAGCGGGCCAGCACCTCTTTACCGGTCCCGGTATCGCCCTGAATCAGAATGTTGATATTTTTGGCGGCGATCTTGTAAGTCAAACCGACCATGCGACGCATTTCCAGAGAGCGGCCGACAAAGAAGCCGACCCGTTCGGCGATGGCGTCCCACTCTTCCTTTTCGACCTGCCCCGTTTGCAGCTTATGTACATGGTCGGCGGCCTTGTCGATCAGTGTCTCTAGCTCGTCGATGTCATCAAATGGTTTCTCGATGTACTCAAATGCTCCGCACTGCATCGCCTGGACCGCCGTTTTGATCGTGCTGAAGCCGGTCATGATGATGACTTCACAGCTTGGTTGAGCGTTTTTGATGTACTGCAGCAGGGTCAGCCCGTCGGTGTCGGGGAGCTTCAAATCGACCATCGCCACACTGAATGGGTAGTTTTCCAGTGCTGAAAGTGCTTCTTTCTCATTGGTCGCTGTGACTACTTGAATGTCTCTCTTTGCAAGCAGGCGTTTAAAAAAGTTGCAGACATCCACTTCGTCATCAATGATCAGTATTCGCTTCTCATTCAATGTTATCTACCTTAATTGCAAGAGGCTCGTTCGAGGTGTTTTCGGGCAAGGGCAGTATCAGAGAGAAGGTACTTCCCTTGCCCAATTTGCTTTCGACTTCCATGGTTCCCGAATGTGATTCGGCAATTCCGAGGCTGACCGATAAGCCGAGGCCGGTCCCTTTGGTCGCATCTTTACTGGTGAAGAAAGGGGTGAAAATCTTTTTCAGATTCTCTGGAGCAATGCCGATTCCGTTGTCGGTTACACTGAGCACGACCCAGGATTGACCGTTCACCTCCCGGACTCCGGAGGAGACGGTAATCTGTTTTTTGCGTCGCGGCGATTCATTCAAGGCGTCGCGGGCGTTGATCATCAGATTGGTAATGACCTGCTGTATCTGTGCGCCATTAGCCGTTGCCAGCGGCAGGTTAGGGTCAAGCTTATCGAGCAACTGGATCTGGTTACGGTTAATCTGATAGCGAATCAATCCAAGTACCCGTCTGACCTGCTCGTTCAGGTCGATTTCGGTCATCGGAACTTGATCTTGGCGGGAGAAGGTCAGCAGGTTCTGAATAATTCGTTTGCAACGTAAGCCACAGTTGATCACATCCTGCAGGCTTTCAAATTCGGGGGAGTCGGTTTCCTGCTCGCGTGCTAACATCTGGGCGGTGCCGATGATGACCGTCATCGGGCTGTTCAGCTCGTGCGCAACACCGGCAGCCATCTCACCGAGAGCCGCAAGCTTGGCCGAGTGAACCAGCTGTGCTTCCATTTTGGTTTTCTGGGTGACGTCCTTGAGGATAATGGTGATCGCTACCAGCTGCTTTTCTTCGTTGAAAACCGGGTAGTAATAGATTTCCAACAGCGTCCCTGAATCGGTCTGCCAGTTGCGTTGCATCGGTTGGCCGGTGCGTTTTATCTCTTCGATTGGACAGTTCGGGCAGACATCCGACTGGCCATGCAGAAGAGCAAAGCATTTGTTGCTCAGGGCCTGTTGCCAGGGTTGACTCAGCTCGGGAGGTAGTCGGCCGTTATGGCGCAGCACATTGTAGTCGACATCGACCAGGAAAATCGGATCGGTCACAGCCTTGAAGGTCTCTTCCCACTCTTTGGTAGTGCGTGAAACCTGTTTATACAGACGCGCATTCTGGATGCTGATTGCCATCTGATCGGCCAGGTGACTGGTAAAGTTCAGCTCGGCCTTGGAGAAAGGGGCTTCGGTCGAGCGGCCAACAACCAGCGCGCCGATCACTTGGGCACGTTCAAACATCGGGGCGATTGCAAAAGAGGTTAAGGTCTCTGCGTATTCCTTATTGTACCAAACGTGCGAACTGGGGCCGTGATTCGCCTCGAAAATGCCGGCCGTTTTGTTTCGGATGACCTCCCAGGAGGGGGCATCGTCTGGAAAATGATCGATGCGGCAGTAGTCACGCGGAGCCACAGCTTTCAGCTGCAATTTTCCTTTTTTCAGGACAATGATCCCCATAAAGGTACAAGGGAGTGCTTGTGGAAGTTTGTTGAAAGTGCGGTCGAGGATGTCTTGAATCGACATGTCGATGTTGATATCGCGAGTCAGCTGGTGGAGAATCTCCAGGCGACTGTTCTGTTTGAGCGCGTCCTCAGTGGTTTTTTTCAACTCGACATAATAGTTGAGCTTCGAGGAGTTGACCCCGGTCAGTTGTTCCAGCAGTTTCTCGCGATTTTTCACAGCGACCCCCTAAGTCGAATATGCAGCTACAGTGCCTTGAAGAATATGTCCTCAATATCCTGCAGATTTGCCTCGCGCGGATTGGTGATCAGGCAGGCATCGTTGAGGGCGTTCTTGCTCAGAGCCCTAATCATCTCCGGTTTGATGCCGATTTCTCCCAATCCCTTGGCCAGGCCGATATCTTGCAATAACTCGTTGACCGCATTGATCGCCAGGACTCCGGCTTCGGTTGCCGGCATCCCTTGAACCTGCCTATCCATGGCTGAGGCAATGGTGGCGTAGCGGTCCGGAACGGCACTCAGGTTGAATTCCATGACATGTGGCAGTATCGCAGCATTGGTCTCGCCATGGTGCTGATCGATCAGACCGTCAACCTGGTGAGTCATGGCGTGGGTGGCGCCGAGGATGGCGTTTGAGAACGCGATCCCGGCCGAGAGGCTGGCCATCGCCATGTTGGTGTTCGCTTCGATATCATTTCGGTCACGGACGGCCTGTCGCAGGTTCTGCGAAATCAGGCGGATGGCGTTGATGGCATGAATATCGGTTAGCGGGGTCGCCGCCAGCGAAACGTACGATTCGATCCCGTGGGTCAGGGCATCGACGCCGGTAGCTGCGGCCAACAGACTGTCCTTGGTGTGCAGTAGCTCGGGGTCGACAATGGCGATGTCCGGAACCAGCGATTTGGAGATGATCGACATCTTCAGTTTGCGGGCAGTGTCGATGATGATGGTGAACTGACTCACCTCGGAACCGGCACCTGCGGTGGTCGGCACCATGACCATCGGTGGCAGTGGCCGGGAAATATTGTTGATCCCCTCGAACTGTTGCAGCCAGCCGTCGTTGGTGGCGAGCATGGCCACTGCTTTGGCAACATCGATCGGGCTGCCGCCGCCGACAGCAATAATCGCGTCACAGCCTGAGCTCAGGTATGTCTTCACCCCTTTTTCCACCTCGGTGTCTTTCGGGTTGGTGGTCAGGTCGGCGAACAGCTCGGTCTTCAGCCCGACCTGTTTCAGGTAGTCGATGGCCCGGTCGGCCCAGCCGGCGTTGATTACTTCCGGATCGCTGACG
This sequence comes from Malonomonas rubra, assembly GCF_003247215.1. GTDB lineage: Bacteria > Desulfobacterota > Desulfuromonadia > Desulfuromonadales > Geopsychrobacteraceae > Malonomonas > Malonomonas rubra_A. The sequence continues at coordinate 7,628 of NZ_QKAP01000031.1, read as the reverse complement.
ACAAAGGCTTTGGAGGCTCCCAGGCGCAGGGCGCTTTCGCCAACCTGGCTCAGCGAGCCACAGCCAAAAATAATTTCCGGGGTGACAAATTTACTGATGTTCATAACTATTCTTTCTTATTGTGGTATCGGATCTGTGGTTCACTGCTGTTGATTGAACCATTATCGCAGAAATATCCCTGTTTTTCTCGTTTGGCAGCAATGTTGCTGAACGACCACCTGTTTCAGCAAGCAGGGCAATTCGACTAAGGATCAGCGCGCATACATGTTTAAGGCTTCCGGCCATGGCCGTTTTTCGTTCCGTGGCAGATTGCCAGACGTTTTTACCCGGTGCGGGGTATTGAGCAGACGTCCGTTGTCGATACGGATGGTTTCTCCTCTCAGGCGTTCCGGCTGTGACGGATCGTGGGTGGAGAAGATGACCGTGATCCCTTCGTCGGGCAGTGTTCTCAGTAATTCGTCGAAAATAGCCAGGCTCATATTGTCGAAATTGGCAGTCGGCTCGTCCAGTAGAAGAACCTTTGGCTGTAGTGCCAGGGCTCGCGCCAGGGCGACACGTTGTGTCTCGCCCCCGGAGAGTTCGTCGCTGCGGCGCTGGGCAAAGCCTGCTAGCCCGACACGCTGTAATGCCGAGTCGATGCGTTGTTGGCGCTCCCGGCCGGTAATGCTGCGAAGTTTCAGGCCATATACCAGATTGTCAGCGACCGTACCGTCCAGCAAGTAAGGAGACTGCTCGACCAAGGTGACTTGCCGACGCTGAGCTCCCAGTCCTCCGTGGCAACCGGAAATTCTGATTGTTCCCTGCTGAGGAACCGTCAGAAACGCCAACAGCTTCAGCAGGGTGCTTTTTCCGGCTCCGTTCGGTCCGGTCAAGGCGTAGATACGGCGTGGTAGCAACTCCAGCTGGCTGACTTTCAGGCTGAAGGTTTTTCCCTGCCTGAGGATCAGGTTATTTACACTTAGTCGTCCGTCCATTAATTCATCTCTGTTGCAAAATATTCAATCCCAAGTTGACAAGAAGGGCCACGGTCATCAATACGATCCCGAGAGCCAACCCGAAAGAGAACTCGCCTTTGCTGGTTTCCAGCGCAATGGCTGTAGTCATGGTGCGGGTGCTGTTTCGGATGTTGCCTCCAAGCATCATCGCCACCCCGACTTCGGCGACGACCCGACCGAAACCGGCGATTATAGATGCCATCACGCCGAAGCGGATCTCGCGTAACAGCTGCAGGGCGGCTTGGAACTGTGAGGCGCCTAGAGTCAGGGCTGTGTTGATAATGCGGTTGTCCGCCCCGGTAACCGCAGCCAGCACCAGGTTGGCAACGATCGGCGTGGCCAGCACCACCTGTCCGGCGATCATTGCCCAGGGGGTAAACAACAGGCCGAACGGGCCGAGTGGTCCCTGACGACTGAACAGACCGAACAGCAGCAGACCGATTACCACTGTCGGTAACGCCATCAGTGTGTTGAGCAGGGAGATCGCCAACTGCCGGCCGCGGAAGCGGCTGAGGGCCAACCACAAGCCGATCGGTATCCCTAGGGCTGGTGCGATGACAATCGCCGTACTGGAGGTGTAAAGTGAGGTCCAGACAGTCATCTGGACCTCCCGATCGAAGCTGAAGATCAGTTCGATGGCTGTTACGAGTGAGTCGCCTAAGTAGCCCAACAGAGTTCCTTATTCAGCAATGTAAAATAGCTGCTTGCCGCCTTTGCGGAAGCCGGTGATCAGCTTTTTCGCTTCGTCGGACACGAGAAAATTAAGGAATTTTTTCGCTAGTTCGACTTTGACGTGCGGATGCTTGACCGGATTGACCATGATTGCGCCGTAAGGGTTGAACAGGCCCGCATCACCTTCTACTGCGATCTTCAGCGGGGTTTTATCGGAATAAGCGATGTAGGTACCGCGGTCGCTCAGAGTGTAACCTTGGCGCTCGCCAGCCATGACGATCACTTCCCCCATGCCGCGGCCCGCTTCCAAGTACCAGTCGCCAGAAGGTGTTACGTCTGCTTTTTTCCACAACTGTTTTTCTCGGGTGTGGGTGCCGGAATCGTCGCCACGGGAAACAAAGGTACTTTTGCTGGCGGCAATCTTTGCCATAGCGGTGGCAGCGTCCTTGGTTCCCATGACGCCAGCTGGATCGCTGTCCGGACCAAGAACGACAAAGTCGTTGTACATGATGTCGAGTCGGTCGACGCCATACCCTTGCGCCACAAACTTATCTTCCTTGCTGCGGGCATGCACCATGATGACATCGACGTCGCCAGTTTCGCCCAGCTTGATCGCTTTACCGGTGCCGACAGCGATCACGTCGACTACGCAGTCATTGGCTTTCTCGAACGGCGGCAGCAGGTAAGCCAGCAGGCCGGAGTTTTCGGTCGAGGTTGTGGTCGCCAGCCGCAGGTGCTCGCTGGCCAGTCCCGGGGTGATTAAGGTCGTCAGCAGAAAGGTGCTAAGCAGTAATTGGATTAAAGCCTTCATGTCGTCATAACTCCCTGAACATATCTGTTTTTAGATGATTTTCTCTATGAACTGTTAAGTTCCTGTTAGTGCGTTTCTTTTTAAATGGGTAGGCGTTTGTCTAGCCAGAGACTGAGCAGGGTTTTGCAAAAGCTGTGTCAATTTAGTTGTGAGCTTCTTCGTAGCTCTTACGAGCGTACTTGTCAAAGAGTGCTGTCGGTTGGAGTAAGTCCCCGTCTTTGAACGCTGTTTTGTATACGCGATGCGAATATCGGCCAAATTTTTGCTGAGTCTTTTATGAGAGAAAGAGATGGCAAAAATAGCCTCATGCGAAATGACCATTGAAGGGGAGGGGGTGTGCTGTTTTGGGGCAATACGTTCCAGAATGTAGCTGAATGTCACTCATCGCTCTTCTGCTTTTTGGGGGGGTAGTAGCTGCCCTTATTGGCTCACATCGCTCCAAATCGGAACGCTCTGTATCGATATTTTGCGGTCCCTGATGGTCTAGTCCAGATGTTGTTTGTAACGGATTGTTTGAAATTTAATATTGTGTTTACAGTATGTTAGCAATTTTTTTCTCTGGCTGGCATCGTTGTTGCTGATAGCCTAAACCCGCGTTCTATTTTTGGATGCAGTGGGCTGAAACAAATTCAAACAACAAGAAGGAGAGAAAAAATGGCTTTAGCAGATCAAACTTACGGCTTCTTTATTCCGACTGTGTCTCTGATGGGTGTTGGCTGTTCCAAAGAGACTGGCGACCAGGTTAAGGCGCTTGGTGGTACCAAGGCGTTGCTAGTTACTGATAAGGGGATCTCGTCAATGGGGATGGCCGACCAGATCAAAGAACAGGTCGAAGCCGCCGGCGTTGCCGTGGAGATTTTCGACGGTGCCGAACCAAACCCGACCGACATCAACGTTCACGACGGTCTGAAGATCTATCAGGACAAAGGTTGCGACACTATCATTTCTTTGGGTGGCGGCTCTTCGCACGACTGTGCCAAGGGGATCGCAATGGTTGCCACCAACGGCGGCCATGTCCGTGACTTGGAAGGGGTTAACAAAACAACCAAGGCGATGCCTCCGTTTGTCGCCATCAACACCACAGCCGGTACTGCCTCGGAGATGACCCGTTTCTGCATCATCACCAACACCGACACCAAGGTCAAAATGGCGATCGTGGATTGGCGCTGTACCCCTAACGTTGCCATTAACGACCCGGTTCTGATGGTCGGCAAGCCAGCTCCGTTGACCGCTGCAACCGGTATGGATGCTTTGACTCACGCTGTCGAGGCTTATGTTTCGACCATCGCCACTCCGATCACCGACGCTTGCGCGATCAAAGCGATCGAATTGATCGCAGAATACCTGCGTCCGGCAGTAGCTAACGGTCAGAACGTGGAAGCACGCGATAAGATGGCTTACGCTGAGTACCTGGCCGGGATGGCATTTAACAATGCCAGCCTCGGTTACGTTCATGCCATGGCTCACCAGCTTGGCGGTTTCTACAACCTGCCGCATGGTGTTTGCAATGCCATCCTGCTGCCTTCGGTTTGCGAGTTCAACATGATCTCCAACCCGAAGCGTTTCGCAGATATCGCCGTAGCCATGGGTGAGAACATCTCCGGTCTGTCTGATGTCGAAGCAGCAGCTAAAGGCATCGCAGCAATCCGGAAGCTGTCTGCGGACATCGGTATCCCGGCCGGTTTGACCGAACTTGATGTTAAAGAAGGCGACCTCAAGATCATGTCCGAGAATGCTCAGAAGGACGCTTGTATGCTGACAAACCCGCGTCTGGCGACCCTCGATCAGGTCATTGGAATTTATAAGGCTGCCATGTAACGGCTTTTGTTGATCGAAACCGCCGGCGGATATCGCTTTCGCCGGCGGCAATCTCCGAGCTTGAACACCTTAAAGGATTTCTCCTGATGGTGGCAGGCCACTGGGTTTTGCTGGAAACGGTGAGGCCTCCCTTTCGGAAAGGAGATTGAATAAGTGTTGATGTATGGACCTTTTATGAAAGGGAATCATTGAGATGGACAAGATTTTTCGCGTAAATATGACCGACCTGACCAGCAGTGTCGAGGAAGTGCCCGCTAACTGGGCCGGTCTTGGTGGCCGGGCACTGACCTCGACCATCGTTGCCGAGGAGGTGGTGCCAACCTGCCATCCGCTCGGCCCCAATAACAAACTGGTATTTGCCCCCGGCCTGTTGTCTGGAACCCCAGCAGCCAACTCCGGCCGCATGTCCTGTGGCGCCAAAAGTCCGCTAACCGGCACCATCAAAGAAAGTAACGCCGGTGGTACCAGCGCTCAGCAGTTCGCCAAGATGGGGATCAAGGCGCTGATCATTGAAGGTCAGCCAAAGAACGATAAATTCTACAGCCTCCATCTGACCGTCGATGGGGTGAAAATTGCTGAAGAGAGCGAGCTGATTGGCAAGGGCAATTTTGCCGTCATCGAGGCGCTTGAAGCTAAGCACGACAAGAAAATTGGCGTTATCACAATCGGCCAGGCCGGTGAAGCGAAGATGGCTGCCGCCAATATTTCGGTTAAAGATCCCGACAGCAAGATCCGCAGCCACGGTCGTGGTGGGATGGGCGCGGTCATGGGGTCGAAGAAGATCAAGTACATCACCATTGACTCGACCGGTGCCGGCGCGATCACCATCGCCGATCCGGAAAAGTTTAAAGTTGCGGCCCGCACTTTTGCCAAAGCCTTGCTGGATCATCCGGTTGCTGGTGAAGGTCTGCCGACCTATGGGACCAATGTGCTGGTGAACATTCTCAACGAGGCGGGCGGTCTGCCAACTCGTAACTTCACTTATGGCCAATTTAAAGCCCACGACAACATCAGCGGCGAGACGATGCACGATACGATTGTCGAGCGCGGAGGTAAAACCAAGCACGGTTGTCACGCCGGCTGTATCATTCAGTGTTCTCAGGTTTACAACGACAAAGATGGCAAGTATGTAACTTCCGGCTTCGAGTATGAGACCATCTGGGGACTGGGAGCCAACTGCTGCATCGAAACTCTCGACGATATCGCCGAGGCCGACAATATAATGGACGATATCGGTGTCGATTCAATCGAGACCGCAGTTATGTTCGGTGTGGCAATGGAGGCCGGAATTCTTCCCTTTGGCGACGGAAAGGGCGTGATTCGTCTGCTGAAAGAAGAGATCGGCAAGGTGACCCCGCTCGGTCGTATCCTTGGAGGTGGCGCGGGCAGTGTCGGCAAAACCTACGGTGTGACCCGCGTTCCAGTGGTCAAGAATCAGGGCATCCCGGCTTACGACCCCCGCAGCGTCAAAGGGATCGGCATCACCTACGCGACCAGCACCATGGGTGCCGACCACACCGCTGGATATACCATTGCCACCAACATCCTGAATGTCGGTGGTTTTGTCGATCCTCTGCAGAAAGAAGGTCAGGTAGAGCTGTCACGTAATCTGCAGATCGCTACCGCTGCCGTTGACTCAACAGGTATGTGTATCTTCATTGCCTTCCCGGCGCTCGATATCCCCGAGTGTTTGCCGGCGCTGATCGATATGATCAATGCCCGCTTCGGCATCGAGTTGACCGGTGACGATGTGACCGACCTTGGCAAGAACATCCTCAAGACCGAGCGTGGATTTAACCTCGCGGCGGGTTTCACCAACAAGGATGATCGTCTGCCCGAATTTTTTAACGTCGATCCGGTTCCGCCGCACAACGTGGTCTGGGACTTCACCGATGAAGAAATCGATGAGTTCTGGAATTTTTAAACAGTCTCTTAAGAGAGTGTAGACTCTCTCTCCTGCCCGGAGTGGGTCACAGTGTCCCACTCCGGGAATTTTTTTCTCGGTGACTGCCGGGAGACTATCTAGGGGCATTATGAAGATTTTGGTCAAATTGTTTGCCAACTTTCGTCAGGGGCGTTTCAAGGTTCAGGAATTTGAGCTTTCCGTGACCACAACCTGTGCTGAGGTGGCGGCAATGCTTAAAATCGCCGAGGCAGAGCTGGGTGTGGTTCTGGTTAACGGACGCCATGCTCAGTTGGCACAGCCGTTGCGTGAGGGGGATACGATTTCCTTATTTCCGCTGGTTGGTGGTGGTTGAAATGAGCGATTTGCTCGTTTTTTTACAGGCCAGGAGCAGAAATGGTCTGCTTCCCTGGGCAGCGCAGTTTGCTGCCAGTCAGTGCTTCCGCAAAGGTTTGGCTGAGGTGGAGGAAATCGCACTTGCAAACGGACTCCTGCCTGCCCGTTACCAGCGCAACCGGGCGATGCTTTCGGTCCCTGAACAACATCGACTCTTTGCACGTCACGTCGCAGTGATCGGTTGCGGTGGGCTCGGCGGGTACGTTCTCGCAGGGCTGGCCAGGCTGGGGATTGGCAGAATTACCGCTATAGATCCTGACTGTTTTGAGGAACATAACCTGAACCGGCAGTTGCTTTCATCGATTAAAAATCTTGGGCAGCCGAAAGTGGCGGCTGCGGTTGAGCAGCTTGGCGCGATCAATCCTGCAGTGACTGTAATTGCGTATCAGGAAGCGTTTGGCATGGGCAACGGTGAGCGCTTGTTGAGGGGCGCCGATGTAGTGGTTGACTGCCTTGACAGCGTGACAGTCAGACTTGAACTGGCTGAGGTTTGTACCCTGTTGGGAATCCCGCTGGTGCATGGGGCGATTGGCGGTTGGTATGGCCATGTCAGCACCGTATTGCCAGGGGCACTGTCTTTCGATCGACTTTATGGGAATAACGACAATGGCAAGGGTGTTGAGGTGACGATGGGCAATCCCTCCTTCACTCCAGCTGTTGTTGCCGCCCTGGAAGTTGCCGAAGTTTGTAAACTTTTGCTCGATAAAGGTTCGATCCTTGATGATCGCGCACTGTCTATCGATCTGCTCGATATGGAGTTTACTGAAATAACACTTTGATCCTTTGCTGCCATCTGTTTCGGGCGGGCAGTGGCGGAGGAATAATCTATATCGGAAAGGATGTTGATATCATGCAGGTCATCTCTTGTCTTAAACAGGTTCCCGATACCACACAGGTGCAGATCGATCCTGTTACCAATGCCCTGGTGCGGGATGGTATCCCTTTTATCATGAACCCCTATGACACACACGCGCTGGAAGAAAGTCTGCGGCTGCGTGACGATTACGGCGTGCGCGCGGTCGCCCTGTCGATG